>CAZIYW010000101.1:0-19637 GCA_964543525.1 uncultured Fibrobacterota bacterium | reverse complement strand
TGATGTCATGGTATATCAAATTAATCGTGTAGCAATTGTGCGATCAACTTTTTTTCAAAAAGTGTTTTCTGGAATGTTCTCCGTTTTTGTTTAATAAAGAGGAGTACATACACCGGATCGCTTGATTTTACTGTATAACCCGCAGGAATCGGTAACGGAATTCATGCTCATTTTTTTATTCAGTCTTCACGACAATTTTTGTTTGATTTAAAGAATTCCCATTATTCACAACACGACGTATAAACATTTTTTATTAATAGAGTTGTTGCATAATTTGTTTTTAGGATTAAAAAGTGCCTTTTTTTAAGTATAAACAGCATATTTTTCATGTTAATTTTAATTATGCAACAAGTCTAATTATAATCACGGGATTTATAATAACATGAAGGAATAAAGTCGTATTCCCAAGATAATATACCCTGAACGGTTTTTAACAGGAAATTAGCAGACATTCCCTGTATTTCTTCGTGACTTTGGGTCCTTGTGGCAATGTTTATTAGCAGATCAGGGGAAATAGTATACTTAAGTCTCTCTCTCCTGTGTTCAAATACGTATATTTTACATCAATCGTAAATTAAAAAACGTATAACAACAAACAATAGAATACGGTACAACCCATGACATTCGATACTATCGGGCTGCATGTCCCGCACATTCTTCTTCCCAACCCTTCAATTGACCTGACCAGATGGTCGGTCATTGCCTGCGACCAGTATACCTCACAGCCTGAGTACTGGGAGGAAGTATCTTCCTTTGTTGGTGACAGTCCCTCAACTCTCAACCTTATCCTTCCCGAGGTATACCTGGATTCGCCCGACGAACAGGAGCGTATTGACCGCATTAACCGATGCATGCTGGAATATATACAAAAGGCTATTCTGGTTCCGCAGAAACCGGGCTTTATTCTTACTGACCGGAAAACGGTCAATGCCGGGTCACGGAAAGGGCTGATTGTTGCCCTGGATCTTGAGCGGTATGAGTATACCGAAGGCTCTCATACGCTCATTCGCGCTACTGAAGGGACCATTATCAACCGGCTGCATCCCCGGATACGAATCCGCAAAAACGCACCTCTTGAGATTCCCCATATTCTGGTGCTTATTGACGATCCCGAAAAAACAGTGATCGAGCCTTTGTTTACCGGCAATCTGAAAAAGGTATATGATTTTGACCTTATGAAAAACGGCGGTCATTTAACGGGCCGGCATATCGACGATGAAACTATTATACAGCGTATTGCACACAATCTCGAGCGGCTTGCCGATCCGGATTTCTTCAGTGAGCGATATTCGGTAGCAGACGAAGGCGTTCTGCTGTATGCCATGGGTGACGGCAATCATTCTTTTGCGACTGCAAAGGCACTGTGGGAAACGATCAAGGCAGACGCTCAGGACACCACCGCCATCATGAACCATCCGGCACGATATGCACTGGTTGAGCTGGTGAACCTCCATGATGACGGGCTCGTTTTTACCCCGATCCACCGAGTGGTTTTTAACTGTAACGTCAACCACATGATTGGCCGCATGCAGTCGTTTTTCACCGATGCAGGATCGGAATTTTCTTTTATCAAGCCTTCTCAAAGTGAAGTGGCGCCTGAAAATGGCGCGTATAGTGAACGCAGCCATACCATACCGTTCATAACAAAAGAGGGATACGGGTCGATAGTTATACAGCACCCTTCATACCTTCTTGCCGTGGAAAGCCTGCAGGCATTTCTTGACGAATACCTGGCGGATACTGAGGGTGTAGTCATTGACTACATTCACGGCAGAGAAACGGTGCATTCGCTGGCGTCGCAGCCGGATACCGTCGGTTTTTTTCTTCCGCCGATTGCCAAAAACGACCTCTTTAAAACGGTGATCCTCAACGGTGCACTGCCGCGCAAGGCATTCTCCCTGGGTGAAGCTGAAGAGAAACGGTTTTATCTGGAGTCACGGAAAATTATTTAACCAGAAATGTTTTATACTCTCTTTTACTCTATTCTGCATGTCAGGGAATCTTTTTTGTTTTTTTTAATGAAAGATAGAACGCGGGTGTTTGTCGATGGTATTATATTTCGATTAATCAAAGCAATGCAGGTACCGGTAGTGAGCTGCCAAAGATTCATGATACCATCTGTCGTCATTCGCAGCAGATCTTCATCTTTAAAAGTCCCTTATCCGCGAATATCACCCAAAATTTACTATTCGTCCATCAATCACTGCCCCCTCAAGTTCTATCTTGCATGAACCAATAATAATCTCTAAATCTTCTAACTCTTTTAAATCTTTTTCCTTTTTTGATAACGATTACACGGAAAAATCATTCAAAGGAATTGTGGCAGGCAATTGTTCTGCGGGGGTTTCGAAAAGTTCATTGGGGACCCATCGAATAGTAAGATGTCTGAGATGGGAAAACGCCAACGCCTCTATTAACGCCGAATACCATGATTCAGTCGTTGCTATTACCAGCAGATTCGCCTTCTGCCGTCCGAGGATCTGTCGGCACTCATTTATTTTTCCTAAAACGGGATACCCTTCAAATTCACCGGGCATGGTTTCACTATCGTCTGACGGCCAGATGATGCCGGCGATACGTGCTGTTTTATCCAGCTCGATTTCCTTTATCAGCCTGGCGGCTACCGGACCGTTGCCGAGGATAATAACCTTGCCTGTTGTAAACACCCACCCCTTAACGCTGGTAACAATCCGGGGTAGTACCATACGCCACCCGACAAGAACGAGGGGAATGCAGATTGCAGACAGCGCAAAGGACATACGGGAAAACGCCATTGCTTTGATAAAAAAGACTCCCGTGAAAAAAAGTATTGACGCAAGGAAACCGGCAATAAATGCATTTCGTTTTGTATATCGTTCCGACGAGTAAATACCCTGGTAAACATAGGCAATAAGAAAACAGATCGACATGATTATATGCATACCAATCCACAGATGCACCTGACTTTTAGTGTAGGGGACGCCTGCCGGCAGAAAATGATATCGTGCGGTAACGATAGCCCAGAGGGTGACATTGATAAATATAAGATCAATAAAACAGGCGGCAAAGGACTTGAACAGGATCGTGGCAATATTCAGACCACCGAGAATAAGGATATTTATTGTCAGAAACCATCCCGGGAAAAAGGCACCGTATGAGTGGCGGTATTTTTTGGAAAATATTATCATAGCTTCCCAGAAAGCAATTCGTGCCCGAATGGCATTCTTGGTGCTGCTTTTACCCTTGAAGTGGACAATCTGAGTTTCAGAGTTGTACCATACCTTGTATCCCAGCCGGCGACACCGGGCGCAGAGATCAAGATCTTCACCATACATGAAGAAGGCCTTGTCAAATCCCCCGAGATCTTTGAACAGTTCGTGCCGTAAAAACATGAATGATCCGGAAACCGCGTCGACCTCCATGCTGGTATCGGGATTGATATGGTTCAGCTTGTACTGACCGAACCGGGGACTCTTTGGAAACAGCCTGCTCAGACCGGTAAAGTGGGCAAAGGCATTGAACGGGGTTGGAAAACTTCTCCGGCACTGCATCTGAAACGAACCGTCCGGCTCTATTATCTTCGGCCCCATAATACCGACCTCAGGATGTGATGCAAGAAAGTCAACTGAAACACGAAGGGTGTTTTCGGAGATAAGCGTGTCCGGATTGATAAAAAGCAGATAGGTACCCTGCGCACTCTGTGAACCGACATTACAGGCCTTGCCGAAACCGATATTATTCTTTAATGCAATCCAGGTAGTTCCGGGGAATGCATCGGTCACTATCCTCTGTGAATTGTCGTCGGAAGCGTTATCGACAATGATAACCTCGGTCTGATCAGACAGATCGGCTTTTTGCACGGATCGGAGCAGCTGGCAGATTTCGTCCGGAACTTTATAATTGACAATAATGATTGAAACAAGGGGTCTACTGTTCTGTGTAGACACTTATCGTTTCCTCTTAAAAAAAATGGACATAAACCGCAGTTTCCAGAGAAGAACCAGGGCCTCACGTACTATTTTAGTTGACATTTTTGAGACACCCAGCTTCCTGTCGGTAAAAACAATCGGTATTTCAACAATGTTAAAACCCAGTTTCCATACATGATAGTTCATTTCAACCTGGAATGAATACCCTGAAGAGCCGACCCGGTTGAGATTAATACTGCGAAGCACATGGCTTTTAAAGCATTTAAATCCGCCGGTACAATCTTTTACCGGTACACCGGCTATCAATCGTGCGCCAATATTGCCAAAGTAACTGAGAAGCAAACGGCTCATTGGCCAGTTAATTACATTAACCCCTGATATGTACCGTGAACCGATAACCAGATCAGCCTGCTCCGCTGCGTTGAGAAAGTCCGGAAGATAATCGGGGCTGTGGGAAAAATCAGCATCCATCTCAAAGATAAGCTCGTAATCGCGTTTCAGCGCCCACCGGAAACCGTCAATATAGGCACGACCCAGTCCCTCCTTTTTCTCCCGTACCAGAAGGAAAAGGTTGTCGATGGTTTGTGAGAGTTCGGTAACACTCTGTGAGGTTCCGTCCGGAGAAGAATCGTCTACTACCAGTATATGAGCTTCGGGAAGTTTTTTCCGAATTTCCGGTACAAGAAGAATGATATTTTCCCGCTCATTATACGTGGGAATTATTATGAGTATTTTACTGAATGCCATATACGATTATTACGTGTTTTTAAATTATTTATTATTAAAGTACATAATATAGATTTTGTTCGTAAACAGAGAAATACATTGCTTTCATATAATAGTGTCTGCTCGATTAAACAGAGACCTTTCACACAGTCATGGACTGGTTATCGAAAAATAACACCCGATAACAATTTGTGCAAGAAGGCATACTACTGCATACTGATGTATTTACTGTCAAGCCGGCAGAAAATCGCACTTTCATACAGTCAAAGGGTATTCAGGAACATACCGTAAAGACAGGTATCCTTTTAAAATCTCACGCTGCATAAGAGGTATAATGAAACTATTAAAATCCTGAAAAATATCGTGATCGTCATTGCTTTGACAAAACAGTTATTGAATGATACAATAAAAACGCACCCTGAAAACAGGGTATTACTAAATTATTATGAATCAGGTAATGTAAAGCATACAGGAAATGAATCCCTTAGCACTGGTATCACTTATATCCGGCATATTACTCCTGCTGTTGGGGCTTCTGGTATATCAGCGCAGTCCACATAACAGAGTTACTATACTATTCATGTTACTCTGCTTGTTTATGGCCTATGAAGGGTTTGTTGATTTCAATCTCAGAAATGCGGTATCCTTTGAGCAGGCCCGGTTATGGTTGCATCTTTCCATCAGCTGGGTGTTTACCCTGGCGGTTGCATGCCATTTTATACTGGCTTTTACTGAGAAATTTGAATATTTGAGAAGAAGACGTGCCTATTTGTTAATATATATACCGGCGGTTATCTTCTTGTTAATTGATCAATCGACCGGCTACATTACGGGGCAGCCTGTTAAAGAGGCCTGGGGATGGGATATTAATAAATCGACGAATGTAGTATTTCTTATTAGCACTCTCTGGAGCCTCGTCCTGGTACTATTTACCATCCTGATATGCTACAGGTACTATAAAAAAGTGAATGATATCGACAGAAAAAAGCGGGTGTGGTATGTGTTCCTGGGTTTATTGTTCGGCTCATTCTTTGCTTTTTCAACAAAAGCGTTTCTCCCCTTTATCAACATATCTTCGCCGACACTTGTTCCTCCGTCGTATCTGCTTGCATGCAGTTTTATCGGGTATGGCATATTGAAGCATCAACTTTTAATATTCGATTCCGACACCACGGCGGATACCATAATAGATACCTTGTCCGATATCATTCTCCTGATAGGTATAGATCGTAATATTGAGCAGGTCAATCCTGCGGCGATTACTATGACCGGGTATGATGAGGATACCCTCCTCGGTATGCCGATAAAAGAAATCATGCCGCAGTTTAATAAGAGTCTCGATGATATGATTAGTCGATTCTCCGGCAAGGAGCATACGACCCCATTCATCGGAGAAAATGTTGAATCAACGCTGATCACGAGGTATGGCAAAAAAATACCGGTACTCCTGCAGGTATCGATGATCTATGATAATAGAAATGAGTTAATTGGTATTACCTGTATTGCCAGAGATTGCACGGAAGAAAAAAGGGCTATTGAAAGACAGTATCTAAGCGAAGAACGTTTCAGGCTTCTGGTTGAAAATGCGCCGCTGGGAATTTTTTCCATTGATAAGGACGGTAAGGTTATTGACGCCAACCAGGAGCTGTTAACTATGCTGGGAATATCTGATATTTCCGGTATAAAAGGTTCCAGGATAAGAACGATACCACAATTCCATAAAGCTGGTTTCGCAGGAGCATTCCAACAGTGTCTTGAAACCGGGGAGAAGGTTCTGTCCGAATGTATTTGTATCTCCGCAGATAATAAGGAAACGTACTGTAAAATTTTCTTCACCCCGAAAAAGGATATGCACGGTACTGTTGACGGCGTGGAAGCAATAATTGAGGATATCACGGATGAGGTTACCCAGGCCAAAGAGCTGAAAATGGCAAAGATGGATCTGGAGAAACGGGTAAAGGAGCGGACGAAACAGTTAAAGGAAGCGAATAAGGAGCTCTTTGAAGAGAAGGAGCGTCTCGCCGTTACCCTTCAATCCATTGGTGACGGGGTGGTGACTACCGATACGACCGGCAGGATTGTAATGCTTAACAGGGTGGCTGCCAGGTTGTGCGGTATTCCGGTTGTTCAGACAGTCGGCATGATGTTTAAAGAGGCTTTTCGGATAGAGCGTGACGGTAGCTCGTCTGAGTGTTTTGATCCCATTGGTGCAGTTGTCTCCACAGGAACGGTCATTTCGAGCAGGGGGGATACAACGCTGATTTCACGGGATACCGTTTCACGGGACATCTCGTACAGCGGTGCGCCTATCAGGGATAAGGACGGGACTGTGGTGGGTGTGGTCTTTGTTATGCGTGACTGCACCGAATCAAACCAGATGGAAGAAGAGCTGTTCAGGGCCAGAAGACTTGAATCCATTGGCGAGCTGGCAAGCGGGATAGCCGGTGATTTTAATAAAGTACTCTCAAATGTCATGAACAATCTTTTCGCTGCAAAGATGCATGTTGCAAAGGAGAGTGAGGCCTATGCTTTCTTTCAGGAGGCGGAGAAGGCCGCCTTTGAAGCCAGTGCGCTGACCAAACAATTAATCGTATTCTCGCATGAACAGCAGATTATAGCCGGTAAAGTTTCGATACAGGAAATCATTGAGGATTCAATCGGGTTTCTGCTAAGCGACTCCCCGATAGATTATCGTCTTAACTTTTCATCGGATCTCAAATGGGTGGAAGTTGACAGGGGGTTGATAGATCAGGTCTTTGCCATAATTATACGCAACGCGGAGCACGCCATGCCGAAGGGAGGAACCATTACCTGCAGCGCAGAGAATGTCACCCTTACCGAACAGCATAAAATTCCCCTTGAACCGGGAGAGTATGTCAAAGTTGCAGTCACTGATGAGGGGCATGGTATTGCCCGGACACATTTACCTAAGATTTTCGATCCGTTTTTCAGTACCAAAATTAAAGGTGCGGGGATTGGCTTGTCCCGTGCCTATATTATTATTCGAAAACATAACGGCTATATAACCATTTCTTCCGAAGAGGGAAAGGGAACGACCGTCACTATTTATTTACCAGTATGTGAAGAGGAGGAGGTTGAAGAAGATGAACAGTGATGCGGGCAGCAGTAAAAAGGGGAAAATACTCCTGATGGATGATGATGAGGTGATCAGAACCGCGGTGAAAGGTCTCCTTGAAAACGTCGGCTGGGCTGTTGCTACCTGCAGTGATGGACAACAGGCAATTGATATATACACGAAGGCTCTGCAGGAGCAGGAACCCTTCGATGCCGTTATCATGGATCTGCATATTCCCGACGGTATGAGCGGCACCACGGCGATGGAACAACTGCTTGCCGTCGATCCTGATACGAAAGGTATTGTGTCAAGCGGTTTTCCTAATGATTCGGTCATGTCTGATTACCGGAAATTCGGTTTCAGCGGCTCAGTAGAAAAGCCCTATAAAATTCAGGAACTCGATAAGGTACTTCTTTCTATAATTAACCCGGAGCCTCACGAGTAGATTCGATTGGGTGTAGATTGACAGACAAAGCAAGCGTTCCGGTAATTGCCCGAACGGAGTAAATACTCTGTCGCCCATTTTTACCTATCATAATGTATATTTAATACGCTTTACTACTTGTTCGTTTTCCGGCAAAAAGTGGAATAATCCGGAGTACACCCGACAGTGATACAAAAGAGGGTGCCATACATTTCATCTCATCACGGGAGAGCTTAATTGTATGAACGAATCATCCGGCAGCCCTGAGCAGATTCATGATTTGCAGGAGCGGGTGGAGAACCTCAGGAGGTATCTTTGACATTGATAAAAAGGTCAAAGAGGTAACCGCTCTTGAGAAGGTGACTCACGATCCGGAATTCTGGAGTACTGCATCAAGCGCAAAAAAAACTCTTAAAAGGATAAAAGATTTAAAGCGGACCATCGAGCCATGGCAAAAGGTTCATCAGGAGTCCGAAGATGTTTTCAGTTTATATGAGATGGCTCTTGAAGAAGATGATGAGTCCACTATCCAGGAACTTATACCCCAGATTGAACAGCTCGCAAAAGATGTCGATCATCTTGAATTTATCCGTAAACTGAGTGGGGAAGATGACAGTGCCGATGCGATTCTTACCATTCACAGCGGTGCCGGCGGTACGGAGAGCTATGACTGGACAGACATGCTGTTCAGAATGTATTGCCGCTGGATGGAAATGAGAGAATTTTCGTATACTATCCATGACATACAACCCGGAGATGTCGCCGGCATAAAAAGTGTTACTATCGAGGTGGAAGGTGAATATGTCTATGGCCACCTGAAAGCGGAAAGCGGTGTACACCGTCTGGTACGGATATCACCATTTGACTCAAATGCCCGTCGCCATACGTCTTTTGCGTCAGTCTATTCCTATCCTGTAATTGAGGATACGGATCAGTATGAGATTACTGAGGATGATATCCGGGTTGACACCTATCGGGCCAGCGGGGCAGGCGGGCAGCATGTCAACAAGACCGATTCCGCGGTCCGTATGACCCATATCCCGACCAACATTGTCGTTCAATGTCAGAACGAGCGCTCGCAACTTAAAAACCGAGCAGTTGCACTCCGATTATTAAAAGCACGGGTACGGCAGTATTTCAAGGAACAGGAAGAGAAGGAGCGTCAGGAGAAACTCGCCGATAAGAAAAAAATTGAATGGGGAAGCCAGATTCGTTCCTATGTGCTGCATCCCTATAACATGGTTAAAGATCACCGTACAAATATTGAGACGTCAGATACACAGTCAGTGCTGGATGGAAATATCGATATGTTTATTGAGGGGTATTTGCTCGCTTTTCAATGATGCATACCACTTTTTTTCCGGGAAAGGAGCTGCACATGGATAAAAGTCATTGTATTTCAATCGCATGGTGTTGTATGGTAATAGTTCTTACGGCGCCCGGTCTGTTTGCTAATGATATGATACTTGAGCTGGAAAGTGGTGATGTCGTTTTTTTACATGCAGATCACACGTGGGATTTTAAATCAAATGCATCGGATGAATTGACTGAAAATGTTTCTATTGTGCTTAATAACGGACAGGCGGTAAAGATAAACAAGAATCATAGCTGGTACTATATTGAGCAGCAGGGACAGGATCAGACCTTTACTGAAGAGGTTGAATATCTGGGAACCGCCTATTCCATGGGTAATGCCCACAGTCCGGATCTTGTAGAGGCGAAAATGATGGCTATGAGTCAGGCAACGGTTCATCTGTCAAAACAGTTGCTTGCAGCAGTGGGTGATGAGACCCTTACCCTGAAAAAGCTGAATCAATGTATCGAACAGGAAGACAAGGATATAGAAACGAAGGAGCAGATGAAGAAGGATAAATGGTATGTACAGGTACGGTTAACCGTTGACTCGTATCAGATTCAGATGATTGTTGATTGTGCCCGGGGGGTTAAGGAATAAAAGAAATCCCCCTGTCGTGATAAAAATGGTTTCTTTTAATAAATGGTAGAATATTGGTGGTGTTTTACGTTATTTTATTATCCTGTTTTCAACTAGCTTTGCGGGATAAAAAAAGTGTTCATCTGTTTTCTGCTATGAATGAGGTTTAGAAGCAGTAATTAAACTTATAAAGGTGATGCGGATATACTTATAAAAAGGATATGCGTAATGGATGCTATTAAAATTGCTGTTGTTGGTGTCGGTAACTGCGCCAGTTCACTTCTTCAGGGGATAGAATATTATCGTACGCGGCGGGGTGCCGATGCTGTCGGCCTAATGCATTGGGATGTCGGCGGCTATCTTCCGACTGATATCAGCGTTGTTGCGGCATTTGATATTGATAGGCGGAAAGTCGGCAAAGATGTTCATCGGGCTATCTTTGAGAAACCGAACTGCACTGCGGTTTTCTGTGAACACATGCCTCCGACCGGTGTCACGGTCAGGATGGGCGCTGTACTGGACGGCTATTCCGACCATATGAAAGGCTACCCCGACGAGAGAACCTTTCTGGTATCTGACGAGCAGGAGGCAACGCGGGAAGATGTTGTCTCGGCATTACGGGATGCACAGGCGGAGATACTGGTCAATTATCTGCCGGTAGGCAGTGAAAAGGCTGTAAAGTTTTATGCAACATGCGCCCTTGAGGCGGGAGTAGCTTTTGTAAACAATATGCCGGTATTTATCGCCAGTGATCCGGCATGGGCGAGAAAGTTTGAAGAGATACACAAACCCATTATTGGTGATGATATAAAAGCGCAGCTCGGCGCCACCATAACCCACCGGGTTCTTACCGATCTATTTAAAAAACGCGGCGTGAAGCTGGAGAGGACCTATCAACTGAATACGGGAGGCAACACCGATTTTCTCAATATGCTGAACCACAGCCGCCTCTCGTCAAAACGGATATCAAAGACGGAAGCGGTGCAGTCGGTTGCGGCACAGCGCCTGGATGATGATAATATCCACATCGGCCCGTCGGACTATGTCTCCTGGCAGAACGACAATAAGGTCTGTTTCATGCGTATGGAGGGAAAGCTTTTCGGTGACGTGCCCATGCATATTGAGCTGCGGCTGTCTGTCGAGGACTCGCCCAATTCGGCCGGGGTGGCGATTGATGCTATACGGTGCTGTAAACTTGCACTTGACCGGGGAAAGGGCGGGGCGCTTCGTTCACCCTCGGCATTCTTCTGCAAACATCCGCCCGAGCAGTTCACCGATGAAGAGGCTCGTCAGATGACTGAGGATTTTATCGCAGGCAGACGCGATGACTGAGTTGGATGAGGATTACAGGTACCCTCTCGTTTCACAGGCTTCAAAATTGTTTAAATAGCGGAAATAGTAGACCCACTTCATGGGACTGTGTCCGGGAAGCCTGAATTTGTAGTTGTCCGATTCGGTTCGGCATTCAAACAGCTCTTTACGCTGGTATACATAATCCGAGACCTTGTCCGTTTTCAAGGTAAAAGAACCGTTCCCGTCACGACTCACAAACTGGAATGTTTCTTTAGTCAATGAAAGGGTGCCGGCGGCATAGTCGTTGTATTTGCCGTTCGGATCAGTTTCGCAATGGACAACATCGTTACTCACAGTCAGTGGTGTTGACGCGTTCGCGGTGGCGATTTTATCAATAGTCATTTGTTTATGCCACCTGGCCCAGTCATGCAGATCGCCGATCTCAGCACTTTTTTCATCCACCGGTGTCAGGCGGCAATGGGGATCGATTGTCCACCGGCTGCCGCAGTGCGTGCAGGTTATGGTATTCCCTTCAGTGACAAGAGTGTCTTCAGAACGACAGGTTTTACACAGCCAGACAAAATGCTCCAGCCCTTCCGCACACCGTTCTCCCCTGAACGCGACCTGCCGATTCTGCGGATCCTTGATATCGCTGTTGTGGATATGGATGATAAGCCGCTTTAAAATATCCTCCTGTGACAAAGAAGCGACGTTGTCGGCAGGTATTACTTTACACGTTACCAGGACACGCCCCTTTCTGTAGTGATACGACCACCAGGGTTTACTGAGGAAATTTCCCTTGACATTCATCATGACCAGGGGCGCACGAGTCAGTTTGATAATCTTTTCGATACCCGGAAAGACTGGTTGTGTTTCACCGTCCCAGGTGGTCTGCCCCTCGGGAAAAATCAGAACCGGATAGCCGAGCTTCATTCTCCGCAGTGTGGTTTTCATCGCCTTGTAATCGGAGGCACCCTTTTTCTTGGGGAAGGTGCCGATCTGTTTTATGTACCAGCGCGTTACCGGGTGTGCTCTGAATGCCTCTTCGTTGTTCATGATGGACAGAGGGTATCTGCTCAGGTGCCCCACAATCCAGGGATCGAAAAAGGTGCCGTGGTTGGAAACCATGATGAACGGCGGTTTCGGAATAGGGTCAGATTCTTTGCTGAGCGTGAAATTGAATTTCGGACGGATATACAGGTACACAAAAACTCTGCTTATCTGCCAGAACCAGTAGCGCCAGAAATATATCAGTTTGTTTTTCATATCTTTTCGTTTACTCTACGTTGGCTACACATTGAATTTAAAGAAAATAATATCACCGTCATGCACAATATAATCTCTGCCTTCCTGGCGGATTTTCCCTGCCGCTCGAAGTGCGGATTCAGTGCGGTACTCCTCAAGATCGTTCAGCGTGTAAACCTCGGCCTTGATAAATCCTTTTGCAAAGTCGGTATGGATTTTGCCGGCGGCCTCCACCGCATGGGTACCTATCCTGATATTCCAGGCTCTGCTCTCTTTCGGGGTGGCGGTAAAAAAGGTCTGGAGACCGAGGAGACGATAAATTTTATGCGCCAGTATATGCAGTCCCGGTTTCTCCAGTCCGAGACTGTCAAGAAATTCTTTCTGATCCGCCGGAGCAAGCTCGGCAATTTCCGCTTCAATCTTGCCACAGAGTTTCATATACTGTGCATCTTCCGATTCCGCAAGACTCTCCAGCGCGGTGGTATAGGCATTGTCCCGGGGGATCGCATCTTCATCGATATTGGCAACATAGAGAACATCCTTTGCCGTCAGCAGGTGCAGTTCATACAACTCCTCCAGATCGTGGTGATCGGTAAACACGGTTCGTATTCTGTTTCCCCGTGCAAGTGCATCCTGCGCTTTCCGGAAGAGAGCTACTTTTGTTTTCGCCTCCCGATCACCGGATTTGGCGACTTTCTCCATCCGTTCAATGCCGCGTTCCACGGTCTCGAGATCCTTGAGAATCAATTCGGTATTTATCGTTTCAACGTCACGCACCGGGTCGATCGAGCCGTCCACATGGGTGATATCTTCGTGATCAAAACAGCGCACCACATGGACAATAGCATTGACATTTTTAATGTGGCCTAGAAACTGGTTGCCCAGCCCTTCACCCTTCGATGCTCCCTTGACAAGGCCAGCAATGTCAACGAGCTCAAGAAACGCGGGGACCACTTTTTCGGCGGGCAGCAGTTTTGTTATCCGTGCATGACGATCATCGGGTATTGCGACAATCCCCGTATTCGGATCTATTGTACAGAAGGGATAATTGTCTGCAGCCGCTTTCCCGGAGCAGAGTGCATTGAAAATAGTTGACTTCCCGACATTGGGCATACCGATTATTCCGGCAGATATTCCCATGGTTTATCCTTGAAATAGTATGTCACTCGGTTATGGTAAGGGTACTAATGCCCGTTTAGTCTATCGGTTGCGTCTTTCGAATTGTTTTTTACGTCACCCTGGCCGAACAACAAAACCGGTTTCTTCTCGACATTATTCAGGGCATGCTTCACCGCTTACCATTACCATAATCGAATGGTATCGAACATATACTTGTATTTTCACGGTTCATTACTTGCTGTAATACGTCAGAGTTATGGTACTTGATTTCTCTTTATTAAAATAGCATAAGATAGTTGTTAAACTCAATCAGTATATGGCACAATAAAATTTTGTGGATTACTCCAACCGGTTACGTATTTTATAATAACCATTGTAAGGTACTATTATACGGTTTTTACTAAGGAGTTACCGTATGGACTATGACAAGAAGAAGGTGTGGCCGATTCTTAAATCAGTAACCATTTTTTCCGGTATTGACGATGAAAATCTTGAAAAGATTTATTCGCAATGTGAAATCGTTACTAAAAAAGCCGGAGAGATAATCATTGAAGAGGGCACTGATGCGACACAGATATTTATCCTACTGAGCGGTTTGGTTAAAATCGTATTAAACTATAACGATCAGCCGCTGGAGATAGTCAAACTCGGTGCCGGCCATTGTGTCGGTGAGGCATCAATCATCGGTATTCAGAAACACTGTGCTTCTGCAATTCTGGCGGAGGATTCCGATGTGCTTGTTTTCCCACGACATATACTCAAGGATATTTATGAGCGCGATAAAGAGCTGTTTTCCATGCTTATACTCAATATAGCACGGGAGTTGGCCCGCAGACTGTATAATACCGACCAGGCCCTGCTCAAATACAAGAACCTGCATCCGGACCATGACTAGTTACAGCCACGAAGCACCACGCACACCCTCGACCGGATCAGGGGACACGGGGTTATAAAATGCGTATTCATTCACCCAACCGGGTTTTACCGTGTATTATCAAAAAATATTATAAGATTTAAGAGCTTAAAATCAAGAGATTATTATTGGCACATGCAAGATACAACTTGGGGTGGCAGTGGTTGATGAGCGAATTGTGAATTTTGGGGGTTGTGTGTGAATAAGAGGCTATTAAAGATAAAGAACTGCTGCAGATGACGACATGTGTTAGTATGAATCTTTAGGAGCTCATAACCGGTACCTGCATTGCTTTGATTAATCGAAATATATTACTATCGACAAAAACCTGCGTTCTTTCCTGCATTATTAAAAAAGTAAAAAGAATAAAAGAAATGAGGAAGCGTACGAATTATTAAGTGTTGACAGATACGGAAACCTTACCAAATTTCTTCAGCAACACAGGCACCAGTATCACTGCGCAGAGGTAACTTGAGATAATGCCGATCAATCCGGTCTTGCCAAGCACCGCGAGCACCGGGTGGCGTGCAAGGGCCAGTATTCCCAGCCCGGCAAGGGTGGTACCCGCTGCAACAGTAATACTCGCTGCAGCATGCGGCATATAGTCCTTTCCCTCTTTCAGCCCCCGTACACCCATAAATACCATAAGTACTGCATAATCAATACCGAGACCGAAAAGAAAGGCAAAGATCATCAACGTGACAATATTTACGGAAATAGCGAACAGTGCCATGACGCCAAGGGTTATCACAGTAGCCAGCAGTATAGGTATAAGGGTGATTACAACAGCTCGGACATCCCGCAGCATACCAAACAGGATACAGACAATCACCAGGGGAATATACATGAGACATTTCACAAACCCGTTTTTAATTATTTCAACTACCCTTAATCCGATGCTGTCATCGTTAACCGCCAGCACGGAAAACTCTTTCGCAAGGGAGTCAATAGTACTCCACTGATGGACGGCTTCAGGAAATACCGCTACCGTAGCATACCAGAGCGAATCATCCTTATTCACAACGTTTGTAAGAATGCCGTCCCGAAAAACTTCGGGGAAATCCTCTACGCCGAGAACCGGCAGTGAGTCTTTAGAGAGGATATCGCTGCAGTACCGGTACAACAACGTCGGTTCAATGGCGAAATGGGCGGAGCCTGCCCGTATGACCGATCGCATTTCATCACGTATCTCCGATGTAAATGTGCGGGACCAGCGCAACCGATTCCGCTCCTGCATTTGACGCGAGGGAATGAGCTTTGTATAGGGTGTTGCAGGAGCAATGAGTTTCTTGTCAAGAAGGTGGTTAACCAGTGGTTGAATACGCTGCTCAGTCTTCCGGCTGACCGCCTCAAAAGAAGTATCAGTTACCGCCAGGTAGGTCCCACTCTGGATACCCGGCCAATTCCGGGAAAAGGCCTTTTCGATTTCAACCGTTTTCTTTTTCATACCGTTCAGATTGTCGGGATCTCCATCAAAAGAGAGACGGGGGATAAAAAAAACGCAGGCTACTACAACGACAAATAACGAAATGAGTAACAATCGATCCAATCGTTGCCTATACACCTTTCCCAAGATTTCCGGCAGCAGTATCCGCGGTTTACGGTTTGATACTACACGTGGCGTGGTAATAAACACAGGCAGTATGACAAGTGACAGCAGAGCAACAAATATAATCCCGGTGGCTGTAACCATGCCGAGTTGTGCAAGTCTCGGTATGCCCGCAAGAATCAGGACAAGAAACGCACCGGAGGTGGTAAAGGCGCTGGCAAAGACAGGGCCGGTAAGTGTTTTTACCGGGTCGGTATCTTCCGGGCAATCATCAACCTGATAGAGATAATGGATTGCATAATCGACCGTTATACCGAGCAGTGCCGCACCAAACCCGATAATAATAATCGAGAGTTTTCCAAAACAGGTAAACAGCGCCATAGTTGCCCCGATACCAAGAACGGTGGGGATTAATGTCAGAAAACCGAATGAAATGCGTCTGTACACAGAAAGGCAGATAACGAAAATAAGAAGTACTGCAACAGGCAGTGTGAGGTGAATATCGCGTTTAATAATAGCATTATTGTCACCCGTGGCGCGCAAAGCGCCCATCCAGGTTAAGGTAAAACCCCGTGAAGCGGCATGCTTCTGAACCGTGTCAATGACCCTTTCCACCGAGCGGGCATACTCGGCCGACATGCCTGACTGCCGCGTTTTGGCGAAGAACAGCACTCTGGTGCGCGCGGTATTGGTTATTAGACCGTCTTCTATGGTAATTCCCTCTGCAGGTTTAAAGGCGGCAAGCTTTGCGAATGCCACACTGCTTAGATTGAAAGGATCGTGCTGCAGCATAAAGGCACTCGCGCTTGGATCTCCCAGGGTGAACAGGCCGGATAAAGTATGCTCAAGCCGTCTGGACAGTGAATCCGCATTAAGCCGTGCCGCAACCCATACAGAGTCTTCAGGAGTAAAAAGGTCGGGCCATCGCCGGATAATCAGGTTCCGTAATGCAAAAAAATCCGCTGCCGAGAGTGTTTGCGGGAAATCAAACCGGTTACTCCCGGCTAAAAGGCTCATGGTTTTCCGCGCCGTTTCTGCAAGCCGGTTAAAGTCAGTTGTGCTGTCAGAGGCGGTGAGCTCAAACATGACCCGATCCATAGTGCTGAAAACTGAAAGGACCCTGACATGCTGTGCAATAATACGATCTTCAACGGGAAGCATATCAAGGATATTGTTGGAGAAATTGCCATTTTTAATTAAGACCAGGCATATACAAAAAACCAGCAGAATAACGGCAATGGTGGCTTTTTTATGTTTTTGCAGGAATCGGGCCAACTGAGAAACCATGTTACCCTACCCTGTTCTTTTTAAAGAAACGGGATGATTTCAGTTTTTTAAACATCGGCTGGGTCAAAAAATAGGTCAGTATACTCATAGCGGTGGCGAAAATAAAGCTCCCGACAATAAAAATTGCGGCACCGTTTAAAAAAGTATGCAGGGTGCTTCCCTCATGAGCCAATTGAATAAAGCCGGGCGGTACAACAAATTTACCGATAGCAAATTCAACCAACAGAATAAACGGAAGCATCGGTGCTGAGGAGACACTCACACCCAAAAAGGTAAGCGGCCTGTTCAGATGAAAAATAAAGCTCAGTCCCATAGCAATAATCACCTGGAACCCGTGAAAAGGCGAAAGGGCCATAAAAACCCCAACTGCTACGGACAAAGCCGCTTTGCCGGGAGTGGTATTGGCTTTTATCTCATGCTTTGCCAGATTAACAATTTTCCGTTTCCAGGTATCACCCGGAACATCAAGTACCACAAAGGGATTCAGCACCCGTATCGTGGCATACTTGCAGTTTACCCGGCTGATTCGCAGAAAATCTTTGATCGTTCTGAAATGAGTAACCTTTTGTTCCCGCGGCTGGTAATAAAGTCTGATCGGAATCTCTTTAACCGGCGTACCGTTCCATGCTAAACGTATCAGCAGTTCCTGCTCATAATCAAACCTTTCCCGACCGGAATTAATCGCCAGCGCCGCCGATAAAGGATATGCCCGGAATCCGCACTGTGTGTCATTCAACTTGATATTGGCAATGAACTTGTACCAGAAGTTACCGAATCTCCTACCGAATGTTGAGCGTCCGGGCGGCTCAACCCCTTTACTGTACGGCAGAATTCTGTTGCCTATCCAGAGTGTTTCGGGTTCTGCATTTATCTTCTCAATAAAACGCGGAATATCATCAGGAAAATGCTGTCCATCACTATCTATTGTAATTACATGAGTAAACGCCGACTCGGCTGCCTTTTCAAAACCTGCCTGTAAAGCCCGGCCTTTTCCGCGGTTCTCCGGAAAGGTAATAACCGTAATGTCGTGCCGGCCGGAGAGTATATCCTCCGTGGTATCCGTGGAACCGTCATTGACAACGATAATATCCGGCACAAACCGCTTGACACCGTCAATAACACCGGCAAGTGTCGAAGCGTTGTTAAAGGTCGGTATTACCACAGCGATACGTGGCTCTACCGGTATGCTGGTATTCTCTCCATTTTCCATAATAGTAATTCAAAATACAACGCGGGAGTCGCGAAGTAAAAAGGAGGATTACTTCACTAATTTTTTCAGAGGATCGTCTATACCATACGGTTTTTTACTGTAGTAGCGTTTGGCATGCTCCACCAGCAGAGCATGGTACTCCTGATACAGAACAACCTCCTTTGGCAGGTTATACTCAAACAACTCTTTCAGCACCGTATATTTCTCCCCGGGTGTGCATAAGCCGAGATGAGAAAAAATCCGTCTTGTATAGGCATCAATCACAAATTCCGGCAAATTGTATGCATAGAGCAGTATTGAATCTGCAGTCTCTTCCCCCACACCCTTACAGTGCAGCAGAGTATCACGATCGGGCACACGCCCCTTCAGCGACACAAACAATGCGGCAATGTTACGTACATACCCGGCTTTCTGGTTATAGTAACCCGCTGGTCTGACATACGCTTTCAATGCCTCATCATCAAGCTGCAGTACTTTTCGGGGCGACAGACATCCGCTTTCCTTTAAATTAAGCAGTGCCCTCTCCACATTGGCCCAGGCCGTATTCTGCGTAAGAATCGCGCCGATACAGATTTCAAACCGCTGGGTGCTGTTTTTCGGATAGGAATAATCCCCGGGATGATACCCTCTGAAATTGCCGGTCATGGTGGGATTCTTTCCCCGGTGAGCCATCACAGGCCACCAGCCCTGAGGACCGTATGAATTCATAAGCCATGTGTATATTCTTTTTATTTTTTTTCCAACATTGCCGGATTGTATCATTGTTGTTACGATAAAAAGTTCTCCTC
Source organism: uncultured Fibrobacterota bacterium (assembly GCA_964543525.1). GTDB lineage: Bacteria > Fibrobacterota > Chitinivibrionia > Chitinivibrionales > JANQEN01 > CBDVBE01. The sequence continues at coordinate 166 of CAZIYW010000101.1, read as the reverse complement.
TTTACCTCTCCCCGCCTCCCGTTAATTATTATCTCTATAGTAATGAAGATTTACAGGAGCACCATTACAATTAAAGAGTAACCTCTTTTCCAACTTTTGAATTTCATTATCATTAGAGTTATTGCATAATTCAAAACACAGGAAATTACGGCTTTTTTATGTGCTT
>CAZIYW010000100.1:0-19660 GCA_964543525.1 uncultured Fibrobacterota bacterium | reverse complement strand
GAGGTTGTTATAATGAATTTTGTATGCCCGGGTTGTGGCAAAGATATCGCCGGTTACGCCGGCGAAGTAAGGGTAGTACCGTCCTTTGACGGGGCGGTCAGATCCTATACCTACAAGGACGTTTCCGTTGATCTGGAACAATGCATGTCCTACTTTCCATTATCGTTTTTTGAGGAAAACCCGTCAACCACCTTTGATTATTTCCCGAATATTTCCGTTGAAATTACCTGTCCTTTTTGTGACGAGCAGGTTACTCTTGATATTAAAAATGAAGAAATTGATGAAATGAAGAGTATTGACAGAGGGGTAGGAGGAAGCGGGAGGCAGACCATATTCGACCATGACAGGTTGCGCGGGAAAGCCGGACCGTACGATTTTCAGGAGCTCCATATTGAATCCGACGGTGAGTACCGCGGCGTAACCACATTTGATTTTTCTAATATAGGCACCGCAGAGGACCTCAGGAATGCCGTTGAAAATGCCGCTGTTAGAGGATTTCACTGGTTTCAGTCGGAAGACGATCCGGAGCTTGCCGGAAGCATTTATGGTTCTCTGAAAGAATCGAACCTTTACAAAGAAGATGTTGCCGCCTATGTGCATGATGCGTTTTACCTTGCACAAAACAAGCGGTATAGAGATTGCTGTGAGATACTCTTTAATGCACGGGAAAATATGAAAGAACTCACTCTCAATGATATCAATAAAGAGTTTGACAAAATAGGAGAAAAAAGTCTGGTTGATTTCGTGAAAAAATACTTTGCCGATGATGAAGAAAAGTATGGTGAAAAAGTTCTTACTCTTTTCAAAGTAAAAGACTGTAATAGTGATGTTTCTGCTTAATTACTGCTGTTAACCAGGAGGGACATTATGGCGAAGAATTACTATATCATACTGGGTTTACCTACCGATGCGACATTGGACGATATTAAATCTGCCTATCGGAGACTGGCCAAGGAGTTGCATCCTGATCATTACTGCCAAGGGTGTGAGCCGTTTCTTGAAGTTCAGGAAGCTTATTCAATTCTGAGTGATCCGGTGAAAAAAAGAGAATATGATTTATCTATACAGAAAATGCAGCGCAAGCCGGTTATTGAAGAGGTTTTCCCCGGCAACATCCGGCAGAGGCCCAGACATGTTGAGCCGTTGGAGCCCCGGGAACAGCCGGGCAATACGGGTGATGTATTCCTGACCAGATCCTTCAGAACCTTTACTCCCTCATTTGATGAGATATTTGATCGGTTATGGAATAACTTTACAAGTCTCGAACGACCAAAGGCTGAGATACGCAGGAATCTCACTGCCGAGATTACTCTTTCACCGGAAGACGCCCGGTACGGCGGCCAGGTGCGTGTATTTGTTCCGGCAGAATCAACCTGTCCTACCTGCCACGGAAGGGGTGGTGTGGGATTTTACACCTGCTGGCGCTGTGCCGGTGAAGGCTCTATTCGCGGGGAATTCCCTGTTACGGTTTCCTATCCGGCCGGTATACGGGACAACCATACCGTTCTTATTCCCCTTGACCGTTTCGGTATTCATAACCTGTATCTCAGCGTGTGCTTCAGGATAACCCGCGAGGAGGCGGTATAGAAATATTATCGTACCTCTCCTCGCACACCTGTTCACTTGCGTATTCCGAGCCGGGTAATCTCCCGCACAACCAAAATGGGCACGTGCTCATCCCGTACAGGAGCCGTGAACTGATCCAGTCTATAGCCGAGATTGAATACTGACCGGCGGGCTCATACCCGGGGTGGAGAGGATCCTTTCATTTAAAAGAAAGCGTTATATCCTATTTTCCGCTAATATACTATTCAACTTTTGTAAAATTAATATTTTTATAATTCGATTAAAAACAGGAGGTTATAGCATCTGTCAAACGTTAACGGCATACGACACATTGTAAGCTATAACTGCAAACATCTGGTCAACGACCGGCGTATTGACGGATTCAATGGTATAAACTTTAAAAACGGATATGATAATATTATCGATATAACGACACCGCACAGATTCGTTCTTGCAGATGAGCAGGAGTAATAATATGAACTATGGTAAAGCTGTAGAAGAAGTATGGGAGTGGCGGGAAGCCGTTGCAAAAGACATACAGGCCGTTCCGCGAGAAAAACGTGTGAAGTATATCAATGACACTGCCCGTAAAGCCTGCAAACGACTTGGTATCAAGTGTCGCATGGCCGTACCGCGAACGAAAACGCCCGTCTGAAACCAGTCTGCCCGATTATCGATACACAACCACATTAAGAAATGTACTCCGCTCCGGCAGGGAAGCTCAACACAATGTATAAAGGGCTACATTATCCAACGTCACCCGTTTAGGACATTGTGAAGCATACACGTTACCACGTGCTTTTTTCCCGCCTAATTTTCTTTTATTACTCCATTATATATTTTGTGAAACCGTTTTTAATTCACAGTAAAGGATATATTCATGATTCGAATCAATGAACATTATCTGAAATTACAGGCGTCATATCTGTTTGCCGATATTGCAAACCGGGTTGCCGCATTTGAACAGGCACACCCTGACAAAAAGGTAATCAATCTGGGAATCGGTGATGTTACCCGCGGGCTGCCGCCGGCCTGTATAGCAGCGTTCCATAGTGCAGTGGATGAGATGGCGGTTGATGCAACATTTCGGGGGTATGGCCCCTATGAGGGATATGACTTTCTCCGTAACGCCATAGTAAAACACGATTTTCAACCGCGAAACGCCGATATCAGCGCCGATGAAATTTTCATCAGTGACGGATCCAAATGCGATACGGGTAATTTTCAGGAGCTTTTTGCCCGGGACATACGCATAGCCATAACGGATCCGGTGTATCCGGTGTATGTTGATACCAATGTTATGGCGGGCCGGACTGCCGGGTATGAAAACGGTCGTTATCAGGGGCTGTTTTATCTGGAATCGACGGAATCGAACCGGTATGTACCGGATATTCCCGACGAAAAGATGGATCTGATTTATCTCTGTTTCCCGAACAATCCGACCGGCGCAACCGCTACCAGGGAGCAATTGACAAAGTGGGTTGAGTATGCCCGGGAATCGAAGGCACTCATCCTTTTTGATGCAGCCTATGTCTCATTCATACGGGATGCATCGATTCCACAGAGTATCTATGAAATTGAAGGTGCACGCGATGTTGCCGTTGAATTCAGAAGCTTTTCCAAAACAGCCGGTTTCACCGGCACCCGTTGTGCCTATACCGTGGTACCGAAATCCTGTGTTGCCTATGACAGCGCAGGCACCGCTCATGCGCTTCATGAATTGTGGGGCCGACGCCACACGACTAAGTTCAACGGTGTCTCATACCCGGTCCAGCGTGCCGCTGAAGCGGTATACTCAGAGGAAGGTGCGGCGCAGACCAGGGAGCTTATTGGTTACTACCTTCGTAATGCATACCTTATACGGGAAAAGATAACGGAACTCGGGTACCATTGTGTGGGCGGGAAGCACTCACCCTACATCTGGATAAAAACCGGTACCGATTCCTGGGACTTTTTCGATCTGCTTCTTAATGAGGCTGCTGTGGTCTGTACGCCGGGAAGCGGTTTCGGCTCCTGTGGTAAGGGTTATATCAGGCTCAGTGCCTTTAATCAGTATGAAAAAGTGCAGGCGGCAACACAACGAATAACTGATGTTCTTAAAAAGTAACGGCCGACATTTCAACACCGGCAGGTGAATAGCTTTCGCACCATACAGGATCAAGGAAGTTCTCATCTGAAAATAACCATACACGATGATTCACTATCATGTACATCCGATCAATCCGCAGTACCGGCTCCTTGAGCTTACTGCCGATATTCTCAGGAACAAAGGCGGCATCTGTATTTATCCCACCGATACGGTATACGGTATCGGGGTGTGTGCCACCAATCCCGGAGCAATGGATCGGGTCGGCTCCATTATCCACAAGAATAAGAAGCGGTTCTTTTCTTTCATATGCAGTGACTTCTCTCAGGTAAGCCGGTACGTTAAAATGAGTAATGCCAATTTTAAACTTATGAAGCACTATCTTCCGGGCCCGTATACGTTTATTCTTCCGGCAACGAATTACGTGCCGAAAAAAATCTGTCCGAAACGAAAGACTGTCGGTATTCGGATACCGCAGAACCGGACCTGTATTGAACTGGTAAAAATGCTCGGTGTCCCCCTGGCCAACACCTCATTGAATATGCCGGGTGAGAACCGTGGCGACCCCTATAACATAAAAAGTGCGGTAAAGGATGGTGTTGATGTTCTGCTTGATACCGGGGAACTGGATGATCCGGTCAGTTCCACAATAATTGATTTAACGGGTGAGCAACCTGAAGTGATTCGACAGGGAAAGGGTGAATGGCATGGGTAAAGAAATTGAACGTCTTATTGCAATTGTTTCCCGTCTGCGAGGGCCTGACGGCTGTCCCTGGGACAGCGAGCAGACACATAAAAGTATCATGTCCGGTCTTCTGGATGAAACCTATGAATTTTTTGAAGGTGTTGAAAAAGACGAGCCGGAAATAATGCAGGAGGAACTGGGCGATATTCTGCTCCAGGTGGTCTTTCATGCGCAGATGGCAAAGGAAGCCGGCCGTTTCGATATTGAAGCGGTTGCGCACGCTATCTGCGAAAAACTGATCCGTCGTCACCCGCACGTTTTTGGCGAAACCCAGGTCTCTTCTGCAAAGGAAGTGCTTGCCAACTGGGAGCAGATCAAAAAGAATGAAAAAGGGAAAGAAGGCCGTTTATCCCTGGTCGATGACATCCCGGACGCGTTGCCGGCACTCTTTCGGGCGGAAAAGATACAGCGGCGGGTAGCACGGGTGGGATTTGACTGGCAGGAAATAGGCCCGGTGCTTGACAAAGTTGAGGAAGAATTTGCGGAGTTCCGTGAAGCCCTTGCCCATAAGGATACAACGCATGCAGCAGAGGAGCTGGGTGATATCCTCTTTGCCCTGGTAAATGTGGCCCGTCATCACTCCATCTGTGCGGAAGACGCGCTGCGCATGACCGTTAAAAAATTCGCAAAGCGATTCCGCTACATTGAAGAACAATTTGCCGGAAAGAATAAACCCCTGCAGGAAGCATCGCTTGAAGAACTTGACGCATGCTGGGAGGAAAGCAAGGGAAAGGTGGGATAAAAACCGGAGTGATGGCGTACTGGAATAATGGGTTGTCGTAAAGATTATAACAAATTTCACCTCATTACTCCAAAACTCCGGCATTTCATTGTGCCAATTATTCATTTATTGTTACAGTAAACGTTTTCTTCTCCCGGTTACCCGCCAAATCCTCGACTTCCAGGAGAAAATTATTCACGCCGCGTTTCAACGGCAGCTTGCCTTCATAAATATAATCATTCGTTTCTTTCAGATTTGCCCCGTTTACCCGGCAGTAACGTATTGTCTCGGGAACATTGCCTATACCATCATCAATCTCCACCTCGATATCCATTGCCAGATCACCGGTACCCGACGGCATGGGCGGCAGATCATCAATGACATACTGGCTGGCATCCGGCTCGATAATATCAATTACCAGCGGGCCGGGAAGATAGTATACCTCACCGCCGCCGCCGCTGAAAGTATTCCCCGCCAGATCGGCAACCTTGAAATTAAACCTGTTCTTCCCCTCTTCCAGATCAATCTTTTCCTGGTCACTCGGTTCAATAATATACTGATCCTTTGAACCGTTTATTTCGGCTGTCAAGGTCAGTTGATCGCCCGGTGTTCTGTCAAGGGCCTGTACCGTCAAATACCCAATCCTGGTGCCGCCGGTCATCTGTCCGATTACATTCAACTCCGGTGAACTGGTATTGACACTCGGTGATTTAATATCCACCTCGACAGTCAGACTCTTGTCGATCTCATCGCCGGCCTCATTGGAGGCGGTAATCTCAATAGGATACTCACCGATATCACGCTCGGTAAGCTGGAGATCAACCGCAAAGGAGCCGTCACTGCTGCTTACGGTAAATGTCCTGGTAATACTGCCGCCGCCGCCTGAAACTTCAAGTCTGGCTTTAAATACCGCTTTGCCGATAATCCGTATCGAATTTGTACCAATGAGCTGACCATCTTTCGGTGAAGAAATGCTCAGCTCCAGCTTCTCCTGTACCGGTTCATATACCACTGTGATTACAATCTCTTTCTCTTCACCACGGTACCGGCTTGTCACGGTAACCGTATATTCATCCGGCTCATCAGGAATATGTATCTGATACTTAAAAGAGCCGTCCCGGGCAACCTTGACAGTGTTATCATTTACCGTGACTTCCGCACCTGGGGTGGTAATACCGGCAACCGGGATAATTGGCCTGTTAATTTTCATATCTTCAGCAGGGCTGGTTACAGAAAGGAACAATGATTTGTGTGGCTTGAAAACAACAGTGACCTGTTCCTCTTTTCTCTTATTACCCAGTTGTGCAGTGACGGTAATATTATTATTCCCCGGTAACAGATCCACAGTAATCGAGAACGTCCCGTTTGCACTTGCAACAGATTGCTTTACTCCCGTGGTAATAGTTGCTTTTGGAGTCGCTTTACCCTTGATCACCGTCACGGGTGATGTTACCACAGCGTTATCCTCCGGCGATTCTATGGTAAAATACAGATCCACTTCAGTCGTGGTATCTTCATCACTGGTGGTATCGGCTTCCGCAGTTGTATCAACGTCTTCACCGGTAGTTTCCTGTGAAGTATCAGTAACTGTCGTATCGGTTTCCTGAGTCGTATCGGCCTCAGTCGTTGTATCTGCATAGACATCTTCAATTGCCGGCATACCTGCGGTAGAATCCGCTTCTGATGCGACTTCTTCAAAGGTCATGGTTTTAACATCCTTGGTACCGCTTTCGACCACTGCCCGGTTCCGCGTTGAGATCATGACCTCTTTTCGGGACCCCTTGTTTCTGACACTCACCTTTCCTTCATATACATCGATAACGGATTTTTTCTTGTCAACTTTTATACCCAGCCTGGTACCCCGAATTGCAGCAACGGCCGTCGGTGTTTCAAAGGCGAATTTCGATTTTTTATTCACCAGCTTCTTTACATTTGCCCATACCTGCCCTGAAGCGACTTTTACATTTGAACTGGTTGCTTTCGATGCGTTGTCCTGCAACAGTGTTGACAGGTTAACCACACTGTTTTCGCCGAGCTTTATAACCGTCCCGCTCGAGAATTGAATCTCAAGACTGGATTCAACATAGGTTCGCACATCCCATTTCATTTTAATCGGCATACCCACCCGTGCCGGACGCCATTTGCCCGTTTTGGGTGATCGAACTTCCGCCTTACCGATAATGGACTTGATGGTAACCCGTTCCTGAACAACGCTACTCTGACCAGAAACAGAGCTCACTGCATACAACAGTATGCAGATAACCAGGATACCGGTTCGCTGTGTAGCATTCATAATTGTGTCCCTTCACTTTAGGTACAAGACAATATCTATTATCGCAGCGCTATAATCTTCTTCACCGATGAATATTTACCCGCAATCAGTCTTACGAAATAGGTACCTGAGGCGACCAGGTGGCCGGTGTTACTCTTTCCCCTCCATACAATGCGGTAATGACCCGGTCCCTGTTTACGATTAACCAATTCACGTACCAACCGTCCCCGCACATCGTAAATAACCATCCTCACCCGGTACGGTTCCGTATTCAGCCACCCGTTACTCTCCCACCGGTAGGGCAGCGTATATTGAATGGTGGCCCGTGGGCGGCAGGGATTCGGGAATGGATGGTTCATTGCAAATTTGTACGGAAACTTCAGCAGAAAGTCCTTATCCGTAGTGGCAAAAACAGTTCGATACTGTACTGTGCTCGCGGGAGTAAGCGTTACTGCCATATCGGGTTTATACTGCTTCACATCCGGCGGATTATTTATAAAAAGGTATATCGGCATCTCAGCATCATAACCCGCAATAGTAACTATCAGTGACGTCACCTCTTTGGGACAGGGTGAAATGCCAATCTGAAATATATTCTCCTCATCTTTCCATGTGTGTCTGATATCACTGGCGAACCGGTTTACCGACCGCTTCCACTCCGGGTGTGCAAAGAATATATAGGGTTCGTTGCCCATACGCGGCGGCTCCGGCCGATCCAGGGGATCATACCCGTTCTCCGCACTTTTACTTACCCCAAACAGATTATCGGCATCTCTGTTGATATTCGTTTTCAGTGCGATCCGGAATGTCCATTCGTTTTTGTCAACAAACACCGTTTTAGACCGCCGTGAAAATGCTTTCCCCGCAAAGAGCGGATTTCCGTTAACCGTAACCGGTACCGCGGATTCAGTTTGCACCCAGTAGCCTTCCCACGGATACAGAATCCCATCCGACTCAACAAAATCGCGCTGCACTGCATCCCACTCCCATAAGGTAAGTGTGCTGTTCCATTTTACAGGATAGGGATAGGGTGACGCTATCTGATTCCATCCGTACTCCGCTTTTTGTAACTGAATGACCATAGAATCGTTCAACGGCAGATCGCGCCTTTCGAGATTCACTACACAGTTAGAATCCGGTCTGAACCAGTATGAGTTTCCACCGGTAATCTGGCTGATGCCGTCTTCACGGGTATAATACTTGTATAGATCGTCGGGCTGTTTGGATTCATCCCAGTACAGGAGGGCGCCCTTCGTTTTTATCGTCACGGGGCTGTATGATGCGGCCGGAACGGAAAGCATATCCCAGACCCCGCTGTCCGACCAGGTATGGGTTGAAGCACCAGATATTACAAGGGAGTCGATATACGGTGTCGGATCGGCAAGACCGTCCTGATCCGTTGCCGCACATAGAAAAACGTATTTCCCGTCCACAAGAGGATAGAAAGCAAAGGTGCCGCTGGTACTCGTCACTACTGTATCAATTCGCACACCACTGCCGGTCAATTGTGCTTTAAAAGTAAAAATGGTGTCACTGTCATCGGTCGCACTGATTACATAGTTTACCGCGCCGTAATATACACTTTTCTTACTCAGTTTTGTTTCGGGTGGATCATTGGTATTTGCCACATACACTGTTTTGACGGTGTCCACCATAAGACTCTCCCGGTCCATCACCACAAACTTTACAGATATCAGTCCGGTGTCGGCATCTCCCGGTGTACCGCTGAATGTGAATTGCCAGCCGCCGCGGGTGATCGTTTTTTTACTTACAGTCAACCAGGCAACATTCGGGCCGATTGTCAGGAAGACCGAGTCCATGGGGTCCGGATCCGTTACAAACATCTTCCCTGACACCAGGCTGTCTTCCCATGCGGTGTCGGGAAATATAATGGAATCGATAACGGGAAAATCATTAGTATTCAACACTGTCAGACTGAACGATGCCGTATCAGTACCGCCATATCCGTCATCGGCAAGAACGGAAACGGTATATTCGCCGATATCATTGTTGTCCGGTGTCCAAATGAAGGTATGAGCCGACTGGTTGATTGCCATATCGGAGGGTGCGCCACTTATGAATGAGAGCGTTACCGCATCATTATTGGCATCGCTCACGGACGCGGTCATCTGCCACAAGGAATCTTCCTGAGCAGTATCAACCGCCTGCAAAGTCAGGACAGGCGGTGAATTAATAACACTAATATACGAGGCCTTTGTCACAGAATCAACGCCTCCGTTACCGCTGACCACCAGCGTAACGTTATAGGTGCCACGGCTTTGGTAGATATGCGTCGGGCTCGTTGCCGTGTCACTTGAGCCGTCACCAAACCTCCACAGACAGCTTGCTATGTCGCCCGTTGACGAATTGGTAAAGGTGACGGATAACGGCGCTTCACCAATCGTATCCGAAGCGGTAAATATCGCCTTTGCCCTGGTGTACACAGTGATATAGGACTGCCGGACCGTGCTGTCAACACCGCCGGCACCAGAAACCTTGAGTTTAACATCGTAGGAGCCGGGTGCTGCATAATGATGTGTCGGATTTATCGCCGTCGAAAATGAATCAACAGCGCCGTCACCGTAAGTCCAGATCCATTCGGACACTCCGGCAGAGATTGAATCGAGCGTGAACTGTACCGTAACACTGTCGATACCCGTAGTCGGCGTTCCGGAGAAAGTCGAAACAGATTTCTGATAGATGGTGATATAATTCATCCGGGTAAGGGTACTGTCGACATTGAAGGTCGTATTTTCAGCCTTCAACGATACGGTATATACTCCTGGTAAGGTATATTGATGCATTACATCAACCTGAGTAACAGTGGTGTCGAGTTTACTGCCGTCGCCATAGTTCCATATCCACCGATCCCCGTCGCCGGTTGACAAATTGGAAAAGGCCACGAGAGTGGTATCAATACCGGTAAGCGGTGTTGCAGTGAAATCTGCAACCGGTGGTTTTTCTATCCACAGATTAACGGTATCGCTGTAAAGGGTATCAAACTCGTTATATATTTCACAGTAATATGTACCCGTATCTGAGACCGTCATATACTGGATGCTGAAAAGCGAAACGGTACCCACGGTATTAGAAAAATTCTTTATCCATTTATAACTGATCGGTGAGTGCCCGGCTCCTGCCGCAGAAAGCTGCACCGCCGTGCTCTCAAGTACGGTTTGACTCATCGGTTGTGTGGAAATGGTCAGCGGTACCGGGACAAAAAGTTCAACCGTATCGGAAACTACTGTTCCGTAAAGATTCCATACCTGTACCGAATACGTTCCGGAATCGGACAGCCCCACCGGACTGATACTGTATGAAGGGGATGTAGCATTATTTATTGCAACCGCGTCTTTATACCATTGATAGGTAAACGGTGTAGTGCCTGCAGCGGTGACGGAAAATGCATGGGTGCCACCGACTTCACAGGTATCAGACAAGGGTTGTACAGTGATTGAAGGAGCGGTACCGGATATTGTCGCCCAGGGGGTATTCCCGTAGGCACCGAGATTGATTCGTCCACCGTTTGGTGACGGCTCGTTGGCATAGGGCATGCCCGGATCACCGGAATCTATACAGGGAGAAGCAAGCATCAGGTGGAAATCGTAGGATGCGTATGACGTATCTTTAAACATGGGATTCTGAGCGATATTATCACTGTGACATACATTGGTATCCAGATAGGTAATATCGGTAAAGGCAGTGCCGGAATAATTTCTATACATGATTTCATTACCGTAAAACGCATTATTTCTTATAGTATCGGTGGTTCCCATACTGTCATAGACACCGTTCTTATTAAACGCGAAGATATTGTTGATCACCTGTATCGAATCAACCATCTCTCCTTCCATGACACCATAGGAATTTTGACTGAAGGTATTATTAATTATATCCACACCGTAACCACTATAATCAACGAATACACCAATCGAGTCGTATGCAAAAATATTGTTTACAATTTTTATATATTGAGCTTGATGGACTTCTACTCCTTTGTAACACCTGACGAATTTACAATTTGTAACGGAACCATACGGGGAATAGCCAAATCTCAGAATGCAACCACTGAGTTGATTTTTAAAGGTTATACCGTCAATGTGACAATATTTAGCTGCAGTCTGGGTCTCTATAGAATACATATTCATTGCATCAAATAAAGTAACGAGTGAATCGGAATTACGGACCGAGAAATCGTTTGAGTAACCGCCCAGGATAACAATAAAGCTGTCCTGTATAAAGATATAACCATTCATATTGTAAGTACCGGCAGCCACTTTAATAGTATCACCCGGGCCTGCAAGATCAAGCGCTCTTCTGAGTGAATCGATCGGTGATACTGCCGTGCCTGTATTGGCTGAATCGCCGTTCGTTGAAACATGCCAGCAGCTCATGGTGTCAATAAATACAACCGAATCAGGATCGGAAAAGTCATTCGAATTATTACTGCTGCTGACCCGCCAATACAATTTACCGAGTGGTAAATCTTCAGAATAATAATTGTAATGGTTATATGTGGTATCAGTATATGAATTTGTACTTATATCAAAAATAGTATTGGAGAAATCAACAGTATCATCTGCCTGTATCCTGTAATAGCCTGCTCCACTGACAGTATGCCACTTAAACGTGACCCGAAGATCGGTAGTAGTGTCAAATGTAAAGTGAACCAGCTCCGGTGAACCGGTTACCCGTACGGAATCAATATTGGAATAGGCGTTATAATCAATATCGGTGCTCACCCGCCAGTACCAGGTGGTCCCGGCGGAAAGATACCAGGGTGAGTTGTAGCTGGTGCTGTTGCTGACATAGGAATACCACCCTGTTGTTGCAAAGCCGATATCCTGGTCAACCTCAATTTTATAGGTGGTAACATTCGGATAGGAATTCCAGGTAAATGTTGGATACACATCGTGTATCGCAATACCTTCCCACCGGTTCAACTGCGGCTTCTGATACACAAAATCGTCGGTATTTGAAAAATAATTTGTATCAATGTCACTGCTGACATGCCAGTACCAGATTCCTTCGTTCGGCAAACTCGCGGTATAAAATGTTGAGCCGCTGATGTAAGCAGTTATAGGTGTGGCAAAGGAGATGTTATCTGCTATTTCTATTTTGTAACCTGTCGCACCGGAGACCGGGTTCCAGGTGAAGGTGGGGTTGGCAACGGGTGTCGGATCGGGTAGATACTCATATATATTCGGTGCAGTATTGATAGTAACTATTTCATACGGGCACCAGGAATTCGGTTTCAGACTGCTGCTCACTTTCCAGTAGTAAGTTCCCTGTGCCATTGGTGACGGTTCATTATAACTGGTTCCACCGATATTCGCTTGCTCAATTACACGAGGTGAATTGAAATTCGACTCATCATCGACCCACAAATTATAACTGCTTGCGCCGGAGACCGGATTCCACTGAAACAGGGGTTGCAGGGTTGACACCGTTTCCGGTGAGAACGGAATAGGTTGCGGATACTGGTTGATATTAATAACAACTGAATCGGTCTCCGAAAAACTGGTGTAATCATAATTGGTGCTGATACGCCAGTAATTGGTACCTTGTGACAAGTTAGTCATCGGTGTATAGCTGGTACTGTTGCTGACAAAATCCACCAGAGGAGAGCCAAAGGCGATATCTTCGTCAATCTCTATTCTGTAACTGATTGCACCTGGATACTCATTCCAGGTTAATGTCGGGGTTTGATCAATGGTTGTGTCTTCCGGATAAGGAATTACACTTGGTATCTGGAACTCGAACGCATCGTAGCCAAAGTATTTGTTATAATCAAGGTCTGAGCTTACACGCCAGTAATACGTCTGGGGACTGAGTACCGGGCCTGAAACCATATAACTTGTCGAACCGCTTATGTTAACATCAACAATAGGTGTAGCAAAGGAGATATTGTCCGCCAGTTGAAATTTATAATTCGATGCACCACTTACCGAATTCCAGTAAAAGGTCGGTGTTTTATCCGGCGTCGGGTCAGGGGTATAGGGAATAAGAATCGGTGCACCGGTGATAATAAAATCGTCTGTCATTGAATAATCTGAAAAAGCTGGGTTACTGGTATCACTACTGACATGCCAATAAATCGTATCTTCGGGCAGATTACTGCCATGCGTATAGCTGGTGACACTGCTTACAATCTGCTCAATCGGCGAAGTAAATGCCACATCGGTGGCAATCTGAATTTTGTATTGAGTAGCACCTGACACCGGGTACCACTGCAATGTCGGAGTAAAATCATTCGTCGGATCCGGCGTATATGGAATAATAGTCGGCTGCGCCATGACTACATTCAACCAGCTTACGACAATCAACAATACGATTTTTCTTTTATTTATTTTCTCCATGGGATTAACTCCTCTGCAATAGAGCCATTAATTCCTTCCTCAAATCCATAATTTTCCGGTTACCGGGATCTATTTTCAGCGCCTTATTGCAATACATCAGCGCCGTTTGCGGCTGCCTGAGGTAGTAATAACAAAAAGCAAGCATCACGCTATTCGGAGTATAATCGGGAAAATGCTCATGCGATATTGCGGCGTATTTTATTGCGTTTACCCAGTCATTTTTACGGTAATAACATGATGCGGTATTAAATGCAATGTTGACATAATTGGGCGCCAGTTTACGCGCCTGGTCGTAATCGGCAATTGCCCTGTCAAAGAGGTTCATATTAAAATGCACATATCCCCGCTGATACCAGGCTTCAACCTGTTTTTCCCTGAGTGCAGCAGCTTTTTCAAGTAACTCAAGTGCGCCGTTAAAATCACTCTTTATAATTCGTATCGAAGCCCGGTGCACATACACGTCGGAAAGATAATCCGCAAACGCGGTTTTGCCGAGACCACCGAACACCAGGATTATCAGAACAACCCCGATTACCCGCAGCCCTGCATTATGTGCGGCCCGGTTCCTGACAGTCACGGTTTTCGTTTTCACTGATCCCTGCAATTGCAAATATATCAGACCAAACGTTATCCAGAGGAAAAATGTGGAAGACATGTACCGGGTCGCAACAGTAAAGGTACTGTAACCAAGGTATCCGGCGACCGAGCAAAACAGGGAGAGAGAAAGCAGTCTCTGGTTAAGGGTATCGGCGCCTAAAGCCTGTTTCAGTAAACGGTATCCGAGAAACAGGACAAGTCCCAGATAGACAAGAAGTGCAAAGATACCATACTCCACCCAAATTTCGAGAAAATCGTTGTGAACATGGTTCAGAACGGTATTGGGATCCTGCGTAAGTGTCTTATGTTTTTCGTTCAGCGGATAGTAGATAACGAAATTGCCGGGTCCAACCCCGAAATAAGGATACTTTGCAATTATTTCCGCAGCGGCATAATAGAATGAAACGCGCCCGGAAAAACCATTTTTTAGTCTGGAAAAATCATCTTTCATTGACTGCGGCAATATCATAAAAGTAACAAGAGCGATTGCCGGGACAGCAAGAGCAATACCCAGTGACTTTTCCGAAAAACGCTCGTTTTTCTTTTCACAAAGAATAAAAAACAGCGACGATATGAATGCACTGATAAAAAAGCATATAACTGCTCCCCTGCTGTTCGACAGTATTAAAGCGACTACCATTGCCATCGTTGAAAGGATTGCGGTATACAGAACCGGTTTTTTATCGGAGAAAAATGAGCAGTAGACTCCGAAAGGAATCATTAGCAGCAGATATATGGCGAAATAGTTCTTGTGGCCGAAAAAAGAGATTACCTTGAATCGTTCAGCTTTATGGATCCAGTTGACCGGATCCGCATTGAAATATTGAATAGGACCATACAATGATGCTATACCCGCAATAAATACACACACCGGTAATACCTTGCGGAAATCATCACGGGTGAAATGGAAAATAAAAAGGAAGAAAGTGATAACGCCGTATATTTGAGGTATAAAAACACTATAATTTATACTGTTCCTGGCGGTAGAAAGAAATCCACAGAACATAAGCAGTCCGTAGAGCACCGCAGGAAGAAGTATCGGATTGAGTGGTATGGTGATTTTGTTATTCATGAGCAACCGTACGGATGAAACAGCCATAACAACAAGACACACTACCTGAACGATAATATCCTTTATCTCAATGGCAGTCATATTGCCATTCCAAACCGCAAAAACAACCGCAGCAATGAGAAAAAAAATCAGGTACCTGCAAATTCCTGTTACAAAAACATTCAGTGTCTTCATAACTCTTTATTGGGATATTTACGTTTTTTTATACCGGTAGTTTACGACTGCCTAATATTTTATAATGTTATCCCAATAAAGTCAAAACTTTAATGGCGCCTCACGCCCTTAAACATAGCGCCGAACAGACAAAAAATGAGAATTTTACCCTTTATTGTACCATTATTTGGGGATTTTGTCGGTGATTTGAGTCACAAATAGAAAAAAATTTTATAACTGGTTCTTGGTAAATTATGACCGAATTCATGCTCCGCATTTCATTCCGAAGCCTGAATCCTGCGAATGGAAGAGAAAGCTTGAGGTCCAAACTCTGCCTTGTAAAGTTACTTTGTTACCTCTGGATGGTGGACAAACAGAGCGATGGATGAGTGTTCGGGTTGAAGCTGGTAACTTTCGTTTACGGTTATACCGAGTCTGTCATCAGCACATAGCAGTTCAATCAGGTCCTGATTTTTTTCTTTCCCCGGCATTCCTGAATCGCCAAAATGATACTTACGTCCCTGATTTTTCGGAAGACCTAAACCGCGTTGAATTTCTGTTATCATTTTTTCTGCTACAATATCGATTAAATAGTTCCCCGGCACAGGTAAATAGTATTCTTTAACACCTTCTTCCTGGTTATATTTGTTAAAGCCATCCACAAACCTGTTTCCTATCGTGGCTGCCAGAATAGGCAAAACATCACCTTCAGGACGAAAAAAAGCAGCAATGCTTCTGTCTCCTGACTGTGGAAAATATAATGACATTACCTCGGAGTGAAAATCGTCGGGGCTTAAAAGTATTATGGAGTTTTTATCGGCTATTACCGGGTAATAGGCATAAAACCCCCGGGCATCGATTAAATCATTTTCAGTAATTTCCTCTGTCAGTATCCTGAAAATTTCTGCGAGCTTGCCTTCCATCTCGTCCCTGTTTTCGGATGACCCGTTTTTGCCTGTAGTCCAATACCTGGCGTATAATTCTTTATTTTTTACCGAATCAAGTAAAAGATTGGTACTCCAGGTTAATATTTCCCCACAGCCATAAAATGGAGGCACAATCAATCCTCCAAATTCAACCGGATCAGATGTGTGGGTTGTTTCAGGTTTTCTGGTTGGGTCTTTTTCACTCTTTTGCATGATGAATTCTTATATAATCTTTAGTGCTAATTCCTTTTCAATTTACAATAAGTGACAGACAAAATACTTCATGCAAATTAATTCGGGAAAAACCGGGCATGTTTTTTATTAAATCCTGAAAGAGCTTCATATATGTACATAATAATATAGAAAATGTATACAACGCCTGTTGACATTTTAATTATTTTTATACACTGAAATTATTAAAAAAATTACTCTCATTTAAATGTTAAACAGCCATTACTAATTTTGCAATATTTTTCATATCAATAAGTTAGTAATATATTAATAAAATGAAAAATTTCACGACAATTAACATCTTTTAAATTAAAATCTTAGTGTTGAAATCTAAAAAATTTAATTATTTTATACACTTTTAACAATTTTGTATTACAATACTTAACACTATTGAAGCAACCGCCACGAGTGGTGGTACCATTACCCCATCAGGAACGATGCTCATTACCAGCGGTGGCAGCCAAAATTACACGATGACGGCGAATACCGGATTTATTATCGATTCCGTTACTGTGGACGGTGTCAACCAGGGAGTAATTTCATCCTATGATTTTGCTAATGTCACCGACAACCACACCATTAAAGCATTCTTTGGTGACGACCCGAACATTCACGATACAACCGTCCAGATCACTGCTGTGTACGAGAGCGCTTCCAAGGACAGCATCATTGAAAGAGATACTGTAATCGACCGGGATACAATCGTTACAACAACCGTTACCGAAATCGCCACTGACTCCCTGATAAATAAAATCGATTCACTTTCAGATAATACCATTTATGCAACAGTCTGCGACACACTGGTAACACAGAATACCAATGTCTATATCACTCATGACACCCTCTGCTTTGTAAACCTGGTTCCACAGGTTCTCAACAGTGATACCCTCCTGGAATTCAAGCACCATACCGAAGTTACGTTTATTCTCGATGTTGTTGATGGTAAGGGAGATTCGCTGATATACGGCTGCTCTGATGATGCCGGCGGTGCCGTGGCAAATACATATTCCCTGTATACCATCTCCTTTGCCGCTCCGGGTCAGTATACCACTATATTGTCAGTCTCCGATCCGGACACTACCGTAAATTACAACCTGGACGTCTCCGTCCTCGATGACTCGGCACGCACACAGAATTCAACGGTAAATACCCCTCAAACACATCTGGAACTTCTCATATCTCCTCCGGCGATAAACCTCGACAAAAATAAAACGGTCTCATTTACTATAATCGAAGATGCCCAACGAACGATATCTGAAACCATGATAACCGTTTACGATCCCTTGGGTAACTGTGTAAACAGGCGAATATTTGACAAAAGAGAAGAAGCGCACTGGAATCTTACAAATAACAACGGAAGAGTTATAGGAACAGGAATCTATCTGGCTGTTGTTCAGATTCGGGACAGCAAGGGTAACAGATATCAGATAAGAAAACTCTTTGGTGTTAAGTAGCGGCTAAATTATTGTCCCGGGTGGGATTACGGTTTCCTGAGCAATAACCACAATACCGGAGCGGATAACATACAATTTATTCTCCTCTTCCTCCACGCCGCGTATATTGACTATTTGAGAGCCCTTTCCAATAATGACATCCTTGTCAAGAATGGCATTTTTTATGGTACAGCCTTCACCTATCTCAAAACGGTTACATGACTTCAGCAGAAAAGTTCCGGTATCATCATTATCATCGGAATCATCAAACAGAGATTCGTTTTCGACGCCGTGGATCTTAGTATTTCCCATAATAATGGAATCCTCAATGACACATCCTCCGGCGATACGACTGCGGACCCCGATGAGGCTGCGTTTCAAACGGTCCGCATGAATAATGGAACCCTCAGAAATAATTGAATTCTCAACGAGGGTTTTATGAACCCGTGCGGGCGGCAGTTGCCGTGCATGTGTTATTATGGAATTGCCTCCCTGAAACAGCTCGGCAATGCCGCCGCCTTTAAGCCACTCCATATTGGCATCATAAAATGTTTTGATCGTCCCGACATCCTCCCAGTACCCGCTGAAGGGGAAACATGCCATGTGCATTGATTTTGCCGCAAGAGGAATAATTTCTTTACCGAAGTCGGTTTCATTGTTTTCCAGCGCCTTTAGTAAAGAGTCCGTATTGAACAGATAAATTCCCATGGAGGCCAGAAAGGGTTTTCCCGTGACAGAGGATGTTGAATCTGCATATCTGAATTCTTCAATCAGTGCAGGATTTTCGGGTTTTTCAAAGAAATCAATCACCTGCATATCCCTGTCAACTTTAACGATACCCAGCCTGCTTATCTCTTCAGGTGAGCTGTAATGGGCTGCAATAGTGACATCTGCATTGTGACTCTGATGAAAGGAAAACATAAAGTTGTAATCCATACTGTACACCTGATCACCGCTGAGAATAAGAATGTATTTTGGTTCATGATACAGTATGTGCTGCAGGGAGCGTCGGACCGCATCAGCGGTTCCCTGAAACCATGCCGTGCTGGTCACGGTCTGTTCCGCAGCCACCACATCGATAAAACCATCCCTGCCTACCTCGCGGCCATAGGACTGCCAGATGTGCCGGTTAAGTGAAAAAGAGTTAAACTGGGTTAGAATAAAAATTTTATTCAATTGAGAATTAAGACAGTTTGTGATGGGAATATCAACCAGCCGGTACTTGCCGCCAAAGCTCACCGCCGGTTTCGCCCGTTTCCTGGTAAGCGGGTATAAACGCGTTCCCTGACCGCCACCCATAATAACGACGACAACATCTTCGGGGTTTATCGGAGCCGGTGATACAACTGCATCAGAAAAAGAGTGTGTCATGGTATTCCCTGCGTTTTAAGTTTCAGGCCGTTGCTTTTACTTTCATCGGACCGGCCTCGTATCGGAACAAATAAAATGCATAGTCCTTTGTCAAAGGGAGTGATAAAATAGATTCTGGAGCCGGCAGT
>CAZIYW010000099.1:0-19776 GCA_964543525.1 uncultured Fibrobacterota bacterium | reverse complement strand
CACACTCACATCCGCCGCTTGGGACAGGCTCTTACATCACGCCGAAGTCTCGGTGTTTGAAGGTAAAAGTTATCGTATGAAAGACCGGATTAATGAATAAATACTACTTATTGCCAAGCGTAATACCTCGATTTTTAAACCGGTGGGATTACGCTGTTTTTACACCGGCGTCAGCATTTATGATACCCTGAAGAAAATGAGTAGGGTACTCTCTCTGGAGTAAAGGATTACTTTTTACGATTGAACTTCACTCCGGCAGACATCCGTAAAAGAGAATAATCGATTTCATCAAAAGTAAAGGTATAATCGACGGAATAATTTTTATAGTGCACACCCGCGCCGAGTGTCACTATTTTATTTGACACCCCTGCTCTGAACGCAACAATGTCAAAAAAATCTCCCTCAAGCCCTGCATGGAAACTGATATCGTACTGGCGGTATAATGCCAAAGAGACCGTCCAGTCACCGAAAAGGAACCCGCTTCTATCAATATAGGCCATACCATATGACTGTGCGATATCCACAGGTTCTTCATAGTCTTCATAGGAATGAAGCCAGGTCATCTTTGTAGGAAGGACATCTTTAAATGATGCAGCCATGAGTACTTCCCGACGAATGGTTTCCTCATCAAGGTTATAATCGACCCCAATCCGAAACAGCATTCCGACATCAAGATTGATATTGTATCCCATGCGCACCGTTGTGCCGGGAGTCATGGTCATAATTAACGATTTAATATTCAGTCCGACGGCAATATCTACCGGAATGGGCAATGAAAAACTTGATGGCCGGGGAATGGGAATTGAAAATCGCTTTGCCAGCGAGGCATTGATACTGTGCTGATTATTATGAAAAACACCCTTGGCCGGGTACCCGTCAATACTGTAATTATATTGCCGATCAAAGAGGGTTCCGGGAAGAGAATCCCACTCATTAATAAGGTCTGGGAAAAAAACCTTATACAGAATACCGGTGCTCAGACCGTTCTGAACCGGTGCATTGAATGATAGCACACCGAGACTTGAAAGTCCTCCATACAGCTTGGCGCCTTCAATACTTATTTCATAGTTCTCTGAAAAAGAAATTGCAGCAGGATTCCAGTAAATATTCATGTCATTATAGGGCAGGGTTACTCCGGTGTTGCCCATGGCAATAGTCCTGCAGCCGACCGGCACATGGTTCAGTTCCGCGGCATATCGGATATCAAGCTCCTGCAGTTCCTGTACCTGTCCCGAATCCTGACTGTATGCAAGAATAAAAGGTATACTCACTACGATGGGGATAAGTCGCATGCGTAAAGAACATCGCCACACGTCCCTGTCCTCCTATTCACCGATAACAGTAACCGAAACCTTTCGATGCCGGGGACCATCAAACTCACAGAAGTAAATGGACTGCCAGGTACCGAGAACGCATACGCCGTTATGCAAAGGAACCTGCACACTCAGGCCAACCAGCGATGCTTTCAGATGACTGTCGGAATTACCTTCCGCATGATGGTATGCACGATCGTGCGGGATCAATTGATTGAGTTTCCAGAAAAAATCTCTCCCGACATCCGGATCCGCATTTTCGTTAATTGTAATACCTGCTGTTGTATGCAGGCTCGATACGGTAATTATACCATTATGTATGCTACTTGGGGAGATTATTTTCTGAACTCCGGAAGTAATATCTATCCATTCGCTCCGCGAATGCGTTTTTACCGGGAGTTCTTCATAGTAGACCATGGAAAGGACCCTCTAATCAATGATAAAATCCATGGGAAGGATATATTTCATAGGATTATCGAATCGATTAAATTTGCGGACTTCATAGTGAAGATGCGGACCGGTACTTCTTCCACTGCTGCCAAGATACCCTATTAGCTCGCCCCGTTTGACAACTTGTCCCTCAACAACAGCGGACTGCACAAGATGGGCGTATACCGTTTTATACCCACTGCCTCTATGATTGACAATAACGGATGTGCCGTAATTACCCCGGTACCCGACATAGTTCACAATACCGTCTGCAGTAACAAATATCGGTGTCCAGATATGGTTCGCAATATCGATTCCTTCGTGAAAGTACCTCCCACCAATAAAGGGATGTTGCCGGTACCCAAAGCCGGATGTAATCCTTCCGCGGCATGGCCATATGGAAGGCCGCTGAGCCCACCGGTCATACTGCATCGCGATATGATTTGACATACGGGAAAATGTTGAATCCTGCAGGGTAACCTGCCGAAGAAGTGATTTAACTGTTTTCTCCACTTGAAGGGCATTCTTAACGGCTGGATCCTCCATCCAGGAACTGACTATCTGTTCAAGACTCGGCGGTCCGCCAACACCCGCCTGACGAATATCATCACTGATGGTATTCATGCCAAACTTCAACCGGGCTTTATCTTCAAAGGCGACCAGTGATTGAATCCTGTTGCTGTAATCCGCAGCAAATTTGTTAAGAAATTTTAATTTTTCTTTCAGCTCTCTGTTTTCAATCTGCTCGTTATATAAGCCAAAACGTGCATAGCCATACGTACAGAGAAGCTTTATTGACCGTAACGATCCTATGAAACTTGCAAGTGCAATAATACAAAACAGCAACACAACTATACGTGGTATCCTGATGCGCCTTACCTCTGAGGTGTGTAATGATACGAGATAAAAAGACCACTTCCCTCCTGGCTTCATAGGCACAACCCTACTCCGGCAAAAAATGCTATCTTGTTACATAACTTAAAGTTATATGTTAGTACGTTGTTTTAAGTATACCACTGAATGCGTCAATTTGTCAACGCATTCCCACACCCAAAATATTGTGGATTTAACCGATTTAACAACAACCCGTTATACTAAGATAATATTTTGCCAAATTAAATGTGACATTATCCGCTAAAAATAATACGAAAAATTGAAAAATTATCCAAAATACCGTTTTTTTTACCCTTTCTATCGATAATTTGATAGTATGAGCGGTAAAAATCAGGCTTTTTACTGAAAAAGGAGAGAAGTGAAGTTTCTTCTTCTATGCAGGGAAGTGATTTCATGATAGCCTTTATCGATGTATTTCCGTCGGCTTTTGCAATATCCAACAGAGTAACAAGACCGACAACAGTCTCACCGTCGGCGTTATAGACCAAAACATCATTATTATTAGTCAAATATTCCCGCTGACATATATCAGCAACCGTATCGGTAATTCTAATCCGCTTTCTTTCCTCACCACTAACGTCCTGGTCATGATACGCAGTATTAATATCCCTGAGCTTTATTCTCTTAAGATTCAGGATAGTGTCAACCATTATCGTTGCATATTCAAATAATGTTCCTCTTTTAGTCCCCTCCTGGGCAATCAGGACCATCTCTTTACGGACATTGGTACCAAAGGAGCTGCGATGCCGAACTCTTCTTTGAAATACTGTTCCCGCCTTTGACAGTAGCCAGGTGGCGGGAAAAGTAATCCAGTATAATATCATGAGTACGGGAATGGATCGCATGGTCAGACGAAATGAATAAATACGAAACAGGGATTTGGGAAGCATTTCACTGAACACAACAATAACCGGGGTAAGAAACCATGTTTCCGGTGAAGGTATTCTCTCCATGTCAAAAGCAAGCCGCTGATTCAACCATGAATACAGGAAAAGAAATGACAGTGTGGCACCGACAACACAGGCATTATTTCCAATAAGCAACATAGAAATTACCCGTTCCTTGTGTTGTATCAGATACAACGCCCACCGGGCAACGGCACTCCCCTGTTGTGCCCGGTACCCTATTTTAAGAGGATTCCAGGAAACAAATCCGGTCTCAACACCGGCAAAAAAAAATGCTCCTGCGATACCCAGACACAGTACTGCCATGTGTAGCACAGTCATCGTGATTAGCGTTCCCTGTGTAAGGTTTTAATCATGTCGGTAAGGTATGCAACCGTATTATCAACAGGTACTTTCACTGCGGTTGATTCAACACGTCTTTTTATTTCGACCACACCATCCTTTATACCTTTTCTCCCCACCACCACACGAAGGGGGAAACCAATGAGATCAACATCCTTAAACTTTACTCCGGGCCGTTCATCACGATTATCAAAAATGATCTCTATTCCCCGTTTTTCACAATCGTCATGTATTGCTGATGCAATATGCTCTACCTCAGGGTTGGCCATATCGAGACACACCAGTGCTATGGTATAGGGAGCTATTTCAATCGGCCAGATTATACCGTCCTTATCATTATTCTGTTCGACAGCGGCAGCAGCGGTACGTCCGATACCGATACCGTAACATCCCATGATTACCGGTTGCGGTGCACCTTTCTCAGTAAGAAAGGTCAGGCCCATTGGTTGTGAATATTTAGTACCCAGTTTAAAAATCTGGCCTACTTCTATACCTTTACGCAGTTGCAGCGTTCCGGCCGCACACCGGGGACACCCCTCCCCGGCACAGGCGAAACCGATATCAGCATAGCGATCAACATCGAGATCCCGCGCAGGATAAATATGGTGAATGTGATAATCCTCTTTATTCGCCCCGACCACACAATCTGCCATTGATGCCACCGAGTGATCCGCAATAACTTCACGTAAACCCTTTCGGTCAAGCTTATACGCGCCAAGAAATCCGATAGGAGCATCAGTAGCCGTACGTACCAGAGTGTCATCAGGAATAGTGACACTGTCAGCGCCCAGAAGATTTCTTAATTTTGTCTCATTGAGCTCCCGATCCCCCCGAATACAGGCGGCAATAAAATATTCTCCATCGTCGACCGAATAGATGAGCGTCTTTACCGTCTCCGAAGGCTTGACTCCGAGAAAATCAGTAACCTCTTCGATGTTTTTTTTTCCGGGTGTCGCCACCTCCTCCGGTTGCCGGGCGTCGGCAGGAACTTCACTCACAGTAAATTGATTTCTGCTTTCAGCTTTTTCGATATTGGCCGCATACTCACAGGTATCACAGTAGACAATAGTATCCTCACCGGAATCGGCCAGGACATGAAATTCATGGGTGACATCGCCGCCAATAGTTCCCGAATCTGCTTCAACCGGACGAAACGCAAGTCCGGAGCGTTGAAAAATATTTGTATAGGCTTCATGCATTTTCCAGTACATTTCATCAAGTGATGCTTCATCCCCATGAAATGAGTAAGCATCCTTCATAATAAACTCACGGCCGCGCATAAGGCCGAAACGGGGACGAATTTCATCACGAAATTTATCCTGAATCTGATAGAGACACACCGGCAAATCTCTATATGAGCGAATTGCATGGCGCGCAATATCCACCACAACCTCCTCATGTGTCGGCCCGAAACAGAAATGATTATTCTTCCTGTCTGTAAATCGCAGGAGTTCAGGTCCGTAATAATTCCAGCGACCGCTCTCTTTCCAAAGCTCAGCAGGAATAACAGCCGGCATTAATAATTCAGCTGCACCACACCGCCCAAGCTCTTCACGAATAATACCTTCAATTTTTCTTAACACCCGTAAGCCGAGCGGGAGATAGTTATATATACCTGCAGCCACCTTCTGTATCATCCCGGCACGAATCATCAGTTTATGACTGATTAATTCAGCTTCTGCAGGATCTTCCCGTAATGTGTTAATAAATGCATTTTTCCAGTACATAACCCTCACCAGTTCATAGTATTAAATTTTAATCCGTAAATTCCTACTAACAGACAATTGTATACGTACAACCTTTTGTAAATAACTTTAACGAAAACAGAAATATATAAAAGTTATATTCCGCAAATAAGAAATGAAAACAACATTTTATTCCAAATTTTCCCATCAGCGAAATAAAATAACATGTGATACCATTCAGGTGGTAAAAAGGAGAGTAAAAAGGGTTATATTTTTCTCAATTTAAACGTATAAAAAGGTGCGGTTATTACGTGTTTCTCGCGTAACTTTTAACGGGTAAAAAACATTTTATCTCATGTAACTCACTGAAATTATTAAAGTTATAATTTATTTTATTTATATACTTGAAATTTATTCCATATTCGGGTATAATAAAACTGTAAACCAGAATACTCTTTTAATACTCGTTAATACTCGTTACGAGTCCCTCAAGCCCCCCATTACCCCCCCGATGGGGGGCTTATTATTTGTCTACAGTAATCCAAATTTAAAAAATAGTAGCGCTTAGCATGATAATACTATATCATTAATTTATGTTATCAGGCAATATATCATATCAGGAGGTTTATTATGTTTCGACGCGCATCTGTTCTTGTCAGTACTCTCTTCCTGCTGCTCACCGCATCGCTTTTTGCCTCTGAGGAGCCTTATGTAATAATTGATTCTCTCAAGGGGAGGGCTGAAGTACAGCGGGCCGGACAGCAAAAATGGTCACTTATTGGAAAAGATGCAAAACTGTATAACAACGATATTCTCCGTGTTCTCGATAAATCACTGGCCAAGCTGCGGTGGCAGAACGGCAGTATTATTTTCGTAAATGAAAGCTCACAAATCCTTATCAATCTGCATAAGGACACCATAACCAATAAACTTACCAACTATGCAACTGTTTTCTTTGGTGCTATTTATTTTATTGTAAAAAAAACACTGCCAAAGGAAGTTTTTACAAAACAGGACACCAAGGTATATACTCCTACGGCAATCCTTGCCATTCGAGGCACCTCATTTACCGTAGAGGTGGATAAGAAAAACGGCGACACCAAGGTCGGGATTATTAACGGTACGGTGCTGGTAAAAAATATTCTTAAAAGTCAGTCCCTGTTTCTTTCCGCAGGCTATCAGACTTCTATTCCGATGAATGCCGATCCCCTGGTACCGTCACCAATGCTTGAAAAAGACATCCAGCGTTTGCAGAACTGGGTCCCTCCTCAGGTAGTTCTGGAAGAAATGAACAAGCAGATTATTGCTGCACGAAAGGCCTATACTACTATCACGGGTAAACTGGAAGATAAAATTCTTGTTTATCCTTTTATTAATAGTTCACTCTATAAAGGGCCCTGGAAAATTGATCGGAAAATTGCATCCTTGCTAGCCGAGCGTATGAAACTGACGAGCAGGCTAAAATGCACCGTCGTCTCAGGTAAAAAGGTCGAGATAGATCCCATCAAACTGGGTCAGGAGGAGAAGGCACACTTTGTTATCGCCGGAGAGATAAAAAAATTTGAAATTATCAAACGGGCAGAAATCAGCGCTGCCGCTGATAAATACAAAGAACACTCAATAGCAAAAATCTGCATCCAGATACAACTTATTGACATTGAATCACAGAAACTTATCTATAAAAACGATGTCTGCCGGGAAGTATCGGGTAAAAACATTGAAGGAAATAGCTGGAAATATATCGGCAAATTGCCCTTTGATTTAAAGAATCAGGCTTTCGCCTCTTCTATTCTCGGGAAAGCGCTTAACTCTACTCTGGATCAATCAACTGCACACGTTTCCCGTTATTTAGGTATTAAATAACTTCACCGGCCGTTGAGAGTTCTTTGGGAAAGATATATCCCTGTTTTACAGTATTTTCTTTTCAATGCCCGCAATAAACCTGAGGGTAAAGAGTTTTACCGTCATAATCCGTTGTCCTTGTATGAGCTCTTTCTCATCCTGCTGAACAAACATATCAAGTTCACGGGGACTTTGCATATTCTTCAGGTATGCTGATAGATGACTAATATCCTTTTTCAGTTGTTCTTCCGTTATCATCTGCGATAGCCCCATTGCATAATACAATACTTGCAGTTTAACCTTGCTCTCAAATTTCTGAGCCGACCATTTCTTTATCTGCTCCGTATCATGTTTGTGTTTTTCCTTTTCTACATCGCAGTCTTTAATATACTGTTCAACGGAAACGACAGCCGCCTGTAATGCCTGACTGGTTATCATAACTTCTATTGTTTTCCCGGCCGTCCCTGATACTCACCGGTCGTTGTATTAATAATGACAATATCTCCCGTTTCAACAAACATTGGAACCTGAACCGTAATCCCGGTTTCCAGTTTTGCGGGTTTCGGGACGTTACCTGATGCAGTAGCGCCTTTAATCGACGGTTCGGTCTCAACCACTTTTAACTGAACCGTATTGGGTACGATAACACCGATAGGTTTACCGTTATACGCCTGAACTTTACAGCCCGTATTGGGAAGCAAATATCCTATAACATCTTCAACATCTTCCTTCTTCAAAGCAATTTGCTCAAAGGACTCATTATTCATAAACCAATACTCATCTCCATCCGCATAGAGATATTCATACTCCTCTTCACTTATATAGGCTTTCTCTACCTTATCGTCTGACCGAAAACGTACCTCAGCCTGCTGCCCGGTAATCAAACTGCGCAGTTTAACGGGAATTGAGTTTGAGCCTCGCCCGGACATGGTGAACCTGAAATTCACCACTTTATACGGTTCGTCATTATGGATTATAACCATACCATTGCGAATCTGCGTTGCCGGAATCATTGTAACACCTTTCTGTTAATGTTGATTGTTGCCTCTAAAATAAATTTTTGTCACTCCAAGCAACAGAATGAATGGGTATTGCATGAACATTATTTTCATGGTATACTTTAAACCACATACAGAATACATCGGGTCATCATTTTTTTCCTGTTTCATCTTTCACCAAGGAGTTATATATGCATAAAGATCTAATTATCACAACTGTCATTAATTTTACGTACACAATCATACGGGCTCTCACGTATGCCTTTGGCTGTTTTCTCGCCTGGCGTGCATTTGATATTATGGACAAGGTCGACATAAGGGAAGAAATAACCAAAAACAGGAATTGGGGCTGGGCAATTATGATCGCAACCATTTTCGGCGGCCTTGCTTACGTAATCGGACAGATGTAGTTATTACCGTATACCATATTCATCTGTATTATATTATGAAAATATCTCTGTTACATACATATTCCGTCCCATTAATACCGGGCATTGTCGTTCTGCTATTTCTTGTTCCTGCCATACTTTTTTTCATCGGTCTTTCCGGTTGCTCGTCTGGGCCCGATCAAACAAGCGAGCAGTTGAACACTGATACGCTCGCGGAACAGAAATCCGATTCAGCCAATCCGGGACTTTCGCGGGAATCCGTTTTGAATTTAAAAAGGAAGATTATTTCAAAACGAAAGAATCCAATTCTTGCTACAGCATACCATAACCCGCACTTTAACGCACAGAAATGGTTGAAGAGCGATCATCGCTTTTATAATAGATCAAATCCACGAAAAATCTCTGATTATGACCATGTTATCAAGAAAATTGCACGCCGATACGGCTTTGACTGGCGTTTAATTGCCGCCCAGATTTATACGGAAAGTAACTTTCAAAATGAAGCGAAAAGCCATGTCGGAGCAATAGGACTCATGCAGGTCATGCCCAATACTGCAGAATTCATGGGGTACGATCCTAATTTAATACTCGAACCGGAAATAAATATAGCGGTAGGGTGTATGTATGACCAACGCATGTACAGTCTGTGGGGGAAACAAACCAAAGATTATAATCGTCTCGCTTTCGCTCTGGCAAGTTACAATGCCGGAAGAGGTCGAGTGCTTAAATCCTACAGCAGTAAGGATGAACGTGTAACCTGGGAAAAGGTATACCCGTTACTTCCCGTAGAGACACAATCGTATGTTCATAAAATTTATTTAAAACACGATTTATACAAACGACATATTATTCCGTAACTCCCTGTTTATTCCGGTGTACAACGACAAGTAACACTCTGTAAACATACATACATAAAAAAAGCTTTCTCAACAGAGAAAGCCGGTATAGCAATTTCGAGAAGAATATGTATTGATGCTACCAGTTCTTATCTTCACGCTCCTTTTCTTCTTCACCTTTTTCCCTATCCTTCTTCTTTGATTCATCATCCCGGTCTTTGTCTTTTCTTCGCCTTCTTTTATCCTTATCTTTCTCTCTTTCGTCCTTTTTCGATTTTTCCTCTCTCCGATCCCGTTGTTTCCTGCTTTCCTTCTCATCCTCCTTTACCGTTTCCTCTTTATCCAACACTTTTTCCTTACTCGACACAGACTCTTTTCTAACATCTTTTAATTCTTTACTCTCCTCCTTCGATGCAGCATTCAGTTCTGCTGCCTGGACTCCCTCAATTTCCTCTTCGGTCTCATCAGGCTCCACGGCAATAGTATCTTTTTGACCAGTCTGTACATCCTCTTCCTCAAATGCAGTTTCCAGTTCATCGGTATCAGACGGCTTTTTCATAACGTGCGTTGTATCCATGACAGAGGCCGGTACTGATTCGGATGTATAAAGACCTTCGTCCTTTTGCCCTTTCTGCTTTACCGTAAGAACCTTCTCCTCATCAATCCTTATACGTCTCATTTTTAATCCGGGAGTAATATCGGCGCCCGTTTCTTCAGACAACCGCAGCAGTACCTCCTGAGCGGTAATGGCGATTGCATCGTTCGGAGAATTGGCGAGTTGCTCCAACAGGTACATTGCTCGCGTCTCCTTCATTTTTCCCAATGCAATGAGTATCTCAATTTTAATATCGGGATCCGTTGTTTTCGCCAGGACATTCAGTAAGACATCAGACGACGCGGTATTACCGATTTCACCGAGCATTGCCGCACTGTACATACGTATATACCGGTCATTCTGCTGGTCAAGAAGAAGTTTTTCCAGCGAGGGTATTGCTTTTTCCCTGAAGCTTGCGATTTCTCTTTTCAGCAGTTTTACTTTCTGCGGATCAAAAGGTTCTTCCTGATAGAGTGATTTCAGGGCGATTAATTTATCAAATATGATATTCTCCAACCGCGCAGGGTCATTTACCACACTGTCAAGCACAAGTCCCATTTTGTCACGAACCTCTTCAAGCACAGTAAATGATTCTTTCATACGTGTATTTAAACTGTCAATTTCTTCAACAAGTGATTCAATTGTCTCATCCTGGACCCGCATTCTGTCTTCAACGGACATAAACCCCTTATTACTGCCGAGACCGAAACTGCCGTGGAACTTAACTCCCATCCAGATACCCGGTTTCACAAATCTGCTGCCGTCAAACGGGGCAAGAGACACGGCAAATTTATTATCCTCATCAAAGAACATCGAGCGTAAATCAACCGCCCCGAAAGAAATCTCAAGATGCTTTTTAAACACACGCCAGTTGGCAAACAACGACAGATGGAATTCTTTCTGCCGCCGATAAAATTCAAGTGATGAGTAGAGACCGACACCGAAATATTTTTCAACGGCGAAATAGGGATTTATCTCATCTTTTTTACTGGCAGGTATCGTCTGCAGACCGAGGTGAAAACGGGTTTTGATCGCGTCAACTCCTTTTGAAGCGGCAAGGTATATCTCCCCGGTCATATCCTCGGCTTGAGTACTGTCAATCGAAAACCAGCTTACCTCGCTATGATTAAACAGATTATGCACCCCCACTGCAATTGAGGGCATTGCCTTGGCGGTTTCACCAAGAATTCTGCACTTTATGCCGAGGGTCATTCCTCCTGCATAGGCGAGATCAAGATTAACCCATTCGGAAATACCGATCTCAATGGGAATGGTCGGTTTGAAAATCAGTTTATCACTGGTATCCTTCGCAAGAAAACCGTCAAACCCGATAGTAAATTCACCGCTGGTAAATAGATCCGCATCGGGAACAATATGTAGGGAACTCCAACGGGTTTTTCCGGTAACGGAACGAATGGTAATAAGAGAAATGAGGGTAACGGCAACTAATAAATTTTTAAAAGTAATTCTTTCCGAATACATGAATTTCAACCTGTTAATGCCTGCTTTACTTCATCAAACGATTTATATACCGGAATAAAATCTCCCAGATCAACGATATCGAGCAGCTCTTTTATTTCATCACTATAATTGTAGAGACACAGACACCCTTCAACTTCTCTCTGAATTCTAGCAAAATTAAGAAGGATACCAATGCCGCTTGAATCGATAAAATTTACCCTTTCCAGATCAATTGCTATCTTCTTACACCCTTCATCCTGAAGGCCCTCAAATACTTTACGAAGTTGAATGATTGTTTTTACTCGAATATCATCATCCGGACTTATGACAGTAATATCGTCCGAGGCATTAACATTTATATTCATACATGTACAACCTTTATTCAACCTTCCTGCCCCTTTCGATACATATCTTCTCAGTGCTTTATTATTACTTTATCGGTTTGTGGCAGGAAAAACTTCTGTATTTTATTTCTTTTTAACTATTTAGAAGAAATTTCCTCCGATTCATCTACAGGAACATTCCGCTCTTCACCGCTCTCCTCAGGATCCTCCTTTCGGCCTTCCTCTGTAGTCTCAGTATTTGATTCCGAAGATTCAGATTCCTTTTCAGGCGTATCATCATTAGATTGAGGGACCTGTTCAGGTTTTTCCGACACCGCTTCTTTCGCAGATTCCGGATTCTGCTGCTCCTGAGTATCCTTACCGGTAGGTACCTTCTGCGCCATACTGTTTACCGGCTCATCCGCTCCGACCAGTTTATCCCGTATCTCCTTCAATATACGAATGATAACGTCATTCTGCTTAATCAGCTTCTCAGTGACATTAATCGATTCTCTTTTATACCGATCAATACGCCTGCGTGGGTGCTGCTGATAATTCTGACCGCCACGTCCATTCTTCGTGTAATTGTAGCTGGCACTGGGACTGTAGTTTTTCCCTTTGTTATCATTGAAATTCTGTCCTCCCTGTTTTCGATAATTACTACTGCCAGGATGACTGCGATTATTCTGCCATTGTCCTTCATCATTCATCAGCAACAACTCCTTTAAACAAAAATGAGAAATGTAACATGCTATACTATTTTTTCCACTATTTCACTATGCGTATTATATTGCACTATTGCAGTCTGTTAGACTTTACAATTATAATGGCCTCGTATCACTTATTGTATGACGATATTATATTTAGGAATCAGGAGTATTTACACATTTACCGTTATGTATTCGTTTAATGAACTATTGGATTTTAATTATCTTCTACATGATGTGTCAGGCAAGAACACGCTTGGTCTTAAGAACCATTATCAAAGAATAAATGGTTTGTATCCTTGGAAATAACCCACTACACCTATCATTATACACTGTGCGCAGAATTTTGACAATATAAATTTTACCGAATTTATCCCTCAATAAAACGGCACACCTTATCTTTTATATACTGAAATGCATCAGGTTGTGTTATATCAACGACCTCGGCGATAGTTTTATTTTTAAACCATGTTATCTGGCGTTTGGCATAATGCCGACTATTTTTCTTTATTTTTTCTACCGCATCGGAAAGTGACCATATCCCTTTTTCAACGGGAAATAATTCTTTATACCCCACACAATGCATACCCGGATCTTCCCGGGTATATCCTTTTTTACGGATAGATTGGAACTCCTCCCATAATCCAGCAGCCATCATCTGGTCAACACGTCTGTTTATTCTGTTGTAAAGCTCTTCACGCGGGGACATGAGAACAAAAGCACGGAACACACAATCACCCGGTGATTTTTTATTGCCAAGATGGTCTGTAAGCGGTTTTCCGGTTTCATGAAACACCTGTAATGCACGAATTACCCGCTGTACATCGTTCGGATGCAGACGAGCGGCCGTCTTCGGATCACAGCGCTGCAACTCCCGGTACAACACGTCATTGCCTTTTTCTGCTGCTTTCCTTTTACATGCTTCCCTGAAATCAGGATCAGAAGCAACCTGCGGCCCCACACCTTCACACAAACTCTGAAAATAGAGACCTGTTCCTCCGCAAAGAATCTTTACAACGGATTTCTCACTCTTTTGCCGAAGAATCCGCAAGGTATCCTCCGAAAACTGATAGGCGGAATATGCATCGGAAGGGTCAATAATATCTATCAGCCAGTGACGCACCCGTGCCTGCTCTTCACGCGAAGGTTTTGCTGTACCGATATCCATATGTCGATATATCTGCCGTGAATCACAGGAAATGATCTCACCTTGCAGCTCGGTAGCCAGCCTGAGACACAATTCTGTTTTACCGACAGCAGTTGGTCCCAGAATAGCGGGTATACGTATCTTCTGTCTGTCACTCATTATTAAAACCGGGTGTCAATACGTATTGTAACGAAAAATGACAGCATTGGTAATGCTATAAAATATAAACGGGATATACGCCGTCACCATTAATCAGCTTAAAAAGCTATGACGGTATTAACCTGAATTATTTTAATGGGTGCGAAGTTGTATTCAGCAGAGAGGTATTAAAAAAATGAAAGCAAAGGGAATCGGCAGAATTTTTATCATCTGTATCATTGCGCTAACAGCACTTCTGAGTGTAAAGAATCTTCTTCAGAAAAAATCCGCTTCTCTGACTTCTCTTTTCTCTAAAGTAGGTACCATCTCAAAAAAATCGCACACACATTCAAAGGTAAGTAATCATCTTGTCGAAAAAATTCTCGAACAACTGGAAGCGTTTGAAGTAAAGGAGAATGAAATAAGGACCCAGTTTTTTCTGGAATATAAACGAAGAGAAATCAAAGCAGCTATCCCCAGAGGACGACCGATTGAATGGATTGTGCTTGCATTATACCGGTGTGCAAAAAATACACCATATACGCCAACCGATTGTGTCTATAATAAGCGTCAAAAATCATATACCATTACTTATACCAGTTCCACTTCCCAAAAGGAGACGGTGGTCTTGACTTTTTCACGCTCTTCGCGTTTTATGAGCAACTCGGCGAAAATCGCCTTTCTCATAGAGGGTTTCAATTTTAAAGCCGACCAGACAACCATTGATTTTCTCTCGTTTCCGAATCCCCTTTCGTTACTTATCATTCCTTCAGCGAAGAAATCGGGTTGGACCGCACAGGCGGCTGATGAATACAATAAAGAAATTATTATTCACCTGCCCCTTGAACCGCAGCCCAAAAACAGCGCGATCCCAAAAGAATCGATAATTATGATTCATTACTCTGAAGAAAAAATAAGAGGAATCATATCAGAAGCAATAAAAATAATTCCCAATTTTTCAGGATTCGCCAATCTGCAAGGCAATCTCGCTCTTGAAGACTCCCGGGTAATGCGAATCGTACTGCATGAAATTAAAAAAAATCACGGCTATTTTATAGACCTGTATGCCGATAAAAATTCGGTAGTCAGGAGTATCGCAGAAGAAATTCGTATTCCTTTTTCAGAAGCGCCAACGCATATTGAAGAAACGGAAGATGTATCAAAAATTGTAGAGTTGCTGAAACATTATGCTGTTGTTGCACAGAAGAGAAGTAAACTGCTCGTTACGGCAAAAGCATGCCAACCTTTTATAAAGGCTCTTAACACAGTACTGCCGGTGTACAAACAGAACGGGATACGACTCGTCTATGTCTCGGAGATTGTGGAGCATCCGAAGAAAAAGTAATTACCGCGTTCATGGTGAAAAGATTTAAGATTATTGATTTGAGATTTCAGATTTACGTTTGTGCATTTGTGAGTTTCACGCTACCTGAAATAAATGTATTTTAAAATATCCAACAGTACAACAAAAGACCTGTGACAGCAATCACTCGCAAGGAGTAGACATGGTTACCTTAGGTGTTAATGTAGATCACATTGCAACGATACGTCAGGCTCGTGGCGGCAATGAGCCTGATCCGGTTCACGCCGCAGTGTTGGCAGAACTTGCCGGTGCCCGGGGAATTACAGCTCATCTGCGTGAGGACCGTCGCCACATGCAGGATAGAGACATCTATCTTCTCAAGCAGACAGTGACGTCACATCTCAATCTCGAGATGGCGCATACTACGGAAATGGTACAAACAGCACTTGATGTCTGTCCCTATATGGTAACGCTTGTTCCTGAAAAACGCGAAGAACGGACCACTGAAGGTGGTTTGAGTGTCAGAGGAAGAGAGCGGGATCTGGCAAAAAGTATCGAATCTTTTCGGGAAAATAACATCCTTGTCAGTTTGTTCATTGATCCCGACATACACCAAATCAGGTCCGGTGCAAAAACCGGAGCAACGCATGTCGAGCTGCATACCGGGTACTACGCAAACGCTCACGGTAAAGCAAAACAGGATGAGCTGTTACGCCTGCAGGATGCCGCAATCGCAGCGCACAAACTGGGACTGGTGGTCAATGCCGGTCATGGACTGAATTATCTGAATGTTACCCCTGTTGCCGAACTTGACCATATCGAAGAATTAAATATCGGTCACAGTATCATTGCGCGGGCTTCTCTGGTTGGTATTGACAGCGCCGTGAGAGATATGCTTACACTGATTCAATAGAAACATTCGGAACAGAAAAACGAAGAATAACCGGCTGATAATGCCGCTCCTGAATACCCCCTGTATCTCACCGCTTTCGTTTTTACTTTCACGTAAAAGGTGTATATATGCGGTATTCCTTTCGCAGTTTCCTGCATTTGGTAATCCTGGCGTGTTTATTGATTACCCACTGTTCAATGAAGCGGTATACCCGTCCCGAACTGGAATCATTTACCAGAATTGATTACACACCGCAATATAAAGAAATCATTGAACCATTGGTGTTCGAGCTATCTGTGGTGCTGAAAGAGATCTACTTTCTTAAAAACGACGTTGCTGCAATGAAGGATAAACTTTGGGACGGTGGGTCAAACCACAGAATAATGAAAATTAACGATGATATTACAATTACAAAACGTGAAATAACCGAACTAAATATTATACGAAGGGAAATCCTCAATGTCATATATAAAATCATGCCCGGTTTTAAAGAACCGGAGGTGATCGGGTATAAAGGAGATAAAAAGAAATACAAGCGTCTGGAAAAAATGAATCGACCGATTATTCTCGCAAGCCTTGAAGACCAGGTCGCTTTTACTGAAATGAAAGAAAGAGGTGAAAAAACATCCGATGACAAGTCATACAAAGAGACAATAGAGATCGCCATGACCGAATGGCGTAAAATTCAGGCGAAAATTCCCCAAAAACCAACCCCGATAGGAGCCAAGGGGCCGGTGAAAAAAATAACGCCAAAAAAGGAAACTAAAAAGAGACGATTTTTACCGGAATACTGATTGAGCCGATTACGGATTCAAGATATTGGTTTTCAGGGGTTAAAATTTACTGGCAACATACTCTCTCAAAACGGGCACACCGCTGTCGGCATCACTTAAAACTGCTGAGATGCATTTTTCATTTTTTTCTCATGCTCGTTTTTGTTATACTGCAATACAGCTTTTTCCAGAGACTTACTTTTTACTACCCCGAGTGCAGAATATTTTAACTCTGATATTGACAGAGCAGTATATGCAGCATACTGCTTCCTGTCCCAGACAGCAAGCGGCATATTTTTTGGCGGCGGTTTGACTTTCAATACCGGATTGTATGTAGTATCAGGAGCCCCATATTTCTTTTTAAAAACATTTGTAAGAAATACACAATCCTTCTCTTTCACGATAGCGGCATAGGCGGCGGTTTTTGAAGGTAATGCTATCCTAAACCTATAGAAAATATCATCAGGGGTAAAATCAAGGTGTACCTTGGCGGTATATTCTCCAATCCTGATAATCAGAATAAAACCTCTTATCCCATTCGACGTAACTTTTTCATAGTAATTTTCATGAAATCGCGGATGCAGACTCACCTGATGATCACCTTCTATATAGCCATTCATTTCCAGTAAAGCAGTAACACTGTCCCGATCAAGACCAAATGTAAAATTTTTAAATCCCGAACCTGCAGGAACATCCGGCGGAACAGATACCGAGGCGACATCTTTCATAAGGTTTATATTATGTGCCAAGCTATCCCTGATTTCAATCCATCGGTCATAGGTTTTATTAATACACGCCATGTCGGAGCTCTTGTCCACCGACAAACTATAGTTGAGCATAACAGTCTTATCACTTACGTTAATCGCAAGTTTATACGATTTTGCCACAGTATCGCATCGGTAAAAACTGAAAACGGTTATCACTCCTTTATTAAAATCCTTATAGCTGCCTAAACGGCAATCATATTTCTTGCCGTTTTTTTCAAAAAAATGAATAACTGTTCTATATACGCTCGCTTTTGATTTTTTATGTGGGATATTGAAGGTTAAATCGGGTGTTTTTCCGGCAGCTGCCTGTGACAGCGTCAATAACATTGAAATAAAAAATACTGATAAATCCCTCTGCATAATGCCATTTCCCTTAACGATAATCCAAAAACAGACCATTTAATATACATTGTCAGTACAGGATTCGAGTGATTATTTTACGAGACGTATTATCGGCTCTGATCAGCGCCTGTCCGGAAACAAGTTAAAACGACATTTCGTCCGAAGGGAGACCTTGAAGAAGAGTTTGGTACACTATCATTCCCGTCTGACCAATAAAATCCTTCTTTTTTTAAAAAATCAATACCTTACAACTTTCTCACCGGTAAGACGGGATTGAAATAACAAACCAGGGACTCTGGACAAGCATTGATTATTTCCGGCCAACCCCATTAGCAATTAACAAGATGGTCGAAAGAACTATACTGATACCGCTGAAAATTATTCCCAGGAGCGTGCTTGTTCTATAGGGCTCTTCCGGTGGTTTCCCGGTGTTATACTCAATTACCTCATATTGAATCAGGGAATCACAGCATAGTTTGTCCCGTTGAATGAAATACCGGAATTCCCGCTCCGACATTTCATCGAGGGGTTTCCGCTTCAGAAAAAGATACAGACTGTCTTTACAGACTGCCGGTAATTCTTTTTTTTTGTTCCGGTTCGCTGCAATACTGTCGTTTTCCGCTGCATCTTCATGAGTGTCCTTCACGGCCGGATTCCCGTTTCTTTGATTATTAATATGCGGTGCGGCATTGTCCTGCACCTCCGGCGGTGCTGCATAACGGCCGGTGCAACCGGGAAACAATAGTAGTATCGGGATACAGATAACAATCCGGATATTCTTCTTCATCTCACAGTTTCTTTTCAAGTCATCATTCAAATGTGGTTATTCTACGGTTCAAGCCGGATTTCCGCGTCTTTTCGGGTGCGAAACACTCTAACATCCGGAGAAGTCTCATCAAGTTCGGATAACAATTCATATATTCCTGACATTCCGAATAGTAAATCATTTGGCGCAACTGTGGCTGTACGCTGTCCCTGAACTTTTTCCTTATCAGAGATATCTACCGCCATGATAGTTCGCAGTGATTTGCTCGAGGCTTCAACACGCTCGACCGCCTTAAGATTCACCATTTCTTTCATACCCGTCTCAATCCGCGGATCATCAGCAACAGCAGCGGCTTGCCTTTAAATATCATGGTCGGTTACTACACCGTTAAAACGGGGTAAGCAGTAATTTACATTTTTCATAGAAGGAATAATCGACCGGCACAGAACCATACCGCAGTTGCAATAAAAAACATTTAAATCTATGCAACAACCTCAATATCAATAACCTTATTAATGGATGCAACTTCAAAGGGCTCCATACACACTTTATTGAGTCTTAATTTAATACTCTTCTTTAATTCCTTCGCTAATGAAATAAGGTTCATAATACCGCCCAGATAGCTGCTGGAAATCAGAGTCAGGTTTGACAAATCGAAGCAAATGCTTCTATATCTGCTCCGCAGCAGACTCTCCCCGACTTCCGAAAAAATATACGATCCTCTGGTACTCGACCATTTTGTGTCCAGAGATTTCATGTAAAAACATTCGATACCATTTTCTTCTTTAATGAAAAATTCAACCTGTATACTCTCCATGCCTGCCTTCATTTTATCCTCCTCTATTTTGTTACATTGTACTATTACGCGGTTAATTTATTAGTAGCGTAGAATTTGGGAGACCTGCGCCATAATCTGATACCCTGGATTC
>CAZIYW010000098.1:0-19856 GCA_964543525.1 uncultured Fibrobacterota bacterium | reverse complement strand
TTCAGGCTGGATTGGCCAGCTTGTTGATGCCAGCTTTGCCCGGCGCACTCATGTTCCTTCCTGCTTTTGAAGAAATCTTCAAGACTTGAATAGGCATGGATAATCTTATGGAGTCCGCATATCGCGAGGGTATTCTGAATTTCTTCACTATTGGCAAGGATAAGCAGTTCACCGTTCTGTGAGCGCACTTTATGAAACAGATTACCGATGCTGCTGACAGCGGTACTGTTTATCATGTTAATATCGGTAAAATCAAGGATAATATTTTTACATTCCGCAGTATCCAGACGGCTGACGACTGTTTCAAAAGCATAGGCGTTTGTAATGGTATTGAGTTCCTGCTCTACATGGATGACGGTAAACTCGTCCCGGGTACTGACCGTGGCAACGGGTCTGCCGTTTTCTCTGGCCAGTTTTTCCGTCTGTATTGCAGCATCAATGGTTTTACAGAGTTTATCTTTATGGTTCAGTACCTTAATCAGGAGCTGCATGCCGGACAGATCAAAAATCTCCTCGTGGGTCTCATCTTTTAGAATGACGCCGACACTGCCTTTTTTTTTATTTACCTTACTGTAAATATCACCGAGAGCCCCGAGAATGAGGGAATTGAGGTAGGAGACCATTCTGAAGTCTAAGATGAAATGTACATTCCCCTCCTTAACCAGTTCCTCCACCGTTCCCTTCAGTGATTTAACAGCCGCGAACTGGGTAATACTGTCATCGAGAACGACCAGCCGGTATTTATCATGGGTATAGATGTGTGTTGACAAAACGTATCCTTCTGCGTAATGGGAAAGAATACCTGTTCGGTTTTCTTTTGGTAACAGACACTCCTTTTATCAATTATATAATTACGGCAGCATCCTGTTGAGTACTTTATTGATCGGGAAAATCTGGCGGTGCGCCCAGATCTTTTGCGCCGCCGCCGCTGTCATCACCACCCATTAAGATGCCGGTGACTACTCCGCCGGTGAGAATAACACCGGTACTTATCAGGAAAATCTTTCTTCGTTTTGAGCGTTTCCCCGTGGTAAAAGGAATCGTTACAATCATTCCGCCGTTCAACTGCTCATAGTGAAACTCCAAACTCTGTTCGAGGTGCACAATTACCCCGACATAAGGCAAATCAATATTCTTCTTAACAACCGAAATTTTTTCAATCGGCCGCACTGCGACCTCTTTTTCAAAGGCATCACTGATAAACACATTGTAGAAATCCATAACGATTCTCGGCGGGGACTCCATTTTGTACACCGATGCGGCCTTGGGCAAATCGGAAAAAGCCAAATCTATCTCACAATACTCCTCCATCACGGCAATATCCAGTGACTGAATTACCGGGATATCTTTTTTAATCTCTTCCGCTTTAAAAAGAGAGATCGATTTTTTGACAGTGCCGGCCTGAGTGACGGCGACTATTATTTTCTTCCCGTCAATATGCGCTTTATAGAATGAATTCACTTTCAGGAATATTTCCACCCGGGTATTGGGCAGGTTTTCAATAATCCTGCCGGTCATGACGACATTTTTTATAAACGAAACGGGACTTTTCTCCGGTATGATTCCTTTTTTCACCTTGGTATTGGCACAATCAATAATAATTCGTTCCGGGTCGGTCATGGCATATACGGGAAAATTGTGCGGGGTTTTATCAAATGCAAGCACAACATCCGCCTTCTGCAAATCCACCGTATCCTGCAAAATCTCAATTTTATCGAGTGTTATTATCTGCTGTGCAGCGGAAGCAGACAGGAAGATAATGAGAACCATAATCATACATGGTATCCATTGAAGCACTTTTCCGCTATACTGCTGTCTGTTCTTTTTCATGACTCTATTTCTCCCTGTTTCCCACTCCCTCCCTCCCCCTCTGTTATACATACTTCTTAATTATACCACTTTATTCCCGAGGAAAAAAGAGTAATGGATAGGTCATTAATACCGGTTTCTTATCGGCGGCAACTTTTTTAAAACGACATTTCTCAAATTCTTCAAGAACGATTCTCATTAATTTCTTGTTTTTAACGGAATTAGAGATAATTTTCAAATCGTTAATTTCACCGGATTGTTGAATAATAAAACTGAGTGTCATCCTGCCACCGAGCTTCGGATCTTTTTTCAACAATTTGTTATATGCCTTCATTACCGCAGATACGGTTCCGGAAAGCACACTGGTGATTTCATCAAAACTTCTTGAAGATGCCTCGGTCTGTCCCTTGACCGCATTGAGGAAATCACTCATATCTTTCTGATATTGATCCATATCACCCTGAGGGCTCTCTTTTTTCGCGGTCTGCTGTTTTTTCAGCTCCAGGGCTTTCTTCTCCTCCTCGATTCTTTTCTTTTCCGCGCGGATACGCTCCCATTCTTCTTCAAGGAATTTACGCTCTTCAGCAATTTCCCGCTCCTTTTCAGTCATTTCCTTTGTCATCTGCGCCCGTTCCTGTTTGAGCAGCTCAGCCACTTTAAGTTTCTCTTTTTGAATGGACGATTTCACCTCTTCGGACAATTGCCGCAGGCTGTCCTCCATCATCTTCTGCCGTTTGAGAAGGTTACGGCGCTGCTGTTCAATACGCGCCGTTTCGGTCTTTGTTTTCCGCTCATATTCCTCCCGGTAGCGCTGCCGCTCCTTTTCAACTTCAGCAAGTCTTGTTTCCTGGAGGGTTTTCAGGCTGTCTTCGAGCACCTGAGTGCGCTGCAGGTTTGCTATTCTTTCAGCCTCGATACGCTTCTGCTCGGATTCCAGTTGTTTTTTCTTCTCCCGCTCTTCTTTCTGTAATTTTTCAAGGAACTGTTTTTCCCGCTTCTTCCGTTCTTCCTCAAATTTCAGCCGTTTACCGTTGAGTTCCTCTTCCACTTTTTTGCGCATCTCAGTCACCGCTTTACTTTCCACTGCCAGTTTTTGTTTCTGTGCATCAAGCTCTTTTATCAACAAGTTTTGCTGCTGCGCCATAGCCGCTTTCTGGGCTTCCATCTGCTCTTTTTCCTTCGCCATTTCAGCCTCGAGCGCCTGTTTAATCGAGTCGGCAAGGATCATGCGCAGATCCAGTTCCTCAGTCTTTTCTTCATCAAAAAAGAACTCTTCATCATCCAGCTCTTCCTCCTCCTGTTCAAGCGCCTCCGATTCCTTTTTTGCCTCTTCAAATTTTTTTATCTCCGCTTCAAGTTGCCTGCGCATTTCAGCTATTTCTTCCTGCGCTTTCCGGTTCTTTTCCTCAATCTCACGGGCGAACTTCTCCAAAGCATCTTTCTGCGCGGCCATTTTTTCTTCACGAGCCTGCAGTTCCCTGCCGATTTCATTCTGGAGCGAATCCAGATATTTTTTACGTTTCTCCTCCTCGTCTCTCCGCCATGCATCCTCCTTTCTTTTACGCTCCGCCTCCAGGGCTTTCTGTCTTTCGAGAAACAACTCCCGTTCCTTTTCTATCTTCATTTTTTCCCGCGTCAGTTTATCCATGAGCTGCTGTCGTTCCTTATCGAGCCGGTTTTTAATACTGTTTTCGCGGGCCGCCAGTTTTTTCTCCTGTACAGCCATTCTCCGGGCCGCTTCGTCGGCAAGGGCATTCTTGATACTGTCAAGCTTTGCTTTTTCCCGCTCTATGTCAGCCAGCTCCTTTTTCTTATCCGTCTCTTTTTCCGCATAGAGTGCCTGCAATGAATCCTCGAAAGCCTGCATTTTCTCCTGCATCTCCCTCTGCAGTTTGCTGCGCACCGCTTTCTTTTCTTCCGCCACACTCTCCTTCAACGCCTTCTTTTCCTCCTGTAAACGAATTACTTCCTCCTGCTTCTTCCGGGTATCGGTGGTATACCTTTCTCTTTCCTCCTCCAGAAACTGCTGTGCAGCTGCTTCAATCCGTGCAATACTGTCCGCTACCATTTCCTGCCGTTTCAGAAAAGCTTCCCGCTCCTCCTGTAGCTTTTTTTCTACCTCTTTAATCCTCTTCTGATACTCTTTCTCCCGGCTCTTCAGCTCTTTATCGAATTCTTTCTGCCGCTTCAGACGCTCTTCCTCGACTTTTTCCAATGCCTTTGCCGCCTCTTCGACAGCATGACGCTTCCGTTGTCTGAGGGAATCATTTTTCTGTTGAATCATGGCCCGCTCTTCTGCCAGCCGCCGCTCCATTTCCTGACGGTACTTCTCTAATTCTACCTTCTGCTTTGCCAGCAGATCTTTCTCCTTTACAATCTCCTTCTCAATTACTTTCTTTACCGAATCGACCTCATCCATTTTGTTTTCGAGCTCTTCAGTGGTCTCATCATCAAAGAAAAAGACCTCATCATCAAGCTCCTCCTCCTCTTTTTCGAGGGCGAGCGCCTCCGCTT
Source organism: uncultured Fibrobacterota bacterium (assembly GCA_964543525.1). Classification (GTDB taxonomy): domain Bacteria; phylum Fibrobacterota; class Chitinivibrionia; order Chitinivibrionales; family JANQEN01; genus CBDVBE01. Next base: position 15,533 of record CAZIYW010000098.1, on the reverse strand, counting down.
TGGCCTTTTCGAACTGTGCAATCTCTTCCTGGAGTTTCTCACGCATGCGTTTGATTTCCTGCTGTGCTTTTTTGTTTTTTTCCTCCATTTCCTGAGCAAGAGAATCGATTTCCTTTCTTCTTTTTTCGAGAGATTCCTTTTCCCGTGCTATTTCGCGTTCTTTCTGCCTGCGCATCAGCTCGATTTCATCTTTCTGTTTTTTCAGCCACGCCTGTTGTGACTGCTCCCATTCCTTTTTTTTTGTTTCAAGCTCCTGTTGCAGCGTTTTCTGTTTTTGTTCAAGGTCGGCCTGTACTTTCTGCAGTCGCTGTTTTTCCTGTTCCAGAGCGTCTTCCTGCTGCAGCCGCTGCAATTCAAATTTCTTCTTCAGCGCAGCTTCCCGTTCCGTGAGCTCGGAATCAATAAACTTCTGTTTTTGCGCCTCGTTTCTTTTTTCCCGTCTTCGTGAGAACGGGTCGTTATACACTCCCATTTCAAGGAAGTCTTCTTTATAGAGTACCATCCCTTTATACCGGGGAGTCAGCTCATTATTGACCGCGAGCAGGGGCCGATAGACCCATCCGGTTCCTCCCCGTTCCAGGAATACGCGTACCCAGTCACCGAAAGCGTCGGCGATAAACAGCGTATCCCGGGGATGCACCTTGCCGATATTTTTATAGGCAACGGAGGGCCCGGTTCTAATCATTGCCCCCGATTTCTTTGGTTTTAATGCGGCAACCGCGTTAATTGTCGCGGTACGACTGCGGGAGATATTTCTAAGTATCCGGTCTATTTCGGTTTTATCGGACAGTAAATCCATCCGCACCCAGCCGGTGGTATTGAGACCGGTCGCTATCTCATACCAGCCGTTTTTTTCGCGAAGGGTCTCATACATCTGCCCGAAATTTGCTTTTCCGGTCATGCGCTGCTCTTCACCGGGTCCGGCGCGAATGGTAATACTCTCTTTATTGACATAGCCGATCCGTACCGTAAGGATATCGAGACCGAACCGGCTCATGGTACCTTTGAAAAAATCATCATATTCCTTATACAACCGTTCCTGTGCGGCTCTTTCACTGCGCAAGTAGGGATGCTTCCGTTTAAATTCCGCTTCAATAAGGATATTTCCCTTTTCGATCCATCCGATAATTCCACCCAGGATAAACACCTTCTGCCAGCCTTCATACACACCGACAATCATAAGGGGTTGCCCGAAGCGGATTTCTGCCACCGCCTGGGAAGTTACGGCTGGTCTGGAATGGACAGCCAGCCGCGTTACCACGCATATATACACCCCTTCCCCGGCTTCCGTGACAAATTCAGCCAGTAGCAGGGCGATAATTAAAGCAATGATACTTTTTTTCCTGTTCACGTTATTTAATAATCTTTGAGCTTTGTGTCAATCCGGGCGGAATATTGATACCGATTGTTTCCGCAGTTTTTTGATTAAGCACGAGTATCGTTGTATTGGGCGGCTGCACCGGAATCGATCCGGGTGCAGTGCCGCTCAGAATTTTTTTAGCAATACCCGCGGCTTGTTTGCCTATCTCCTCATAATCAATCATGAGGGCGACGAGCGCGCCTTTTTTGACAAACCGGCTTGTTGGCGCCATAAAGGGCACATTATTCTCAAAAGTAAAAAGTGCGATAAACTGAAAAGCATCGTGCTTTGCCACGGTTCTGTCGGGCGGCAGGTAGAGCCCGTCAATGTTGCCTTTGAGGCTGCGTATTGCATTGGGTACCTCCTTGTCGCTGGCAACCTTCTTTTCCAGCAGGGTGAATCCCGCCTTTGCAGAGGCCTTTTTCATCTCAGTCACCAGGGAGCTTCCAACCTCGTCACTGTATACCAGTCCTATTTTCTTGAGTGACGGCACCACCGACTTGAATGCATCAAACTGTTTTACCACCGGTATATCAAGTGAGACACCGGTGACGGTCCTGCCGGTAATACCGGATTCTTTTGGATTCATAATCATACAGAACACCACCGGAATCGTTCCCAGCTCATCAATGGCTACTCGTGCTGCGGCGGAGCCCACGGCAATAACCACCTGGCACTTCTGCTGTTTAAAGGTCACGCAATGCTTTTTACCGGTAGCGGCACTACCCCCCATATCCAGCGCTACAACATCCCCGCCAATTACGCTTTTGATACCCCTCACGGGCGTCATCATCATGGCATTGTTTTTACTGATCAATATTCCTGTTTTTGCCTGCAGAGACACACTGACAATGCCCAGCATAACAACAGTCAACAATGGTGTTCTTACTTTCATACCGCCTCCACACCTGTTCAATTGCGGGATATTTTTTCCATCTCGCGTTTTAGAAATTCACTGTCTTTTTCATGGGGAAACAAGGTAATATAGGTCTCCCAGTATTGTTTCATTTTATTATAATCCTTCAGATAATAGGCATAGATAGAACCGAGGTTATAGTATGCTTTTTTAACGGTGCTGTCTTTTACAATAATCCGGTTATAGATATTTATTGCCTTTGCATAGTCTTTTTTGAGTTGATAGGCATTTGCGAGTCCGATAAGGGCTTCTGTATTATCCGGCTCCTTTTCCAGAAAGGCACGGTACCACTGAATGGCGGTGGAATAGAGTCCGAGTTGTACGGCGCAGTTTCCCATGGAGTATCTGAGGGCATAGCCGGGTTCTATTTCATAGGCCCGTTCATACTGTTCCAATGCCTCCTGCGGCATATTGACCAGTTCATAAACCGTACCGAGGTTATAGAACACGTCAAAATTGCGGTTACCGGCATCAATACTTTTTTTATACCAGATAATTGCTTGTGGAAAATTGTTCCCTTTAAAGGAGGAAAAGCCTGCTTTAAAGAAAACATCGGGATGCTGCGCGCCCAGGTGTATGGCTTTTTTATAGGCAAGGATTGCATAGCGGTACTCTTCCATGGTAAGGTACATATCGCCGAGCCACTCATATGCGAGAGGATTTGCCCGGTTTCTGACGATAAGTTTCCGGTAAACCTTTTTGGCGCGGCGTATTTTTTTTTCTTTCAGGTAGACCTGGGACAGATTCTGGTATGCTTCACCAAAATCGGGATCGCATTTAATTGTTTTCAGGAAGGCATCTTTAGCACCTTGCATATCATTCCGTTCGAATCGGCAGGCACCTATTCCGTTCAGAGCCCATGAGTGGCATTCGGCAATTTTACGTGCCTTTTCAAAATATGAGACTGCACTGGAGCAGGGCAGGCATCGGCCGTACAGATAGGAATAATCGGCATTTTCGGGATTTTGTTCGAGGCGTGTCCGGTAATAGCGGCTCACCGCTTCCCGTGCGGAGTCACCCAGGGCAAAGCAGGCATCCTGATAGTACCGGTGATCCGTCATTGTGGCGGTATCAGTCTGTATAATTCTTTCATACCGGTCGGCGGCTTTCCTGAATTGTTTATTGTAAAGCAGCACCTGTCCCGGGTCGACCGTTTCAGCGCCGGCGTACCGTGCCGGGACGCCACTCAGACAGCAGCACATGCAGAGGATCCGTATTTTTCCGCGTACCGATAAAGACATTATCCACCTTTACATGCATAGGTCATTATCGTTCCAGGACAAACTGGCCGACAAGCTGCCTGAGCTCCTGTACTTCCTTGTTCAGTTCCTGCATTGACCGGGCGGTTTTGGTCACCCCGTCGGAACACTGTTTCGCCGAACCGGAAATGTTTGTAATATTCTGTGATATCAGCGCTATGGATGATGACTGCTCATCAGACGTAACGGTTATCTGATTGATTTTCTGTTTTGAATCTCGCACGGCCTTTGAGATATTACTCAGCGAGCCCTCCGATTGATTGGACAGTTCAAGTCCCCGCTTGGTTTCATCCATACCCTTTTTCATAGCGTCAACCACGAGCATTGATTCTTTCTGTATAGCATGGATGCGTTCACTGATCACCTGGGTTGCCTTGGTCACTTTGGCGGCGAGGCGCCGTATCTCTTCAGCAACGACTGAGAAGCCTTTCCCCTGTGCCCCGACCCGTGATGCTTCAATGGAAGCGTTGATAGCGATCAGCTTTGTCTGATCGGCAATTTCCGTAATAGCGGTAATGGTCTCACCTATTTTCTGTGAACTTTCGTTGAGTCTGGCCACGATTTCTGAAGAGCCGCGGATGGTTTCCGTTATCTGGGCCATACTGGTGCGGGTATCATGCACGACTTCCACCCCGCTGTTTGAGATAACTTCAGTGGTATTCATCAGTTCATTTACATTGCCGACATTTCTGGAAGTTGTTTCGATAGCTTCGGATAACTGCCCGGAGAATCCGGCGACTTCTTCAGAGTTCTGCGCGACTTCATTGAGCTCCCGGGCGACTTTCGCGGCGGTTTCGGACACGGATTGCGATGCGGCAGCGATTTTCTCGGTATTTTCGGCTACCTGTAAGATGATACCGTGGAGTTTATCGGTAAACCGGTCAAATCCTTTGGCGAGCATACCTATTTCATCGGGCGACGCGATATTGAGTCGTTTTGTCAAGTCCCCGCCCCCGTCGGCGAGCTCATTCAGAAAGACCGATATTTTTTTAATCTCCTGAAATTTATCCATAAAGGTGTTGAATCCGGTTGCCAGCTCACCGACCTCATCGGCGGATTTGATATGGATACGCTGGGTCAGGTCTCCCTCACCCTCGGAGATATCACTGAGCACGGTGACCACTTTTCTGATGGGGGCTGAAATGATGGAGCCGAGCCAGAAGGCAAGGGCAAAGCCGATGATCACTATCCAGAAGCTGTACCAGGCAGTCCGTCCTATTGCCGCGGCAATATCCTTTTTCATGTTGCTCAGGGTAATACCGATCTGGACCGCACCGATAACCCGTTTTTCTGCAGTCTCGGTTTCATCCGCCGTTTCTTCGGCCTGGGGTTTATCGGGCAGAGGTTCATCGGCGCCACTGAGCAGATCAAGCTCATCGCCGAAAAATTCACTCTCAAGATCCGATACGTCCTGCTCTTGTTTTTCGGGTGCTGAGGGGAGAATGACCGGCATAGCGATATTAATAACCTCTTCCCCCTGGTTGTTTTCATACTCGAGTTCAGTTCCTTCAGTAACGGCAAAGGAGGGTTTTATTTTTTCAATGGCGGCTTTTTCACGGTTATAGGCGGCGATTATTTTTTTCCGGTTATCATTAATAATACAATACACGACGTCAGGGTCATCGGTGACACCGCCTATAATCTTGTCAAGTATCGGTTTATCGCCGATCTGGACACCGTAGCGGGCATTATAAGCCATGAGCCGGGTAATGGTTTTTCCACGATTGATCAACTGCCCGCGTATTTCCGTTCTCTGTCGCTGGATAAAGGTCAATGCGAGACTTGCCACCGATATGAGGATAAGCGCCATACTTACCATAACCAGTTTGAACTTCAGGGACCGGGTGATATTCTTTCTGCCGCTTTTCACCATGTTCTGTTTTGGCATACACTTCTCCTTGGCGCTGTTACCATTTTCTATCCGATTTGAAAGGCATTTTTAAATTCTTCAAGCTCCTTCAGTTTTTTTTCGATACCGGTTATTTTATCTTCAACAGCATTGAAATGGAGCAGGGTAATCTGGGTATCGGCTTTTAATTTATCGAAATGATCGATTGAGCTTTTTACGTCTCCGGCGAATCTGCCCCGCAGCTCACCGGTTTCCTTCATAAGGGTATTGAGCGTATTAATTTTGTCAAAGATTGCGGTATATCGCGCTGCCGCTGCGAGTGTTTGTTCGTATACATCGGCGAGGAATTTTTCGATTTTACCGGCGCTGTCCAGGCCGGCGCCGAGGGTTGTTCTGGTGGTGCGCAGTCGTGCGGCCATATCGTCAATTTTGTCTTCGGTAAACGTTGTGACGGCATTGCTCTCGCGGGCGATCGTGCCCATTTTATCAATAACCTTATGCACCTCGCCGATCAATTTTATATAATTCTCTTCAGAGACCTGTTTATTAGCAGCATCGATAGAGGCATTCAATTTCACAAGGCTCGATTCGGTCGCCATACTGTTCATTTCCTTATGGATATCCATCATCGTGCGTGACACCTGTCGGAAGCCGTTCAGGGTGGACTCGATGTTGTCGGCCAGTACCCGGAGTTCCTGTATATCCGAGGCAACGCCCCGCACAAGACTTTTATAGCGCTTAACCGTATCCACTGTCTTTGCATTGGCGCCATTAATCTGTTCAACGGCGATAAGGTCGCTCCGGGTATTCACCTGAAGTTCGGCGTATCGTTTATGCATATCCATGGTGCCGCTGCGAACCGTTTCAAGGTTATCACCGATACTGACAAGATATTCAACTTCGGTCTGAAACTCCCGAACAATGTCTCTGGCAGCGGTGACAAAATGGTTCAGCTGTTTTATCAGGGTGGCGGACATTTTCCATAATCCACCGATACGCGCTCTGAAGAATTTCACCATTTCATCGAGCGCGAAGGAAAGGCCGTAGGGCAGGATATCCTGGGGATCTTCCTTAAAGCGCTGGGTCAAATCACCGGTGGCCAGACTGTTTATTTTCTGTATCAGGGCGTCAACGGATCGGTTCATTTTGCTTTCAAGATATTTGGTAAAAAGGAGTGCGATGACCAATACGGCGCAGATATTGACAAAATAGGCAATCCGTGCATCGGCAATAAACTTTTCCTGCAGGACCCAGTTCACGGTGGTAACAACGACGCCACAGACGACAAAGACGGCGTACACTTTTTTATTCATTTCACGTTCAATCATAGGTCAACCTGCCTTATCTGCTGTGGTAAGGTAGCTTCGATAAGTTTTTCCACATCCATAATCTGATATGCCTCATCCGTCTCGGTCCTTGTGGGGAAGAAGGAGGCCCACGTGCCGAAGGACGGGGAGGGGTGTTCGTTTTTTGCGCATAGTTCAAAAGTGTGCAGGTCGATAAGGGCGCTTATCAGGAGGCCAACCATGCCTTCCTGCGTATTCAGGATGACCACGGTTAACCTGCCGGGTTCTTTCTCCGCTATTTCCCAGAGATCGAGCACGGGTAGGATATTTCCGCGCACGTTAATCAACCCGAGGATACAGGCGGGTCCTCCCGGCAAGGGGGTATAGAGTGATGTTTCGTAGACCTCCTGCACCTTATCGGTGGGAACAGCCACGGCCTCACCGTTAATACGGACACAGAGATATTCCGTTACCTCACGTTCAGGCATGCACCATCTCCGGTTCTTTCCGACTGTGTGCAGTCAGAAAACTGGTATTAAGAATCAGTTCAATACTGCCGTCACCCATAATAGTCGCGCCGTTGACCTGGGGGAGAGAAAACCTGCTGCAATATGTACCCAGCGGTTTTACCACCACTTCCTGCTGCTGCAGCACATTATCGACCAGCAGCCCGGTACGCTTTTCCACTTCACCGATAACCACGATGTAGCCGCTGGATGTCCGGTCGGTATTTTTTCCGTCAGTGGCGAGGATTTCCTCGAGATTAAGCAGTGGCAGGCGGTACTTTTTTCTGAAGAGGAAATTTCTCTCCCGGGTAACCATTTCTTTGACCCGCTCCGGTATCTTTACAATTTCAACGATTGTTTCCTGCGGGATGAGATATTTTTCCTTTCCGACAATCACTTCGAGTCCGAGCATTACAGCGAGGGTAAGCGGGAGTTTAATGGTCACGGTGGAACCTTTTCCCAATTCAGAATCGAGCTCGATAATACCGTTGAGACCGGCGATACTGCTTCTGACGACATCCATACCGACTCCCCGTCCCGAGACAGCGGTGACCTGTTCAGCGGTTGAGAATCCGGGCATAAAAATGAGGTTCAGGATATCCCCTTTCGCCATGCGGGCGGCCTGTTTTTTGGTAATGAGTCCCTTTTCAATCCCCTTTTTTGCGATACGGTCAACATCCATTCCCTTACCGTCATCGACAATTTCAATCACCACCAGATTCCCTTCATAGAAGGCGTTAAGATGCACGGTTCCTTCGGTGTTTTTCCCCTGTGCCTTGCGTACGTCTCGGGATTCGATACCGTGGTCACAGGCATTACGCACCAGATGTATGAGGGGGTCACCGATTTCGTCAATTATCATAGTATCAAGTTCTGTCTCTTCACCGGTAATAACCAGCTTTATCTGCTTGCCCGATTCGCGGGCAAGGTCGCGCACTACGCGGGGGTATTTGCTGAACACCTTCCCGATCGGCTGCATACGGGTGTACATAACTCCGGACTGGAGATCGGTTACCAGAAAGCTCATCCGGGCATTAATTTCATTGAGAATTTCCTCAATACTTTCGCGGTACAGTCCCTGCTCTACCTGTTGAGAGAAATTCAGCAGCCGGTTTTTCTGGAGCACGAGTTCTCCGGTAACATCAATGAGAGTGTTCAGTTTCCTGACGTCAACACGGATGGTTGCGGCGGATTGTTTTTTTGGTGCGGATTGTACCGGTTCCGTTTTTGGGGCGGTGTCTTTACCGGTTCCGCCGGTTTTCTGCGCTGCTGGGAGCGCCGGCTCGCCGTTTAACACGCTTTTCAGTTTACCGCATATCGTATCCGTATTCTGCCCGGATTTTTTGCGGTTTTTTATATCCTGCAGAAGCATCTTAATACAGTCCACGGCTTCGAGTATTACATCTACCGCTTCGGCGGAAATCCGGAGGTTTTCGTCACGTGCTTTACGGATAACATCTTCGGTACGATGCACCATAAATTCCATCTGTCCGAATCCGAGGCCCCGTGCATTGCCTTTCATGGTATGGAGCAGGCGGAATATTTTCCCGATGCGATCACTGTCATCCGGTGTTTCTTCAAGGGCAATCAGCTCCCGGTCAAGAGTTTCGAGATATTCTTCAGATTCAACCACAAAGGCTTCAACGATCTCCACCAGATCGTCATCGATGACCAGGTCATCACTCTGCTCTGCTTCGTTCCCTGCGGTAATGCACCTGCGGAGCTCTGCGACCATGGGCTCAATGGTACGGGATCGCAGTTTCCGTTCCTTTATATCATCGAGCAGCACTTTGATAAGGTCAACGGCTTTGAGGAGTACATCGATCATAGCGGGGGTGACGCCCATTTCACCGTCACGGACTTTTCGAATAACATCCTCTGTTCTGTGGACCATGGTTTCCATGAGGGTGAACTCCATACCGCGGGAATTGCCTTTTAAAGTGTGGAGTGAGCGGAACACGCGGTCGACCAGATCACTGTTCCGGGTATCTGATTCGAGCGCCACCAGATCCTGTATAATCTGTTCAAGGAACTCGTCGGATTCCACAATAAAGGCTTCTAGAATCTCCTCCATATCCTCATCGATGACAAGGAGTTTTTCAGGTATCTGCTCCTGCTTATCCGGTGTTACCAGTTGGTTCAGGGCTTCCGTGGATTCGGCGCCGGCGAATGGGGATTTCAGAGCCAGAAGAAGCACTATGCCATCATCAACGGCCTTGAAATTCATGACAATACAACGGGTAATCCCCTTTTCTTCGAATCGCCGATGCAGAGCAGTAACGGTTTCCGGTATAGCGAGGGTAACCTCACCGGGTCTGCCGTTCAGCTCGATTTTCACCGCCCCGAGGATCTGGTTAATGAGCTCACCAATAGTATCATTTATTATGACGTCAGTGATCTCATCATCGTCAAGCCCGGTCAGGCGTCTGGAAATGTTTCGTGCAAAGGTGCGGGATACGCAAAGAGCCGCGGTACCGCTGATACTGCCGCCGAAATCCAGTACGCCCGAGAGATCGGCAACGCAGCGGCAGTCTTCACTGGGGGCGGTTGACACCAGCGTTATTGTGTACCCGGTAATAAGGGAGAAAACTGACTGCACAGCTTCGGCAAACTGACGGGCTATAGTGAGTTCAATATCCGACATTATACTCTATTTTTTGTATAGTTTCTGAATAACCTGTGTTTCAAATTTGCGTGGTGTCAGCGGCTTTACCACAAACCCTGCCGCGCCGTACCTGATCGCCTCAAGGACATTATCCTTATCCGATTCCGTGGTGACCATTATGACGTCAATATGCTTGAAATCGGGTTCACTTTTAATCTTTTTCAGCAGTCCGATACCACTCATCCCCGGCATATTCCAGTCAAGAAGAATCACATCGGGCAACTGTCCGATTGAATTTCCCAATACCTCAAGCGCCGATGCTCCGTCCTCCGCCTCGATTACGTCGGTATAACCGGCTTTTTTAAGCGCGAGAATCTCTATTCTGCGCATGGTGATTGAATCATCAATTACCATTATCTTCATCTATCGGCATTTCCTGTCAAGCGTTGTCGATACTTCCCAACTGTTCAGAGATGTATATAATGAAGAGAGTAATATCTTTTAGCATACCTTGATTGTTGGATAAATGCAATATTTAATTGGATAAGGGAGAATGATAAAAAAAAGAGAGGTTTAAGGTTCAAGGTCTACGGTTTGCGTGTATACGTGTAAAAGATAAATTAATCTGGCAGCAGCCGAAACTGGCCGGTACCTCCAGAGCCTATCTGCTTGATATTTTAACTGAGGTCGGGAAGGATGCAACAGTAACAGTAACCTCTGTTTTTGATACAATACCGGAGGATAATTCCATCTCTCTTTCTGCCGATAAGAAGAGTATATTCGCCTTTTTTTATAATTGTGAAGTGTCCGAAGGTTTAAAGCCAAAGACCGACCCGGATTTAATTACAGATACACAAATTATTCAAGGCAATCGTAATGAGCCAAATCCCTTTACCAAAATGTTTATTAGAACTTCTCAGCAGGTTACTGTTACCCGGGGAATAAAAGGAAACAGGTTTACATTAGCCATTAGTTATGAAGAGGCATATGATATATTTGAGCAGGTAATAAAACTCGATCCACTTCATGAGGAATCCTTTATTCTTCTCCATCGGGCTAAAACAAAGCTGGGTATTGTTGAAATAGAACAGGACAGTAATAAAGATACCACACGGACTGCTCTGCAGTATCAACAGGACCTTTTCAAAGAAGGACTAACCGCATTTACAAACTCTGACTTCACCAGGGCAAAGCGTACCTTGAACCGACTACATAATCTTAATCCCCGATACCCGCATCTGAAATCATACCTGCGAAAAGTCGATAAAGAAATTTCCCGGCTGAAGAAAGATAAAGATGCCAGTACCCGAATCGAATACTTATTTAAAACAGGCTCTGACCACTATGTTAATGGGAATATCCTCCAGGCCCGAACCTATCTCGACAGCGTTCTTCTCTTCGATTCAAATCACAAAGAAGCCCTATCACTGCTCCTAAAAATCAACGAAGATATACTCAAACAGCAAGCTGTCCAATTTCGCCAAGGTATCATGCTGTATAGTCAAGGTTCTTATCGCAAAGCAATTCATATATGGAAAGAAGCACTGGCCATTGATTCGACCAATACGATAATAAATAACTATATCAGTGAAGCAGATACGCAGCTTAAGGAAATAAAAAAGATGCATCGTACCGAGGCAAAACGGTATCTTTCTGAAAGGAAACTGAAACGCGTAATCGATGAATATGAGCAGATCCTCCGGTATTTCCCGGACGATACCGAAATAGGGCGAAAGAAAACTACTAAAAAATTGGTGATTTATGATAAAACACCTCCGGTTATTTCACTCGAACAGATGAACGAATATGTCACAACAAATACCGTAATGATAACCGGTGAATGTTTTGATGAGTATGGTAAAATCGTTGAAATAAAACCTGACAATAACGTTATCAAATGCATTCAGAAAAAGACAGATTTTTCTCATTCTGTTTCATTACCTGCATGGATAAAGCTCAAAATGCAACAAACACGTCACTGCATCTGAATGCAGATTTAACACCACCGCGCTTGAAATTAAGGGAATTCTCCAACCAGACAGATGAGTCGATAGTTCTCATGCAGGGTACCTATACTGAAGATAACCTGGAGTCTATTATTGCCAATCCCGGGGGAATCCATAGTGTGATTAATGAATCCTTTCATATATTTAAATTGTCGGTACCACTAAAAATTGGAGAAAATTCCATCCAGGTTACAGCAAAAGATTTGGCGGGGAATAAATCAAATTACTCTTATGCAGTAATTCGTACCTCCCGTTCAGACACCTCGACTGTTACTATCTCAAAGAAAGAATTACTGGAATCACAGGAAACTATTTCCCGGTTAACAATGCAAGTTGAACAGCTTGAAGAGAATTGCAATCAATCTTCCAACGCACCGCCGGGAGAAAACAGCTCCATAGCCTCACTAAAACGCGAAATATACACGTTGAAAAAAGAAAATTACGCTTTAAAAAAACAGGTGGATAACGCATCCGCTGTTTCAGTTTCAGAAACTCCTGTTACAACTGTTAAAACTGATAATACAGACTCTCTCAAGCAGGTCATATCAATTCTCTCCGATGAAAATCTGCACCTGCAAGATACGATTACCACATTAAAATCTGAAATAGAACAAATTAAAGTATCTTCACCTTCTCAGGAAGTAGGTAGTTACCCCATAAAAAAATATGTATGGGTCTCTGCCGCAGTTCTTCGTGAAGGACCCGATATAAATTCAAACGATATCGGAAGAGTGTATAAAGGCCACCCGGTAACGGTCTTATATGAATTGGATTACTGGACTCGCGTAATTACCGAGAGCGGCGAGAAGGGCTATATTAGAAAAATTTTACTTAAAGACAGTATTGAAGAATAGTGGATTAAAATATGCGGTTTGTATTTCTCAACCACTCTGTATCTCTTTTATTGATATTTTCCCCTCTTATGGCTCAAGAGACTGACTCGATTCAGGATATAGAAAAAATTGAACGTGTTTATAAACGTGATGTTATAAACCAGATTAAAACTGAATTATTGAAAAAGGCAATTAAAAAAGAGGAAAAAGTAGACGAACAGAAAATGCAAAAGATTGAAATCGTAGCAACCCATGCCTATGCTTCGCTCTCCCATCAACTCATGCGGCTGGAAAAAAGTATAAAGGATGCTCTTCAGAATAAAAAGAATGAAAAAGGATTGGCTTCCCAGGATGTCCAGGTTACCTTTACCCTCTATCAAAGTGACAGCGTTATTATCGCTGAACTAAACAGCATTGAACCCGCCGACAAGACATATGACAAAGAAATCCAGAATATATTTAACGTATTTCAATTCTCTCCCCTGCCGGTGCAATCTCCGGAAATTAAATTGCAACTGTCTGTATCTCTTGCCGAATAAATTCCTTCCGGCCGCATTGATTATTTTAGAGCATAGTGCATCCCGGTAGTGCAGTAGATTTTACAATAGTCCCGTATACAACAGGTGTGAATCTATATTTAAAAATTGAATGATAAAACGAGGAGAATCAATGTATGAAACGAGTAGGCGCACACGTATCAACAACAGGAGGTGTGCAGAATGCACCTCTTAACGCACAGGCAATTGGCGCAAAAGCCTTTGCCCTGTTTACCAAAAACCAGCGGCAGTGGTTCTCAAAACCATATGATAAAACTACAATTGATGCGTTCCATAAAAATATGAAAGAAACCGGATATAAACCTGAGCATGTTCTTCCCCATGACAGCTATCTAATAAACCTCGGCAATCCCGACAAGGATAAACGGAAAAAATCACTGGATTCGTTTATTGATGAACTGACCAGATGCCATCAACTGGGGCTCATATATTTAAATACACACCCGGGTAGTCATGTTAAAGAAGCTACAGAAGAAAAATGTATTTCTATCATAGCAGATTCGGTAAACACCGCGCTTGAAAAAACCTCCGGGGTTACTGTGGTTCTTGAAAATACCGCAGGCCAGGGATCCAATGTAGGTTATACATTTGAACACCTTGCTGAAATGATAGATCAAATTGAGGATAAATCCCGCGTTGGCGTCTGTTTTGATACCTGCCATGCATACGCCGCCGGCTATGATCTTCGTACCCGGGAATCATGTAAAAAAGTATTTAAGGAGTTTGAAAAAATTATCGGCATGAAGTACCTGAAAGGTATTCATTTAAACGATGCCAAATCTGATTATGACAGTCATGTTGACCGGCACCATAGTATCGGTAAGGGAACATTGGGATTGGAAGTGTTCAAATTTCTTATGAATGATCCCCGGTTTGATGAGATGCCCATGATTCTTGAAACCATTGATGATACACTCTGGGCTGAGGAAATACAACTGCTCTACAGTCTTGTCAAATAACAATCTCCTCCCGTTTACAATAAAAGAGATAAGATTGACGAAAGAACCACCATTACAGAATCTTTAACCTCATACATGGTTGGATTATAGGGGAGGGGTTTAACCAGTATTAAGTTTTAATTAAAAATTATTTCAATTTTTATATTAATATTCGCTCTTTTACAATCTTCATTATATCAGCAAAGGTTTCAAATGGGAAATATTCAACCCCATCTCTATCATAAGCGGTTCGCAACAATCCCTTTGCGAACCTGTAATCCGATGCGACACCAGCTTTATAATCCGGTGTGCTGTCTCCGGCAAACAGGATCAGCTCATATTTATCACGATAATAAGTGACAACTTTCTCCTTATCAATACCATATTTTTCTGAATGAAAAGGTGATGTCCTGTCATGATACATCCGGACGCCACCATTCACAAAATCGCTTACATTTGCATGGACTGGAATATGTGACATACTATTTTTGGCAAGAATCTTTTCTATATAACATGCTCCACCAGCACTTACTATAACAAAATCCCCTTTAATTTCTTCTGTATAAGAAATAAAATCCATTAAATAGTCATCGAATTCTATCTGTTCCAGATCATTTACAATCTGCTCACCAGATTTATTAACATCGTTAAAAACCGTGTTGAGGTATTCAAAGCAGGTAAACTCTTTTCGTGCACTTTTTTCTGCCAATTCTCTGCGGAATGTTTCATCGTGGTATTTCTCCAGAAAAAGCAGATAAACATCTTTCTTTGTGGCAGTGCCGTCAAAATCCGAAATAAAAAGTAATGGTTTTTTCTTCATAAAAATGTTTATTGATAGATTTGACAAACAATAAAAATGGGTTCTTAATCATTTGATTAAGAACCCGTATATTAACCTGGCGGCGACCTACTCTCCCACATAGTTGCCCATGCAGTACCATCGGCGCTATAGGGCTTAACTACCGTGTTCGAGATGGGAACGGGTGTTTCCCCTATGCTAGAGCCACCAGAAGTTTTATCTGATGCTATGACATATCGTTCTGCTGATGAAGCACACTTTCGGCGAAATGAAAATAATAATATCAAGCCATACGGATTATTAGTATCACTCGACTAAACACATTACTGTGCGTACATCTGTGACCTATCAACCTTGTGGTCTTCAAGGATCCTTCAAGGGGGTCAAGCCCCACGGGATATCTAATCTTGGAGTCGGCTTCCCGCTTATATGCTTTCAGCGGTTATCCGTTCCGTACATAGCTACCCAGCGGTGCCTCTGGCGAGACAACTGGTACACCATTGGTACGTCCGTTCCGGTCCTCTCGTACTAGGAACAGCTCTCCTCAAATATCCAACGCCCACAGCGGATAGGGACCGAACTGTCTCACGACGTTCTGAACCCAGCTCGCGTGCCGCTT
>CAZIYW010000097.1:0-20013 GCA_964543525.1 uncultured Fibrobacterota bacterium | reverse complement strand
TCAGGTAATTGTTAATTCGAAAAAATGACGGATGAAAAGCGCGGAAAGTAAGTTACTATTACAATTTGAAATAGTATCTTTTCATCCTTATCTTCAAGCAACTTTTCCTTCCCTGGTTATTTTAGCGATAAAAGGAGGTTTATTTTTTAGAGAATATTTTATTATCTTAGGTAAAGCTTTATAAAAAATATCTGCTATCTCTTTTCCCTGGAGATCTCCTCTTGTAGATAAATAAAACATCTTAACTTCAAATTTCTCAATTGCTGCCTGAGCAGGGCGATTATATCTTATGCGTTTATCTTTAGTTAAAAAAAATCCACCTTTTTTCACCCACAAATCTTAGAATATCTTCATCTTTGGCATCTGGGGAGAAATGTTCGTCATGTATTTCTACAATCACATCATTACTTTTCCGGAGGGCATTAAGAATTATATTTCTTCCGAGATTTCTATCTAAAAACAGTACTAATTTATCAGGCTGCTCTGATTTCAAGCTCACATCTGATAGTATCTTCGATTTCATTTTGGTTCCGGTTATAGTCTTTTGCTAACTCACTAATCGATTCTCCCGCTTTATAACGCTCGGCAATAATAGTAGTTGTAATCCCTGTTCCGGCAAGAACCGGGCGGCCAAAAGAAACATAGGGATCAATAACAACAACTTTTGGTTCAGTTAAATCTCTCTTTCGAGTAAATGGAAAGAGCTTTTTTATTAATCCTTGTTCATCGTATTCAACACGTTTTAGGTAAGCTTTAATGATATCTTTCATTACAATTTGGCCTTCCTTAGATATATTGATCAACTTACCGTATTCAGTGATAAACAAATCTAAACCATCGGTTTCAAACACATGTTCTATCAGAGGCCGAGTTGAAGAAAATTCACGTTTCAGATAAGTAAATGCTTTCCTGATTTTCTGCAAAGAGATTGAATGCTCTCTTCTTATATCGTCAAGAACATACACTTCTGCGAGATTTAAAAAAGATAGAAGAGGTTTTTTCTTATCGGGCAATTGTATGAGTGGTTTTGAACGCCTTATACCCGATATATTTCTTGCCAAATACCCATGATCTTATTGAGCCAAGAGGAACGCGCATGTAATGAGCAGCTTCAGCAATCCCATATGACGGTAATTCTCTAATATCTATAATTATAGCACCTCCTTATTAATATAATATTAAAGTACATTGCGAAAAACTTTAATTTTAATTATTCATACTGTGGAGAATAAGCTGTTGACATTCTCAGCAAAAACATGCACATTAATACTGTACATGTAATTGGAGGAACAATGCCACTATTTGCCACGTATACCGCAGCACGGGTTCAATTTAAAAAATTATGTGACGAAGTATCTTTGACAAGAAAGCCTATAATTATTCAACGCAGAAATGGCGAGGATGTTGCCTTAGTCTCTGCTGATAAGCTGGAGAGTCTCATGGAAACTGCCCATTTATTAAAACACCGAAAAGTGCGACTGAATAAATCAGTTTTATTTTAAAATTATTTTTTAAGTGATTTTTATCGTTAGTACCATGTATCAATCTGTATATGGAATAGAATAAATAGAATAATTTTAAAAAAAAAATATTGAAAAAATGAATATATTTGAATATATTTGAATATATAAGGAGGCCCTATTATGGCAAAAACTATTACAGTACGCGTAGATGAAGACTCATATAAACTAATTAAAACGGCAGCAGATGGTGTCAGACGGACAATTTCAAATTTCTTGGAATTTGCAACTCTTTCATACATTTCAAATGAAACATTTGTTTCTGACAGGGAAATGGATACTATTTTAGCAGACAAAGAACTACTAAAAAGTTTGAAAAGAGGCCAAAAAGATATAAAAGAAGGAAGGTATAAAATTGTCCGATAAATTTAAAATTGCAGAGACTGAAACATTTCAAAAAGTAATACAACGCCGAAAATTCAATAAAATTTATACCAAGATTACCACGTACATTTACCCTCAGCTGCAAAAGAATCCTTTCTATGGACCAAATATCAAGAAATTAAAAGGGGAATATGAAGCTTTTTATCGATATCGTATTGGTAATTATAGACTTTTTTATCAAGTAAATAAAAACAGAGTTACGGTATTTATAATTACTCTTTTAAACCGAAAAGATTCTTATTAAATCAATTATTACAGTTTAATACAACTAATACACAACAAGTAAAAAGCACCTATTTCTTCACCGAAATCATCACCTTGCTTACAGACTCTTTCCCATCGGGATACTTAACCCCCACTCTGCCAAGGTATGCGCCGGCTCCAACAGTGCGGTTCTTTCTGTTTTTTCCGGTCCAGAGGATATAAATAACGTTTTTATTATCAATTTTTGTGATATCAATCTTACACTGGTCGTTTTCATCCTGTCTGCTTTCGCTCTGGGCAATACGGTTACCCAACGGATCATAGATCGAAACAGCGCATTGCACCAACTCAATAATGGAATCGGGTATTTCTACAATGGGATCCAGAATAATGACGGTGCCGCTGGTTATCTGGTCCGGATCATCGGGATCGATAAATACATCGGGGATTTCATTTTCAATCGGGTCGACCGGCCCGATAACGGTGATAATGAAATCAAAGGGACGATCTTTGACAATAAGTTCAACCCTCTTGTTATCCTTGATATCCTGTTCATTATTACAGGTATCGGTGATTTCTTCTTTATAGTCTATCCAGATACTGTCACCCTTTTTCGGCTCATCAACGGTAAATATCTCAACCACTTCAAAGACAGCTTCATCAATATCCTGCTCCATCAGTTTCAGCTCAAGGTAGTACTGTGTGCCATCCGAAGTGACAAGTTCAAACGGCTCTGAAGAATTGATATCCTGTAACTCTTCGGAGAAGGTAACCTCCAGGGTGTCGAAACCGGTATTATCGTCATAGCCGGTCGGACAATACACTGCTTTAGTGATAACCGGCCCTGCCCTGTCCTTTACATTGCAGACTATGGTGGTGTCATACCCGCTGGTAAATTCCACGGAGAGCTTCATTTTACCGCCGGTACGATCTTCCAATACCTTGCTGAAAATATTCTTGATGTCTGCCACAACCACTGTGGAATCATTGGTATCATAGGCAAGGTCCTGTACTGTGCCTGTCAGATTTCCTTCAACCCAGGTCGCCTTAACTTTAAGTGACTGCAGATCGTCAACTATATGCTTGAAGAAAATGCGTACCTTTTCGACTATACCGTCAGCCCTGTTGTCCTCATCATCGTGATAGGTGGCGCTGTCCACCGGTACCGGTGTGTTGATAATGACTATAGGTACCGGTGTATTGTCCGGGTGGGCATGATTGCCCCTGGGATTGTCAACCACCGGGCCGGTATGAAGGATTTTCAGGCTGTCATCCTGCTCAGGTGCGTCAGCTCCAAGGTCGGCAATGGCAAAGGTGACACTGTCCTGGCTGCCGAAAGCAACAGCCGGGTCGAGCAGGGTTAGCTCGATCTCTTTCTGTGTGTCCTTTTTTATAAGAATAAAGGATTTGCCCGCAATGACAGATACAGCCGTTTCCTCGGTAAAGGAGATAAAAAAGGTGTCGTTTCCCGCGGTATGGCGCTCAATAACGTACGCCTTATCTTTCAGCAGTGGGCCAACCCCGTCGAGAGCATCAGCCTCACGCTCCACCTGGGTGCCAACCGTATCAAACACTGCAACAACCTCACCGGTGCCAGAGGTATAGACCTGCTGTGACGTTGGATCAAACGGCAGAGAAACTGTGGTAGGTGTCCCCAGATGCAAATTGGAAAGATGGAGGTGCTGCCAGGAGGTGTTTTCAGGCCAGACCAGATTTACCATGGATAGTGTGGATAAATCGATTATCCCGTTGAAGAAAACGACAAGGCTGTCGCCGATACCGTTTCCAACAGCATCATACACCACAGCACTGTCGATAAAGGGAATTTGGACTTCAATATTGAGGCCGAGTCCACTAACCCGGAAAATAATATCATTCAGATCAAAATCACCACCGGGCTGATCTTCAAAGGTAAACTCAGCCGAATCGGTGGGCTCCCCGTTTGTATCCTTGATTCTGCCTGCGGTTGACCACCGCCGGTCCTCCTGACCCTGGTAAATGTGGGTGGAATTACTGGCATACTCATCAACACCCGGCAGGTTTTCCCCGGTATACTTGGGTGGATAATCGGGAACATCGTATCTGAAATATATCCTGGAGCCGACCGGAATATCGAAGATATTCGACAGATTTACCCGGGTAGGCTCGTTAGGATGGTTGAACGGCTTATTTGTAAATAGATAATAGGCTGAATCCGTGATTCCGGGCACCATGAAATAGAGCCTGCCTTCCCAGCCTGCGTCACTGGCAAAGAAGGAGACAACAACCTCTTTTGAGCTGTCCTGGTAAATAAACGAAGCCCCCAGAAACAGTGAGTCAGACATGACTCCCAGCCCCATCTGAGCACCGGTACAGAAGAAATCGACCCGGCCATGCACCGATGAAGTAAAAAGGATACATACCGACAATACAATAAAAACACAACGAAATTTCTGATTAACCATTAAAGCGCCCCTACTTTAAGTTTTCGGAAGGATAATCACTTCTGAAGTCTCTTCTCCACTATACTATTAATATTTAATATTAAACTAATTCAGGTATTTCGTGAATTAAAAATAATTTTTTTTTGATGGAGGTATTATTTTATCTTTACACTAACGGACTGAATACCATAGTCGTTGAAACTGCAAATCAGGATCAATAAAGTATGCCTGTAGAACAGGAACTCATCAATGCCCTGAAGCCTCCGACGGTGGCTGTCATTGGTATTCCCCTTGATATTCATTCATCCTTTATGAAAGGACCGGCGTCAGGCCCCTCGCACCTGCGTAAAGCTCTTCACAGCGGATCAATGAATTTCTGCACGGAAAACGGTATTGATCTGTCGAATAACACACAGTTTACCGATCTCGGCGACATGCGCTTTTCCTCGGAGGCCTCCTTTCCCGAAGACATTGAGCAAACCATAGCCGCATTACTCGCCCGTGATGCCAGGGTACTATCGATAGGCGGAGACCATTCGGTTACCTATCCGATACTGAAAGCTTATAAGGCGAAATACGGCTCCCTTTCCATACTCCACTTTGATGCACATCCCGATCTCTATGATGAATACGCGGGTGACCGTTTATCCCATGCCTGCCCCTTTGCGCGAATCATGGAAGAGGGTGGGGTAAAAAGACTGGTACAGGCAGGTATCCGCACAATAAATCCGCCCCAGCGTGAGCAGATTGAACGATTCGGTGTAACTGTCATTGAAATGAAAGAGTGGCGTCAGGGTTGTCCGATCGATATTGACGGGCCGGTGTATATATCACTTGATATCGATGCAATGGACCCTGCTTTCGCTCCGGGAGTCTCCCACCACGAGCCCGGCGGCCTTTCAACCCGTGATGTTATCCGAACGATACAGAAAGTACATGCACCAGTGATCGGTGCTGACATTGTTGAACTGAATCCCAGGCAGGATATTAATAACATGACTGCTATGGTTGGCGCGAAGTTGCTTAAGGAGCTTGCTGGAAAGATGATTGAGGGATTTCCCGAATAACACCCCCTCTCTCCCCGAAGGGAAGACAGAGCGCCCCCTACGGTCCTACCTTGCAAGGTATTGATTTTGTCATCCTAATATAATTTCTATAGTTAAGTCTTCCCCAAAGGATTGAGGTGGCACATGCTGATACTAAACACTACCTTTTATCAGGAAGCAATCCGGAATTCCCGAACTCCCCATAGAGCCGTATATCGTCAACATGCAGGTCAACATCATCTGGTTGGAATCCGGTATCGACAATACAGAACCGCCGAACGCGATCTTTAACTTTCGGGGTATTCCAGTTGTGGTCCTCGCCCGGTGAACCTGGCAGACCTTTAAATGTTGCAGTATCCGACGGAATGAGCACCACTTTTGTCCAGCTGCTGTTCAGGGTGTCGTTCTTCCCGGCATATCCCCAGTGTTGCCAGTCATCAAGTGAATCTATGGCTTCATACGAAAAATGATACCGCACAACACCGCTTCCCTTAATATAGAAAGTAACACTGTCCAGACCTGACAGGTCATAAAACTGATCATACACCTTAAGATAGCACCCGATTCCCCAATATGAGCCGAGCGGCTCTGAAATTCGTATATTTGAATGGAAGCCTTTACTGCCGTCAATTCCATTGCCGTCCTTTACAACTTTTTTAAACGGATCGTTGGGATCATCATTGGGATCAGGATTGAACTTTGCTTTTTCTCCATCGGTCCATGCACGCCAGTGTCCCATTGAGTCATCTACCGTACCGGAAAAATTAGCACCGAAGGATGTCTGATAGAGAGGTCCTGTTTCAAAATCCTCAAGCAGGATATAATTTTCAACAATTACATCACGTGTAATACTGGCTTTATTGCCGGCGCTGTCGGCAACACTATAGGTCAGCTTATAAGTACCAGCTTTCGAGGTGTTCACCTCGCCGCTGACTAAGATATGATCGCTTATATCTCCGTCAAAGTTGTCAATTGCCGTTGCTCCAGGGTCCTCAAATCTGACTCCGAGGGACAGCATGAGAGGATCATCACCCTTCAATGTGAGCACCGGCGCAACCATATCAACATAGGGGGTGTTAAATTTGCCGGTATTAACCGCACTGTCTTTATATGTATCATACACTTTTAACCGCCAGTAATACGTTTCTGAAGTATCAAGCTTATCCTTGGTAAACACGGTATCCCGACCCTCATATATCTTTTCGAGATTGTTGTTATCTTTGCCCAGATAAAGGGTATAGGTAAGAGTATCGGTCTCACCGTCAGGATCACTTCCCCGGAAACGCATAAGCACACTGCCCGTTAGACTTGCGGTATCAAACTCTGTGAAGGCGGCCTTGGCATCATCGACCGGTTCAAGCATGGTCACCGAATCCGGCACCCGGTTAAACAGGATTTCGAAGGTATCGGTACTGAGGAGATTATCATCGTCCCGGGCGCCCCATATCACGGTAAGTGAGCCGCCGTTCGGTTTGAAAAAGGAATATGAGGGCTCATCCGCATCGGTGCTGTCATCCCAGCCGTCGCCACCGCTGTCCCAGTAATACTGTTCAATGGAGCCGGTGGCATTGGTATCCTCCGCCTCCACCTCTACCTTCACCGTGTCAAGCTGTGAAACAAAGCTGTTTTCGACCGGTGTTAGCACCGGGGGATCGAGTGTTACCGTCACCGTTGTCTGAGCCGCATTGGAAACGAACCCATCATCATCAACGGCAACGACCCGAATCGTATTAGACCCGCTGTCGTCATAAACCAGATCGACCGTGCCTTTGGTGGTGGTATCGGTAAAATTCGTGCCGTCCAGCGCCCAGATGTAGCGCTCCACCTTACCGTTTTCGTCACTCCCCTTGGCGGTAATGGTAATACTGTCGTTAATATTGACATGCTCTTTATCTTTCAGCGTCACTTCCGGTTTGTACAATTTGACTTCAACGCTGAAGTTCACCGGTGAGGATTCAAGAGTATCATCATCAACCGCCTTTACCCAGAATGTATGGGAGCCTTCGCTGCCCATGGCGAAGTAGGTTTTATATTTCCCGTCCTTGCCCGTGGTGTCACTCCAGGTGCTGTCGTTACCGACCGACCACAGGTATTTCATAATGTCCCCGTTCTCGTCACTGCCGGTTACCCGGAGTATCACCGTATCTTTAATGGCAACAATTGTATCATGTATAGAATCGATGGTCGGTATACCAAGCTTGACGGTAATTGCCACACTATCGGGAAATTCAGAAACAAGGTTGTCGTCATCAACGGCTCTGACCCAGAATAGCGTTGTGCCGGTATCTTTTTTATCGAAATACCATTTCAGGGTACCGAGGGAATCACCCTCTTTTGGCCATGTTTTACCGTGATCGAGCGACCACTGGAACGTAATGACAGTTCCGTTGGAGTCAATTCCTTCCGCCTTGATTGAAACCGAATCTCTGATAAATACGGTATCATCCTCCATAGCTATTACAATAGGCGGATGCCAGTTAACACCATCTTGATCAAAGACGTTGTCCCACTTTTTCTCATCATCGAGTAAAGTACAGGACAAGGCAAGGACAACACAAGACAGGAAAGCCAATCTTGTCATAATCTCCCCCCAGAAGACTCTATAGTCACGCCGAAAAAAAATTGGTTACTATTGTGGTGTCGGTATTCTAAATTAATAATTATCCAAAGCAGAGTGCGTATATTTTTAATAATTTTTTTTACCCATAGATATAATCTGTATAATTCCCAGGGTTCGGGGTTCAAAATTCACCTGGGAAAATCGTGGTTCGGTGAGGTGCCGTAATAAAAGAAATCCTCACCCTATAACTTTATTCTTCAAAATTGGGAGAGGGAAGAAATAAAGGTGGGACTAGGGTGAGGATTCAATCTCTTTTATAATTTTCCGTTATGTAAACATTCTTAACAGTACATTCGTATAAGGGTCATAATATACTTCCGGAATACCTCCGGGTAAAGATTATTTTTTATTTCCTTTTTATCGAGCCTTTATTTGATCGATTTCAACTTGAAATACCGCAAAGCAGCACACAATCATGGTCATTGGTCAAGCAAAACCGGTAACTCCCGGAGTGCATTCATCTGCAGATCGCAATTGTTTTGTCGTATGTTCCCTGTTATAGTATGGAAAGTTCTCACCCCGCAAACTTTATTCCTACAAAAGAGTATCGGGAGTGGTAAGAATAAAGGGTGGGGAGAGGGGTGAGAACTTCGTGGTTTTTTATTTTCGTACCTCCGGCGGTACCCGTTTAGCCCTCCGGTACTCTCTACTCCCTAAAGTGTGCACATTGTTTCTGTTTTTACTCCTTTACTCCAATAGTCTTGCCGAATGTTTCCCGGCGGCTCTTTTTCCCGTTGAAATAAAAATCAACCGGTATAACCGCAGCATATCCTCCCGGACCGACAATCCGGCCAAGCGTATTGCGTCCGTTCCAGAGACCGATCAACCGCTTCGTCTTCTCATGATATCCCATCGGTATATCACGCGCCACCTCATTACCAACGGCATCAAAGATATGCAGCGTACCCGTATACGAATCCTGATTAGAGACATTCTCTACCGGATCCGGCGTCAGGGTTATTATCATTACCCCAATATATCCTTTCTCCCCCTCTGGGAGAGACTGAAACACTTCCTGGAGTTCCCCCATATCCTTAATTTCCGAAAGGTCTATCTCTTCCTTGGAATTCACATTAAGAATAGTCGCCCGGGGTATAAGGGTAAAATTAAGCGGAACATATATGGTATCTTTTTCTACCCGGACGTCAATGAGCCGCCGGATATTCTTCGGATTGTCCTGATTGTTGCCCAGCGCATCATACACATTGTTTGTATAAATCCAGTTGACCCGTATAGAATCTCCTTCAGATATCCTTGACACACCACTTACTGAAGTTACCGTAAACCTCCCGAGATTGGAATTCTGTGAAACCACGGCAAGTTCAGCATCATACTCTTTACTCTCCGCAGTGCGGTAAAACTTAAAAGGCATATCCTTGGTTATCTTCTCAACCGTTTCCGACAACACCACATCAAGGGTATCCGAGCCGCTGTTGACCAGAGAGATTGTACTTCCCTGCTGCTCATAAATAATAGTAGTGACATAACTGGCACTCACGATTACCGGTGCGACTGAGTCGATAACCGTAACCTCGGCAGGAAGGATTATCATGCTGTCCGGGAGTATCACCTTGTTCAGTATTTTTATAACATCATCATCGTTCACAAAGGTCAGGGTGGCACTGTTCCCCTCGCTGACGTCAAGGCCGATTCCGCCGGTGGTATACTGTGCATTAAGAACGGTAAAGTCCCGGTAGTCCGGCAGGACAATTTCTTTCATCAGGTCATCGATATAGTCCTCAATCTCACCGTACACGCCAATAAAGATACTGTCAACCTTACCGTCGGCGTTGTTGTCAAAATAGATACCCGTGGTGAGTTTTAATCCCTCTTCAACCAGAATTACTGTTATTTCGCGCCTGATATTGGCAGGATTACCCTGTACGTTTCCAAGACCGTCACCAATCTTATCGGTCAAGAAACCTTCTATTCTGATTGAGTCACCCTGGACTATTTCGCCGGTACCGGTGACGGCAAGCACTTCAAACACACCGGTTGCATTGCTCTGACTCAGGACACTCAGCGTGACATCATAGAGAATTCCCTGTGTTGTTTTATAGAATTCAAAGGGTTCGGATTCGGTTACCGTTTCAATGGTTTCCGAAAAAACCACGGTCAGCTCATCCCGCGCACCGTCTTTCACGGAATCAATCAGTGTGGCACTCATGATAACGGGCGCGATAGAATCGATGATATCGACCTTGCAGGGCAACAGAATCGCATCATCACTGAGCTCGACTGTATCGGCAACTTCAATATAATCTTCATCAGTGCAGTAGGTCAGAATTGCGGAAGCCTTTTCTGTGACGGTGATACCGATACCGCCGGCCAGCGCCATATAGTTATCGACGATAAAATCGCGGTGTGCCGGCAGGTCAATATTGTCCATGACAGCATCAACATTATCGGCGAGTTTATTTCCTGAGACACCGAGGTAAACGCTGTCCACATGGCCGTCTGCATTGTTGTCAAAGTATATACCCTTTGTCACCGTATAGGCATACCCTTCCATATAAGGAATAACTTTACGCATCGTATCGAGCGGCAGGAAGGTGTTTCTGAGCAACAACACGATTGAATCCTGCGGGGAAACCTGTAACTTGCCGTCATTGGGTATCGGGTTTGCATTGCCGTCGAGCGTGAATTTACAATCGAAATAGCTGGAACCTGAGTCAAAGGATAATTTTTCCACATCGCCGTTGACACTGCTGCTGACAAATAATTCCATCTCTTTGGTATCGTAATAGTACATCGTATCAACCGTATATTCCCAGAACCGTACCGCCACTTCCTGCATGTCGTTATTGGCAACAATAACCGTGTCGTCGTTATGAAACAGCGCCATATCCCGTCCCCACCAGATCATCTCCATGCTGTCGGGTACAGTCGTGTTCGGTCCCACTTCAACCTCATACTCGAGTATAAATGTCGTATCTTTTTCAATGGTGCTGACAACATTTCCATTATCATCAAGGCTGTCCCGTTTGATATGTACGTCAAGCTCCATATAGAATTCCGTAGCACCTTTCTGAAGAGGGAACATCCGTTTATGGAGGAACCCGGTACTGTCCCAGTCATTTGATGTTGAAGCGTTTACCGAGATGCTGATAGGGGTTGTGCTGGTAGTGGTAAGAATCTTATTGAATAATTCAATAAGCGTCTGCTTTATAGATTCCCAGTTTGTCAAGTTGATGATAT
Organism: uncultured Fibrobacterota bacterium; assembly: GCA_964543525.1. Taxonomy (GTDB): domain Bacteria; phylum Fibrobacterota; class Chitinivibrionia; order Chitinivibrionales; family JANQEN01; genus CBDVBE01. The sequence continues at coordinate 8,618 of CAZIYW010000097.1, read as the reverse complement.
CGGTAAATTCAGGATTGCTTTCCGAATAGCCGTTGGTCTTTATATTTTCGGTCATTTGCTGCAGTTTCTGGAGATCACTTGATGAAGAGTTATAGTAAATGGTAAAGGTTGTCGGTGTATTTGTCCCATTAACATAATCATTAAGATACGGATATTCGGGACTGGTGGTATTACAGGTGGCCAGCCCGTCAGAGAAAAATATGTTGAAATGACGTTTTTTGGCTAACTGGGGGGTTTGATGCAGATGTGCCTGATTGGCCGCATCAAAGGCACGGGTGATATTGGTCAATCGCCCTCCCTGCGATTCAAAGGGATAGTTTACATGGTGATTGGGCTCGTAGGCGGCAGTCACCCCACCATGGGGATCGGGTTTTGTCTGCAGATACATCTGCAGCACTTCATAGCCTGTTTTATTGTAGCTGATCGTGCCGCCGGGGAAACCCGCAGCCGTGCCACTGTACATCTTTTTCAAATCAAGCGGCGGTATAAAACAGCCGTCGCCATCATGATACTGATCTTTCGGAACACTGACAAAGAGGCTCCGGTTATCAGGCCCGTAAAACCACAGGCGGCTGCCGAAGATGACCAGACCGACCTTGGTTTCAGGCGCTTTCTGGTTGATATAAGTAATGAGATCCCTCACCGCCTCGTACCGTTTTCCATTCGGATCAGTTCCATCGCTGCCGTTATTACTTGCTGAATTGTCAATTATAAACACAATGGAGCAGGGATCGGGCTCAGTCTGCTCAAAAATATTATTTGACACGTAGATATACTCACTCATGGCAACCGTTTTAACCGGTGGGTTGAGCGTGGTGTTGTCAAACCCCGCAATGGAGCCGGTCCAGGCAAACTTTGCAACCTCCTCGGCAGACAGGTACCAGGTGCTGCAAAACAGTATGCAGAACAGAAGCTTCCAATGACGGAAACGTACCGTACTTTTAATTACCGTAATAGGAAAACAGAAAAACAAGGCAGTGTCAATTTGTGCTTTTTTCACGTGCTCTCTCCCTCTATGTAGTAATAAATGATACAGGTTCTATTTTCAAATGTAATAATTCCGGGTATCAGTGTAACCAACTTCTGTGCCGGGAATGCCCGGCACAGAAGTGGTTTTCCCTAGCCCCCTCCATTGCCACTCGGGCAATGCCTGTTTTTAGTGCAAACAGGCTATCCTATTCCGGAATTATATTCCCGTTATTTCCGGTATATTTAAAGTGCAGCCGTACCAGACCGCCGCTCTCCGTTGCAAAATAAAACGTCATCTCATCGGCTACCGCAATGTCATTTATCACTCCGGCATTATTTAATACATCGGTGTTGGAACCGGCATAGATGCCATAGTACTGACCGATTTTTACTATCGCACCGTTTTCATTCAGGCCCGCCCAGGGAAGTGCATGGTAATCAACGGCAATACTTTTCGATATGGTTCCCGGCAACCCGCTATTCGCATCAAACACCTGCCATGCGCCGGATGCATAGCGTACCACTCCGCGTTCGGACGCAAACCACATGGCACCTTTTCCATCACCCGCAATATCCTCGATACGCACCTCAACCGCACCGAAATCCGTTACCGGCAGATAGGAAAAAGTGCCGCAGGTATACCTGAAAATGCCATAGGGTGTGCCGATATACATATCGCCATTCGTACCGGCCGCTATACTGGTTACAAAGGCCATGGGAAAGGCGCCGCTGAAAGTGTATGGTTTCCATATTGTCCCATCGTAGACAACACACCCCTGCTGAGTGCCGACCCACAGGTTTCCGGCATTATCAAACGCAATATCCGTGAGATTATTATCCGGCAGTGTTGAATTCTGTGACGTAAAAACCTTCCAGGTGCCATCCTTTACACCGGCAATTCCATAGACTGTTGAAATCCACACAGTACCGTCGTCGGCACATGACAAACCCTGAATAGTATTATTCTGCAATGCAGAGTTAGCCGTATTATACACTTTCCAGACCGAGCCGTCAAAGGTGGCGACACCGCTGTTCTCCGTACCGACCCACACTGTCCCGGATGCATCCACGCAAATCTTTGTAATCCTATCCTCCGGAATATCGCTGTTCTGGGTGGTGTAGCTCTGCCATGATTCATAGAGCAGCAACTCAGTCGTATCTCCTTCATTTACGGTAACCGACTCTTTTAAAGGAACAGGTTTCACCGGGGAATCAGTTTCCCCATAGCACACAGCTGAGAGGGTCACGGCCGGGAGATTATCGAATACCAGGTGTGCCTTTCCGTTATCAACAATGACCTGCTCATCAGCGATTTTCTTATAGAGCAGGGTACCGGGGACATAGACATACCCGTTCACCATATCTGCAGTATCGGGCAGGGTGAAGGTGAACGTGCCCGGCAAACGAAGAGTAGCAACATCGAGATGCACCGTATCCTTCAACACCGGCGCAATTCCTGTTTGCAAATTATCGGTACCGGCGACAGGATTATGTGCCTGCAGGTTAAACGTACCCTCAAAAGAGAGTGAGAACCAGCAGGTGCCGGTAGAATCGGTTATTGCCTGAAGACTGTCCGGCAGAGAGCCTTCCCTTACCGGATCGAATGTATTCGGTAGCAGGTATACTTGGGTGTTTTCCGCCGGACTGCCGTCGGCATGATGAAATACAGCGGTTATGATACCGTTGGTCGTAGTGGAGCCACTCCCTGAATCGGCAACAGGCCGGCTTGCACAGGAGAGTAATCCAAAGCACAGAACCGGGAGGATAAGCATGATGCTGTATACAAAGCCTCTCACTTCTTCCTCCTTTTGGGACTTTTCCGGGCAATGGGAAATATCTGCAGATTGATATGATAGGCGGTATCTCTTTCATAATCACCGTGTGATATTTCCAGCAGTTCACGACGAAACGCCGCGAGACGATCCCGCACCTCTTCAAAACCTTTCTTTGACAAAGTAATGGTCACTGTTGATACATCGCGCTCCTCTTTGGGGATAGTGTCCAGCGAGCATTCCGCAAGTTTCATGGTCTCCTTCTGGAAACTCCGCACCGCTATTGAGCGCCAGTTATCACCTGTGGTGATATACCGTGCAGTAACGCAGTATATGCCTTTTTTGCCCTTTTTTATAAATCCAAGCCGCTCCAGAAGCTCCACCGATTTCCTTGCCTCCGACGGAGTAATTGCCGGAATTATCTGTGCGGCCAGATAAGTATAATCACCACTGAACTCAGAAATAGCTATCAACTCCCGCACTGCGGTATAGTACCATTTCTGGTAAAACTCATACTTGTCGGCTTCAACCAGGATTTCATTGATTTCCGCATAGGTCAGCAGTTTCTCGAAATAGCTTTTTATCTCCGTGTTGGTTTTTGCCTTATTAAAAAGCACCAGCAGTTCAAAATACTCGGTCTCTTTCTTTTTCAGGCCCAGCAGTTTTACAAAAAGTGGTATGGAACGGTTCGCAATATGTTTCTTTCCCTGGAACACTTTTACCAGATAGCCCGGATCTATCCCCACTTTATGGCCGATATACCGGTAGGAAAAGCTGGGATTCTGCTGCTTTTTAAACTCATAACAGTCCCGCAGATACTTCTGATAATCGAAATAGGAGAAAATATTTACCGAGTCCATAACTGTTATTAATATAGGTAAAATCAATTACATTTACAGAAATATTCATGATCAGTTTTTAATTTTTTTCCTTATTTTGTTGACCTTTAGATCAACAGGGCATTAATTCAAACTACAATAAGGTATATTTAACTCACTATAATATAATATGTTATGAGTATATTTCCTGAAATTGTGAAATCCGGGGTTTGTTTTTTTTCGCTGGAATTGGGAAATATAGGTCAACATGGGATTTAATTGAAAAGGGGAGCTTTATTAATAAGCCGGCAGGGTGAATTTTTCACCTTTATCCCTTCCCAAATTCAATGAGAATGACGCACGTTTCTTTTCAGAATAATTATGAAGAACAATATTTTTACTTTAAATTTTTACCGTTTGTGGGTATACTCGATATATGGACAACGACAAAGTAGCAGAGATTAATAAGGAAGTGGAAAAAGCGTGGGTGTTATCTCTTTCCGATACTGAGGCTGCGAAAGAACGCTATGGCGGGATCCTCGAGCAATGTAAGTCAGTATCATATGACAAGGGACGCGGCCGATGCCTTATGGGTATTGGACGTATACTCTGTATCCAGCTCAATATTGTTGACTCAATGGAAATGCTAGAAGAGGCTCTGACTATTCTGTCGGATTGCATGGATGATCTGGGAGTCTGCTACTGTTACACCTATATCGGCCTCAATTACCTTTATCTGCCAATCCCGAATTATGACGCGGCTCTTGAATTCCTAGAACGGGCCTATTCCTTTGCTGAAAAAACACAAAATGTTGAGGCAATACAGCGGGTATTGGGCAACACCGGTGAAATTTATCGTAAATGGTCCCATTTTGAAGAAGCTCTTGAAAAATTTCAGCAATGTCTTTCCTTTTCAGAAAAGGAACAATTACAGCAGGGCATTGCTTTTGCCCACGGTAATATCGCGTCAGTACTTAATTCACTGCATCGATATGAAGAGGCGATTTCCTATTTTAAGAAATCCATCGCTGCCTTTGAACAGCTTGGTCACAGTTTTATGGTGATCGGATTTCTTCGTGAAATGGCGGAATCCTTTATCGGATTGAAGCGCTTTGATGAAGCGCGGGAAACACTGGAGCTGGCTCTTAAGCAAGGTATACCGCTCAATGAACGCTTCCAGACCCATACGGTGTATATGCTTCTTGCGAAGATTGAATCTGAAGCGGGTAATTATGATGCTGCGGAAAAAATGCTTATGTGTTCCCTCGAAAACAGCGAGATTATCAAATCAGACAAATTAAAATACCGATCCATGCTGGGTCTTTCCGAGCTTGCGGAACAACGGGGTGACCTGCACACAGCCCTCAAATACTACAAGCAGTATCATGAGACATTCCTCGAGCTTAACCGCAGTGAATTGCAGGAACGAATTCGGTTTCGGGACTTTGAACTGCAACTGGAAAAAAAGAAGCAGGAGGCAGAGCTTGCAAACCAGTCATTAAAACAATTCGAAACCATTTCGCAGATAGGGCAGCGCATTACCGCAACGCTCAACGCGGAGCAGATTGTCAGAGCAGTATATGACAGTATCGGTACGCTCATGGAAGTGAAACAATTTGCATTCGGGTTATGCGATGATCCTGCACGGCCCATCGATTTTAAGGAACTACCCGATACCAGAGAGTATGCCTTCTTTCAGAAACGACACCTTTCCTGGCTGTCAAGTATCCTGGAATGGTGTCTGACCAACAGGATGCCCATTGTTATTCAGGATGTTGAAAATCACTCTACCCAGTACCGGGCACATGTGTCCGAATCAGGTGAAGCGGAAGAGTTGAAAGGTTCCCTGCTCTGCAGTCCTGTTGTCGGTGCTGAAAAGCTTCTGGGTGTGCTGGTTGTTCATTCGGAGCGTAAAAATGCCTATACCCCATTGAATCTGGAGGCATTAAAAGCGTTGTCTGCTTACAGCGCAATTGCAATTCTTAATTCGAAACATGTGGATGAAATTAAAGACACCAATATTCAGCTCGAGCGGATTGCCTCAACCGACTCATTAACAGGGCTTTTCAACCGTGCGAGCTTCACGAAAAATATGGTCAATGAAATACAGCGTGTAAAACGGTATGCCGGAAATATAAGTACCGGTTTCAGTGTTGCTTTTATTGATATCGACAATTTCAAATACTACAATGACACATTTGGCCATGGTATTGGCGACCGCATTCTGGTGGCTGCATCACGGATTATCTCCAGTGATCTCAGGGCTGTTGACAGCATTGCCCGTTTTGGCGGCGATGAGTTTATACTGCTGCTGCCGGAAACTCCTGCCGAGCAATGTTTACATGTCACCGGGAGAATTCAGGAAATGCTGCTGCAACAGAATGGATTTACAGACACAGTGGCAGACTTCCTTGGTCATGCAATTACCATTCCCCGTGAACATTGGCTCACCTGTACAATTGGTATATGTGAATTAAAACCGGAGGATATAAGCACACTAAGGCCTGAGGACATTATGCTCCGGGCTGATCTGGCCCTGGCTTCTGCAAAAAGTATGGGTAAAGGGAGTTGTGTTGTCTGGTCTCCCGGGTTGAAACGGAGTTAGACTGGTCGGCGGCCGACCTTTTCCCGTTGCGAACAATATCAGACCTGCATTGAAACCGTAAGCCTAACCGAAGCTGTGAATAAGGAAGTGTGGCTCCCTGCATAAGAGGCGATGAAACTCTTTTATGCAGGGAAGCCACAGATCGAGAGTAGTTCTTTTCTATACTTTAACAAATGCAATGTTCAAATTGTCACCACCGTTTTAGAAGTATAGTAACCTCTCCGGTTTGAAAATATGCTGTTCTTCCCCGGGTCTTCTTCAAAAAATTCATAAATCTGATGTAAGTATTCGACACTGCAATTTTCTGACATAATATAAATTCTCCCTTACCTGCCAGGTATTTCATTCTGTACTCTTTGTATGCATCCTTAAGAGCATTATTATCCGGGAATGTCTCGCATACGCGGCGCAGGCTTCTTTTGTTGCGAATCATGCCTGCATGGTTGATAAACGTTGTGGGTACGCCATAGAATGTATTATTCCGGATGAAGGTTATACGCCAAGTCTCCTGTTGTATGACCCGCCTATGGAACCGGTATACATGGGTATAATGAAAGCATAGGTGAGTACGCGCCCGACATTGGAAATTTTCTGCCCGCCCAGCACCCGGGATTCTTCATATTCCAGGGTTCTTTTTGCCGGTTCTTCTGTATATGACAGCAATGATTTTCAGGAAAAAATGAAAAATGCGGCGTTTACCATTGGGGAACGAAATGTATGAATGTTTCGTGTGGGGTTGTCGTTACTTTCCCAACCCCATCGTGAACGAAGACGATTTGGTGAGCGTTAAAATAAAAGGAGCCCTGAACCGAAAAATCTTTTAACCGTAAACCGTAAACCTTCAAATTTTTAACCGCTCTCGTTACGCATTCACTTCCCGCATCAAGTCCCTTACCTGCTGCATATCAGGCCCGGACCCGACAGACAGGGTAGTAAGCACCAGCTTGTCTTCCGGGAGGGGAAAGGGGCAGGCTGAGAGGGTAAGCTCATTTTCATCGGTCAGTACCAGTTTCTGCATGGAGCCGAATGCGAACAGGGAATGAATATGCTCTTCAACCTTGGTGAATACCGCGGCCATGCCCGCCAGTGAGTCGAGGTAGTCGCCGGAGCCGGCAACGGCAAGGCCGAGATTGTCGGCAAGTACCGCGCCTCGATACCCGTCATACCCGGCAAGCTTATAGAGGACTTCTTCGAGGGTTTTGCCCAGACTGTTAACGGTTTGCCGGGTGCGCAGGGGTATAGGCGGTTTTGCAATAACGATTCCCTTTGCCCGCAGTTCCTCGTTTTCCGTCTCCAGAACAGCACATTTTTCACGCAGGGTTTCCAGCTCTTTTGTCTGTTCGCGGAGGGTATTGTTTTCATTGCGGACTCTTTCAAGCTCATCAACCTGGCTCTTCAACACCTCCAGTTTTATTGCAAGATCATTCTTTTCATTCTGCAGGGTTTCGAGTTGCCCGGTCTGCCCGGAGAGTTTTTTAAGATTATCGACAGCCTCTTTATATTTCATTGAAATCGTGTCTTTTTCCGTGCGGATCGCCTCGGTTTCACCAGCTTTTTTCTGCAGCAGTGTGGCTTTGGTAGACATGTTTTTATACGCTGCATAAACCTGCTGGAGTTTCGAGAACAGTTTTTTCTTTTCTTCAGTAAGTTTCATGTGGGTGGCGCGCATCTCTTCATAGCTTTTCTGCTGTTTCTGCAGCTCAGTCTGTATATCCTTAAGCTCTTTTTTGGCTTTACGGTACTCATGAGAAACGGGAATAGCCGCTTTCTGAAACGACTCTATTTTTTTTAGCAGTGTGGCACGGTCGTAGTTAATACGGGTATACTCCCTCTGCAGCTTGGCATAGTTCATGGACAGAGAAGCATTGTTTTCTTTTATCTTGTCAAAAAACTCACGGAACCGGATATAATCGTTTTTCATGGCGGTATAGGCGCGGTGCGTCTCGGTATGCGCCTGGGTGGAGCGGGCAAGCCGCTGTTTTAAAAGTTCATTCTGCCGTTCAAGAGATTCAATGTCGAGTTCGAATTCTTCCTTCAGCTCGGCAATGGCCGACTTCTTCTTCCGTGTCGCAATAAAATAGCCGGTGAAATACATAAACAGTGCACCGACAGCGCCTGCGACTATCAGAATAATCTGTTGTGCTTCCATACCTGTACCTCTGAATCACTTTCTGAAAGTGGCGTTTTATATTGCTGTGCCCCTGATGCTCAGCACATGACAGGAGTGTCAATATCTCCTTATTTATACACAATCTTTGGTGGTGTCAATAATAATGTGGTGTATCTCTATTGTTAAATATAGCACAAGCCCCGTTACTCCTCCAAAAAAAGTGATTACGGTGACCTGATATCGGTAAATAGTTGTTGTTGACGATTTACCTGTATTCATCTTCCTCCTTCTCTTCCGCTATGTAGGAAGTCAAGTATTTTTTTACTGACTACCTTCTTTTTTCT
>CAZIYW010000096.1:0-20155 GCA_964543525.1 uncultured Fibrobacterota bacterium | reverse complement strand
GAACCCTGTCACAACCTTCAGGAACCGGGTTGGGTTCGGCGGTAAAGATGTCCTGTTCGGAAATGGTGATGATTTTCTCATTCTTTTTACCGGTCTGTCCACCGTCAGCAATATGCTTTATTGTGGCGGCATCAAGTTCATAATTAAAGACCATCACCTCATCAATAATACCATCATAACCGCTGAGTCCATTTGCTCCGGAACCGATTTTAAAGATATCCGCCCTGCCGATGGAGCGAACCTTTGCAGTATCGCTGTGCCAGAGTGTACCGTTGAGATATATTTTCATGGAACCGGTTTTACTGTCCTTGGTAAAGGCCCAGTGGTTCCATTTACCTTCATATTCAACGGCGGAAGCACTCTTTTTAATGAGGTCACCGCCCGCATGCCAGTACACATGTTCGTCTTCCCAGGGAAGGTGGCAATTCAGTATACGCACACCGTTTTCCAACCCTTCAAAAACGCTGTTCTTGCTGGGCTGCACGGAAGCATCACCATACTGCCATAAGCAGATAGTGACCGCATTCATCAGGGAGCTGAATGACTCGTGCGGAATCTCGACATAACTGCCGTTTTTAAAATCGAGAGCCTTTTTAACCTTACCGTCAACCCAGGTTGCGCCTGTGATTATTCCATCATTGCCGTTGCCGGAGGAATCAAAGGCAGTGGTACCGCTGCCTTTATCAAATTTCCAGTACCCTATCAGTTCCCTTCTATACTTTTCGAGAGTAATGACTACCTTTTCCTTTTTAATGCCGTCACTGAAAGTCAGGGTGTCTCTGTACACTCCCTTTTTCAATGCATCAGCAGCAGTGTTGAGCGAGACCGTTATCTTTTCCGATGCACCGGCGGCAATGGTGCCGCCCGAAGTGGAGAGGTCGAGCCAGTCAGCAGTTTTCGTTATTGTCCAGTCGACTGCTGCACTGCTGAAATTCCGTACCGCATAATCTCTGGTCTTGCCCTTCAAGGGTTCCTCTTCATACCCTACGACGAGGAAATTACTGACCGGATAGAAAATAAGCTGGTTGGTAGTCTGCATCTCGACCAGCTGTGATTCCACATGATGGGTGGCATCCTTTGCAGAACCGTAATTGATATATTCATCGGCAATATATTCGATTCCGGCACTCTGCCCCGGAGTACACTGGGCCGTGGCATCAATGGTCCAGGGGTCGACCAGATCGCCGGGGCACCAGCCTGCCCGGTCATGATACCAGGTACCGGGATCCTGCGGCTGTACCGGCCAGCTGCCGCACTCCTGCCACAGCTCATTTTTCCAGTTACCGCCGCCGTTGACTTTTACTGTTCTGCCGCGCCTGAGAAATTCCGCAGCCTGGCCGGTATTATTGGTAAAGCGATGACCGGTGACCGTAAATTTAAGCAGCACCTTATCCGTATTGGCCATGATCGGGAAATCGATGGGTATAAAAAATTTCTCAAGGTGGGTATTGCCGGTATTGCCGTACCCTACGGCAGAGCCGTTCCACAGGTTGCTTATTTTCACCGGCATCTGTGACGGCGTTCCTTCGGTCAACTCGATTGTCACAGTGGCCTGATACCCGTCATCCTTCCATGACTCGATCCATATCTCCATTTTCTTTGTACCGTGAAACAGTAGCTGATAATCAGTAACATCAAGGCGCCAGGTCCAGGGACAGTTCCAAAACGGTGTGATAAGGCGGCCGATCTCGATTCTCTGACCGTCGTCATCATAGAGAAATATGCTTCCCAGCCGATCCCACTCATCGCCGTCAAGGCCCGTGGGCGCTTCCAGTTTCAGCACCAGCTCAGCTTTGGAATATGTTCTTGTAATTTCAGGAAAGGTCGTCACAGTCTGCGGCTTCTGGTTTGCCATGCTGATAATCTGCTTATCAAACACTGTATCAATATGGTCCTGGCTTCGGACAAGGATTACTGTGAGCAGTACTATACATAGTACTTTAGTAATGGTGTTCATACGGCCCCCTAGGACATTTTCCATTATTATACTTCTCTCCTGGAATCCCTGATATGTCCCCCGCGCATAATAAAAATAATAATTAGTTCGTGTTAAATATTGATTAATTCTGAATTCGTATCCATGAGCGCCACCCAAGGCAAAGCGTGAGTTTACGCTCTTGTCAAGTGTTAACAAAAAACTAACTAGCGCACCGGAAATATTTTTTTATTAACGGTCATTCCCTTTTTACGTACACAAAGAATATGCATGCCGTGCGACACACCGGCTCCCACGGAGTACCAGTGTGTACACGGTCTCGTTGAAAATCCTGCAACTTTTTTCCCCTGCGCATTCACTATCGAAACATAATACCCTTCCGGAAAGGGAAGGTATACAGAGAGCCCGTTTTCATCTCTCTTACACCGGATCGGAATATTCTCGACAGGCGCTGTGCCAATTATACCGGTTTGTGCAGTGATGCTGAAAAGGGCTGATATTTTTTCTCCCCGATTATTCTTAACGTCATATACCTGTACCTTAATTCTGCATGAATCGGAAACTACAGTGGGTATGTGCCAGGTATATGAGCTGTCACCAGTAGCGGTACTGTCAAGTAACTCCCACTCATTACCACCATCGGAGCTGAAATAAATTACCCGCGAGGCGATACCGTCGGAATCCCTGGCAATCCATTGTATTTCGCATGTACTGTTCACTGTAAAAACATCCCCCTGCAACGGGGTCAGAAAGCGCACGATAGGCGCTACCAGGCTGTCGTCACAGTCGCTGGTATCGATACCGGCATTTTGATACTCTTTACGGAGGGTATATTTGCTGTAGCCGCCGAGCGTGTCGACAACCTTGTCTGGATTTACCAGCCATGCGGCACCGGCTTTACCGACCTGGCCAAAAAGCTCACCTATTTCCCTGCTCCCGCCTTCCAACGTTATTAATGAAAATCTTACAGGATCAACACTATTTCTGGCGTATGCGGTGAGTATTTTTGCTGTTGAGTCTTTCGTAGCAATTGCCAGAAACACGACATCGTGTTTATCACATCCATACTCCTCCCAGACAAGATTATGATCGCGCCCCGCGCCCAGACAGCTCCCTCAAAAGGAGCCGGTAAAGAAAAGCGCGACATGCTTGCCTTCTTTGAAATATTTATACATGTCATGATAGGTACCGTGATAATCCGTTCCGGTTACATTCGGTATATTCTGCGCAGTAACGGTACATATCAATAACATTGTGATTAATACGAATTTTTTGAGCATTCGGATCTCCTTTTGTTTTCATTTCTTTTTTATACTTTACTTTTAATGCAAAGCATTGTCATTTCGACCCCGATTTCACATCGGGGTCGAAATGAAAGCAATGCATTCACAACCTCACCAGATTCATCTTAACTTTCCCTACAACATTATTATTAACTTTAACCTGGGCAATCATTACTTTTGATCCCAACGCCTTCCCCGGGTCAATTAAATGGCTTCCTTCAACCTGTCTGCCTAAATTCAGGGTCAGAATTTTCTTTCCCGCTATATCAAATAAATCGACAACAACATTCCCTGCTCTGATTAAAGAAATATCTATTTTAGAAGGTGAGCGCATACTTACCGAAGTTGTTCTGCTGTTCAATATCTGAATAGTATTCCCTTCTGCCGAACCTGTCACGTCTTCACATTGTGCCATAAGCGCCGTATATGCAACAGAGCCGCGTATAACCTGGTGGTAAAAAGTGGCATCAATATTGCCGATGGTATCACTGACCTTTTCAGCGAACTGACTGCCGGTAGACCCGTTAAACCCTTCATAATAACCGGTAATAACATACCCGTTTCGCTCGAACGGGACATAATCTGAACCATAGGCCCGTGATATCAGCACGGTGCCGATTGACGTATAGGTATTTGTTGCCCGGGCCAGGGTATCCGTATACTTTTGCGAAAGAATATTATTTGCAGTCCCGCCTGCCGGGGATGAATCCGCTTCACATTTAATGGAATCCGACACATAGGGATTGCCGGAATAATCCTTGTTGGTACCGCCGACCTGATCAATATTGAACATGACCTTAATATCCATATCAGAGCCTATACTATCCATCAGTTTTGTCGAGCCCTTGAAGGCACGTTCCTCTCCGGTAAAGAATATGAGGGCGATTGAGTACTTGCTGTTGACCCGTTGAAAAATCCTCGCAAGCTCCATAAGCGCCCCGGTACCTGAGCCGTTATCGTCAATGCCGGGTGTTTCTTTTCGGGTATCATAATGCGCACCGACCACTACCCAGGTATCGGGAAAGTGTGTACCTTTTCTGGTCGCAATGACATTCCACCCATAATCCGGATCCTTGTCCACATAATGATACAGCGCGTGATGAAGTGTGACGGTATAGCTATATGCATCAAGTTTCTCCACCAGCCAGTCCCGTACCTCGTTCAGGACCACATTGGTGTCCGTGTCGGGTGTGGTGGAATCATCATCAACCCAGGCATAGCGCGGTCCCATATTCTGAAGGTAGCGCAAGGTTGCCATGACAGAGTCCATACGTACCATATTACAGAAACTTTCAATATTATTACAGGGAAACAGCCTGCCCGTAAAAACCTCATACCCGACCGGTGTGCCGTCCTCCGGAAGAGGTTTGGATACAATGGCTATTGAAGTCAGTGCCATAAGCAGTATCATTGTTTTTGTTTTCATTTTTTTCTTTCTTTTTTATCATTCCTGCGGATGCAGGGCCGCGAAGTCCCGACATGTCTTAAGTATGCCGCACTTGCGAGTTGACCAGTGAATCCTCTCTTTATTGTTTTGTGTCATTTCGAAGGAGTGCAATGACTGAGAAATCTTGATTATTCTAATGATAAACAGATTTCTCATCCCGATTTTCTATCGGGATTCGAAATGACAACATTTAATTCCCTTTTTCTGGATTCCCGATAGAATCATTCGGGAATGACAGACTTTATGTGTCTATTTCCTCAAATAAAACATATTCTCAACAATCTCTTTTTTCCCGCACTGAATCCTGACAAAATAGAGACCTGTTGATAATTTCGGAGCATTTACTTTTATATCATTATTAACAGTTTTCCACTGCCTGTTGAAAATCAGACGGCCATTTACCGAGTATATTTTCAGATTTACCATGCTAGTACCGGTAATAGTAAATCTTCTTCCATTGATAAAGAGATTTACATAATTATTTTTGATATCAACGGAGGGAACTGCACCAGTCTGGTCATTCGACACCGGTATATCCTGAATAATCGGCCGGTAATTATGAGCGGTCAGAGTAAGAATCAACGTATCATGCAGCGTCAGTTGGGCTGTTACCGGTATAGTTGCTTCTGAACCGGTCACCCTTGTTTTTCCTACTATTTTATTTGAACCTTTACTATACAACGTGGCATATCCGTCGGCGGCATTTACCGATTCAAGTGTAAACTGTGCAGCAGTCGGCTTTATAAGATTCGGGAATTTAGCTGAAAGTGTCTCCGGTTTTTTTGTCCATATCGGCATGGTTGGATCACCATGAAAGTGAAACAGAAGAAACGAATCATGAATAGTACTCCACCATGCTTTCTGCTTCAGATAGCCATACAGCACAATATCACCCATGGTGTAAATCGGATCATGTGATTCAACAACCGGATCCGGTACCATGGGTGAACTCATGGGAAATCCCGGGTCGGGCCATATCGCATCCACCATGCCATGGACAAGCGCATCAGTATATCCTGAATAACTCTCTCTGCACGCGGCAACAATGCCGACAGCACCGCCGTTTTCTTTCCGGAGCAGTTTTTCCGCGAAACAGGTATCTGTTTTAAACCGCCCCGTCAAGCAGGCCATACTGAATACAACGGGCAGTTTATTGCCATTTGTAAGCGTGTCGATATGTATGTTTCGATAACGTGGCCATGCAAATCCCTCAATCATACCATGATCGTTATGAAAAACCGCAAAGGGTCCTTTGTTCCACTCAACAGCGATATCCCGCTCGTCATATTTCCAGGAGTAGTTCGGTCTCTTAAGATGTTCCGAAATTGGATTACCAAACCCATATTGCCCGGTAGCATGGAACAATGGATTGATTTCATCTCTGTCTACGTCATAGATCTCAACCGGCACGTACCCTATGTCAGTCATGAAGGTGTTAATCTCTTCGGCTGTTTCACTAAAGCGCATATCTGCTGTATCATTCAGGTTATTGTCCTGAAATTGCGCCAGGTTAAGAACGTGCTTATAATACTCATCATCCTGTACGGGTTCCTGCTCATACTTGAGAATTTTATTGACGACTATCCATGCCTGTTCTTCGGTGTGAACCGAAATACGTCCATTGGCCATTTCTGCGAAATAATCATTGGCGCCGTCAAACATGACATAGGGCAAATCTGTCCAGGTGCGGTAATCGGTGCTGTCGCCGGGGATGTCCTCGAATTCCCCGAAAATTAAAAGATATTCAGGATTATCGTTTTCATCCCAGAAACTTTGTACAGTACTTTTTACCGTTGAGGCTGTCCATGATGTTTTTGATTCGATTTTGACGTCATACCCCTTTTGCATCTGCCATTGTGCAAGAGCTTCGACCGGTTTTATATATTCCGGTGTCGTAACAATAAGTACATCAAACTTGTCATCATCGGGGCGATTATTATGTCGCCGGATATATTCCCATCCATTGACCGCATTTCTCGCGATAATTTTTACCGATTGCTTTTTCAGGCTATATGGCTTATATACCCCGTTGGTAAACTCTACGCGCACTTTGAGCTTTGTATATACTTTTAAGGTCTTTGATACCGGATTATATTGTACCGGATGCAATCGTACTTCAGCGAGACAGGTATTACGGAAAATCGCGACATCGTGGACCTGTGCAAGGTCTTCGGGGTAAAAGGCATTCCTGCTGTAAACGGCCATATCTTTAATAAAAGGCGGAGGTATATCATACCGGCTGATTATATCCCACGTTTCCTGATCGGCTGCACTGTACAGTTCGTTTGAGCGTACTGCAGGATGTACATTTACATTCTGCAGTATAACATGCTTCTCTTCAATAACAGAATAGCTGAATGCTGCACCATCGGGAATGACAAAATTGGTTTTGTACACCGGCAGGAATGGTTTCCCTTCTTCAAGTATTGACGGCAGATTTTTAACCCGGATATATTCAAACACATTCCCATCAACCCTTCTGGGAAACCTCCCGATAGCCGGAATCGAAAGAGTGAATGTCGCAGACAACAGGCCATGCAATTCTGTTTTCAGCTCTGCTTCAAGTGACCTCTCCTTTGTCAGATAGACTATATCGGAGAGGGAGAGGGAGGCAAAGATGAGTATTGTGATTAAGATTTTTATCATTTGTTTTTCCTTCTTATTTTCTTGTCATTCCTACTGATGCAGGAATTTCCCATTTTGTGTTTTGTGTCATTTCGAATGAGTGCAATGACTGAGAAATCTTGATTCTTCCAATGATAAATAGATTTCTCATCCCGATTTTCTATCGGGATTCGAAATGACAAAGCTTTTTTCTGGATTCCCGATAGGAGCATTCGGGAATGACAGACTTTATATGTCTACCTCTTCACATAAAACACATTCTCAACCTTCTCTTTTTTCCCGCACTGAATTCTTACCAGGTAGACACCCGTTGACATCTCAGGAATATCTATTTTAATATCCTTTGAAACAGTGTTCCACTGACGGCTCAATATCTGACGGCCATTTACTGCAAATACTTTCACACCGACATTTTTATTACCGGGTAACAAAAACCTTCTGCCGTTTACATATAACTTGTTCGCGTGATTATCACCTGTTGCGAGATTGACAAATTTAGTCTGGCCCGTTGAAACAGGGATATCTTTATGAACAGGCCGATAGTCATGAGACGTAATTGTTAACACCAGCGTATCATCGAGAATGAGTGCCGCTGTTAATGCAATGGTAGCTTCAGTGCCGGTAATTTCAACCTTTCCTACTATTGAATCGCTGCCTTTACTGTAAAGAGTGGCATAGCCGTTGGGAATGTTCAGTTTCGAGATTTCAAAATCGACCGCACCTGGATGAATCAGATTATAAAATGATGCAGTCATACTTTTAGGATTGCAGGTACGCGCTTCCATAGTCGGATCGCCAAACCAGTGGAACAGTTTGTAGTAGTCAATCAGGTTTCCCCAGCACGCTTTCATCCTGAGATTGCCGTGCATCATAATATCACCGACTGTATAGATAGGCTCATGATCTTCGATTTCAGGATCCGGATGTGCGGGACAGGTCATATAGGTACCCGGATCAGGCCAGATCGCATCGATCAGTCCGTGAGCATAGGCGTCATTGGCGCCGCTCCAGCTTGAACGTGACGCCGCCAATACACCGACCGCACCGTCTTCCTTTTTAATAAGTGCTTCAGCGAAACAATCATCGTGTTTGTATGTGCCGGTGAGGCAGTTAAGACTTAATACAACAGGTGTCTTCACACCATTATTTAACTGTTCGACATGGTTCACTCTGAATTTAGGCGTACCCCAACCGAGTTCCATACCATGATCACGGTGCATCACAATATGTTTCCCGTTGTTTATACTATTGAAAATATCTGTGGAATCCCCATCCCAGGAACAATTCGGTCGCTTCAGTACCTCCGGGACAGGCTGGCCAAAGGAATATTCTCCGTTGTTCCAGTATTGCGGATTGATCTCTGGTTTTCTGACGGCGAATATTTTTTCAACGTCATAGCCGAGGGTATCTCCGAGGTAGCAGAAGAGCTCCCAGGCGGTTTGCGCGAATCGCCTGTCTGCATACCCGTCGTTGTTATCATCCTGAAATTCGGCGCAGAAAAGATAGGAATTATAGAACGCCTCATCGTCGATTGGATCTCTTTCGTACCGTATAATTTTATTTACCGCATTCCACCCCTCTTCGGCGGTTGAGACTGATATTCTGCCGGTTGCCATTTCCGGCCAGTAATAGGTTGACCCGACAAGGACATAATTGATATCGGACATAAAATTTTCTTCACCGGAGCCGCCCTTTGCGGGACAGGTTCCCGGCACATCATCCGCATCGCCAAAAATGAGCATATATCCCGGCTTATCATTTGTATCATAAAACTCTTTAACCAGGCTTTTAATTGTCAAAGAGTCCCAATCTTCCCGTGACTCGACAAGGACCTCATAGCCTTTCTGGCGCTGCCAGGTAACCAGTGCGTTAACCGGATCGATAAACGTTGGGGTGGTAATGACAATCATATCATATTTATAATCGGCCCTCATTGATCTGGCGCGGGTCTCACCGGCATACCGCATATAGCGGGAGCCGTTAATACAGGTATTCTTTAATATAGTCGCACTTTTTCCACGGGCAATTTTACCCGTAGTCCCGCCGGTAAATTCAATACGTACTTTTAATCGCGTATACACCTCCACCCTTTTTTTCTGCGGATTATAATTCACCGGACAGATCTGAACGGTTGCAATCGGTGTCCCGCGGAAGTGCCAGTATTCAATAACACGCGCCTGTGCGCCCGGATAACAGGCATCCTTACCATACACTGAATTATCCTTAATAAAAGCAGGTTCTTTATCGAAGGGGAACTCGTCGCTGTCCAGGTGTGGTTCAAGGGCCGGATATACAGTGATATCAGATAACGTAACGCTCTTTTTTTCCAGAACCGTAACCTTACACTCTGCACCTTCCGGGACAATCATGTGTGTGTTGTATACCGGTACAGCAGGTTTACCGATATCAGTCACTGAATTAAGGCCGTTAACCTTTATTCTCGTATAGACAACACCATCAACGATCTCTTTTTTCGTTTGAATGGCAGGTACAGTCAAATCAAAGGTGACCGAAAACGGACCGCTATAATCCGTTGACAAAACAGCTGTTCCATATTCCGATTCGGAAAAAGTGATACGTTCCGCTGATAGTAAAGCAGTAAACAGACAGAGCAGCAGACACACTTTTTTCATAATACAGTCTCCAATCATATCTCAATTCTATTCAGCTGTTATTCCAGAATCTATCTGTTAACACCAACTTTTCTTATAAAAGCGCTGTTTTCATTTCTTATTGACAGTATTCGCATAGAATGCGAAATATTAACCGGCAAATCATACCATCTATTTTCAGCATAGATTGACTGTTCATATAGCTTTTTACCCTGTACATCCATTATTGTCACTGTACTCGCCCCAGCAAACGGGATATAGACACTCATTGTTTTGTACCTCTGTTTTACACGAATCAACCTGTCTATCCCATTTTGAAAACTTTGCGTAAATGTTGATGCTCTAATACAGAATAACCCTGACTCATTCACACCTTTATTATGCGTTGAATCATATGCATGAATTTCAATTTTACAGGAATCGGATATCATATCGGGAACAGTCCAGGTATAGGAACCGGTATTCGAGTCTGTACTGTCTATCAGCTCCCAGGTTTCCCCCTTGTCGGCACTGAACCAGCATGCTGTCGATACAACACCCACATTATCGGTTGCCGTCCAGGTAATATCATATTCTTCATTAATTATCAGGATCAATCCTTCCCCGGGAGTCAACACCGATACAACCGGTGCGATATGGTCAACGCCGCAGGTATGTTCCTCTATTCCTTCCTTTTCAAAGTCAGTGGTATACACACCGTACTTGAACGTTTTATCCGGTCGTATGAAATATTTTGCATTCCCGACAACGCCGATTCCCAGAGCATCGGCAATAGCTCTTCCGCCTTCACCGCTCCAGACCGCAGGATACTCTACATTGTTGGTACTGCAATAATTCACGAACGACTCTTTAGAATCGGACGATCTGACATTCGTTTCCAACACCAGCAACTGCGCATCATCGCACACATCGCATCCATACGTATCCCACCACCCATTCAGCCCCGGCACCGCCGACGGACAGCCCGGTCAACTGCTGTATTGTGTGTGTACAACGATATATTTGCCCTTGCTGAAAAGGTCATACAGATCGTATGATTTCCCTTTAAGATCTGTGAATTGGACGTTGTCAATTTGTGAAAACAGAGAAAAAGTAAAAGCAACAACTCCGATTGTAAATGCTTTAATTCTGATCATGTGGCAGTATTCCTCTTGTTATAATTTTATCTCCTGTCCTCCCCGCCAGGGCGGAGAGCCATTCTTTATTGTTTTCCGGATTATTCTCAAGCTCACCCACCTCCGCATACGCGGGAATGAACTGCTTTACATTACCAAACAATCAACGGCATCGGCTTCATTATTCTACCGGCTTTCAATACACAGTAATACACTCCGGCAGATAATAACATGCCATCGGATGACTCATTTACCGGAATAATATTTATTCCCATCAATCGTTTTCTGTTGAACGTTTTTATCGATTTCCCGTTAACCGTGTATATCGTCAGAGACATCTCTGAATCTGTATACTTTTCCGGAATCGTTAACTGCAGATAGCGAGTACCGTTGTTCAACCCGTTATTAACACACGTAATAGCTATCGATCCTTCATCGATTTTATGCTGCCCCGCCTGTTTGCCTGTTGTTGATGTATAGGCCTTCACATAATCCCATGTAACATCATCGACATAATCGGAGTCGTGGTAAATCACCCCAATTGTTTCTGAAGTCGCGGAAATCTGCAGCAACCCATCGCCCTTTACAATACTGTTCTGCTCAAAAGAAATTCCCTCACTGACAGTGAATATCCCGGTTGTATCACCGGTTTCAGTGAGCAGTACCGTCTCGGTATCTCCTGATGCACTGAACAGGGTCACATTATATTTGTCAGGTGAACTCTTTTTATTAATACCCAGATCATAATCATCGAGAGTGATATAAATCTTTTCATCCTTCAGGTATTCTTTAACTTCATCGCCGTCTTCATTGACAAATTCAATATGGAACAGAAATTTATAGATTGCCCGGAGATTCATAGCTCCCTGCTCTCTGAAGTCCTCAGCCTTCACCTGAGTCGAATCTACCCGGTAGGTTGAAGGATACTCCTGTGTCACAGCGCTTATGCCATACTGGTTATACAGTGCAAGTCTCGCCATAGTAACCACACCCGGAGAATACTCCCAGTAACTCTGCCATTTGTCCAGTGATTTAATATGTTTGATATAGCATGATTGTTCTCTGGTATAGGGAATTGTCGCATTAGTACTTGGATTACCTGTATTGTAATGGGACCTGAATCCACCGTCCTCTGCGCGATTCCACCCGTGAAAATCAATGAGATGGGCAATCTTTTTACCATCATCGGTAACAAGTGAATTTATTTCGCCATGGACCGCTGCGATTTCATCCTCTTCAACAAATGTTGTTTCAGGGCTTGACCAGTTACGGTTCAGATCCATCCCGTTGCTGTTTTCGCGAACATCAGCAAACGCACCGTCAGGATTGATAATGGGTACAATGTGAAACACCATTTTATCCAGCAGATTCTTCACTTCCGGGGTATCCTTAAGCAGGTGTTCAATGGTCCCTTCAAGGACATAACTCTGTGTCGCTTCATCACCATGAACTCTGAAATTTAACCAGACGTGTTTTTTCAGATCGTCCGGTACAGCTTTATTGGTTATGGTAAATTTGTAAATATCGCGCCCTTCGACACTGGTACCGATAATTTTTGAATCAATCAGCGGTTTGTTCTTTATGGTATCAATATAGGCTGCAACTTTTTCGTAAGGATAGGGGAGCTTATCATGTCTTGCTGCATGAGCAGTCCTTGCCTCAGGAACCAGTGCGATAAATACTTTCGCCTGAGTAAAGTCACCGCTGAAAGCCCACCCGTCAGATCTGCAGGATGCAGCATGAAATTTTTTCCACTCCTTTCTGTCGTAGGAGTAATATGGTTCAAGCACCGTCGGCGGATTGACTACTTTAAAACGCAGTACCTTTTCATCAGCAAAACGGGTAACTTTGAAAATCAGTTCATCTTTACGATATTTGGAGGCAATTGTAATCAGAACAGTGTTGTCACTGCCGTTCTCAAAGAACAGCGTCTCGTCATTGTCTGAGTAGTCAACACAGTATTTTGCGTCGAAGACGGCATATACATTTACTGTTAAACACGCAAGAATCGTTGTTATAAAAGTCAATATTTTCATTTTTATACAAATGATATTCATTCGTATCTCTCCTTTTGTCATTCTTTTTATTTCATAATCAACGTATGAGCCGCCATCTCCCAATTCCCCAGCTTCACCCGAATCAAATACCTTCCACTGGAAAGATTAAAAGTGCTGAGTTTTATATCTTTATTCACTTCGGCCCAGTGACGGCTGAATACTTTTTGTCCATTGACAGCAAAGAGGGTAACAGAGACATCCCTATTACCGTTCAGAACAAATCTATGGCCATTGCACCAGAGATTTATAACTGCTTTCACAGGATTTACCGACCCGTCTGTCATGGTCTGGTCTTTTGAAACGGGAATATCTTTTATCAGCGGCAGATAGTTGTGGGATGTAACAGTCAGTATCAAAGTATCGTGCAGAGTGAGCGTTGACGTTACCGGAATGGTAATATTGGTATTGTCCACCTTCACTTTTCCGACAATTTTATCAGAACCTTTGCTGTAGAGGGTTGCATAACCGTCAGTGATATTAAGCGAAGAAACCGAAAAATCCGTCGCTGTCGGTTGAATGAGATTAGGGCATTTTGCAGTAAGAGTTTTAGGTTTCTCTGTCCGGATCGACGTTGTCGGATCACCAAACCAGTGGAACAGTCTCGCCGCATCGGTAAAAATGGCCCAGTTATCTCTCATGTGGAAATAGCCGTAGGTAGTAACATCCCCCATCGTTACGATAGGATCATGATCAATGGTATCAGGATTTTCATTATGGGGTGAATTCATTGCCGTTCCCGGCCAGATTGCATCAAAGAGGCCATGGCAATAGGCATCGTTACAGCCGCTGTAACTCTCCCTGCATGCTGCAATAATTCCGACAGCGCCGTTCTTTTCCCGTAGAAAGACTTCAGCAAAACATGTGTCTGATTTAAAACGTCCGGTCAGGCAGTTAAGACTGAAAACGATGGGGCGTTTATCCCCATTTTCCAGTTGCCGCACATGTTCACTTCTGAACCGCGGCCATGCCCATCCATTTTCCATGCCATGGTCCCTGTGCAGTATCAGAAATTTACCCTTATTTATTTCAGCACTGATATCATCCTCATTATGGTTCCATGCACAGTCGGGCCGTCGTAAATATTCCGGTATCAACCCTCCGAAAGAATACGTATCAGCATTCCAGTACATCGGATTTTCTTCATCATCGTAAACATCTGTCAAATGCGTTACTGTGTAATTGTGTTTCTCCATATACAGCTTCATCTCATACGCTGTATGAGTAAACCGTTTATCTGCAGTATCATTTTTATTGAGGTCCTCAAACTGGGAGCAGACCAGAAAATTTTTGTAATACTCATCATCTGTAACAGGATTACATTCATACTGAAGGATTTTATTTACGACGGTCCAGGCTTCTTTTTCGTTTGAAACTGCAATACGGCCGCTGGCCATTTCAGCGAATTTATCGTCGGGCCCGTCAAACATGACATAAGGCAAATCCGTCCAGGTGCGGTAATCAAAACTGTCAGGGGGCACATCCTCAAAGTCCCCGACAATGAGCATGTATTCAGGTTCTTCATTGGCATCCCAGAAATCCTTCACCGCTTTTCGTACCGAGCTCGTATCCCACGATGAGCGTGAATCTATCTTTACATCATACCCCTTCTGCCGCTGCCATCGGACCAGTGCCTCAACCGGTTTTATAAACGTGGGTGTCGTAATAACAATAATGTCATCCTTCTCATCATCCATTCTCTTCTGCAGAAGCCGGGTGTAATCCTTACCGTTCACTGCAATACGCTGAACAATCTTTTCAGACTGGTTTTTCAGACCGGGAACATATCTTCCTCCGGAAAAAGACACCCTTACCTTAAGCCGTGTATAGACCTTCAACTGCTTTGTTACAGGATTATATTGAACCGGACAGAGCCTGACTCCGGCCAGTGAAGTATTTCTATACACAGAAACATCATATACTTCTGCCAACGCACCCGGGAAAAAAGCGTTAGTATTGTAAATGCGGGTTTCCATTTCAAATTCCGGTTCTTTATCATATTTCCTGGTGGCGACAAAGGTTTCATATTCAGAAAATCGGGAATCTTCATGGGGACGAAGCGCAGGGTGAACATTGACATTTTCTATTATAGTGCATTCTGTATCCAGAACGGTATAACTGAACCGTGCGCCTTTTCCAACGGCGAAAGTACAATTATATACCGGCAATGAAGGTTTACCGATATCCTGTATACCCGGCAGATTCTTTACCCGGATATAATCATAAACTCCCCTGGTTGTCCTTTTGGGGAACTTACCGATAGCAGGAATAGTCAATTCCAATGTTGCAGATAACGGGCCATGTTTATCGATTTTAACGGTTGCTTCATTAGCTGGTGATTGTGTGAAGTGAATCATCTCAGATGAGGAAAGAGTGGTCAGTAAAAGTAAAAGAAGACACAGCTTTTTCATTTAATTCTCCTTATATTATCCGCTTTCCATAAGCCCCCCGTCGAAAGCTTGTGGTTTGTTTCTATTAATTGTCAGGATGAGTGAGTCTGTCCTCAGCAGGGTCGAAGAAACCATCTACTTTTTATTACTAGGGAAATATCTTGCGACTTCGCTCAGGGTGACATATTATATAATCACCTCAAAACAACACGATACTCAGCAACATCCCTCCCGCTTTGTAATCGCATCAAATACACCCCTGCAGATAACCCGGGGATATTTACAGGTGTATCTTTTGTAACAGTTTTCCAATTCCGTAAAAACAGGTGTTGTCCCTTTAATGAAAAAATTTTCATGGTGACATTATCAGTACCGGGTACCGGATACTTCTGTCCATCCAGGTTTATTGTATACCTGTTTTCCAAATCAATGGCGTCATTCAATGCTGTGGTGGAGGTAACAATCGTAAAGTTCCCGGAAACATCCTCACTTTCATTCAATCCAACATCTGTGGCGACCACTTTTATCCTGCATTTATCCGAATTCGCTTCGGGATTATACCACGGGTAGTACTCCATTGTTCCGGGAGTCATCCCCAGTTTCTTATAATTCGCCCCTTCGTCTTCGCTGAAATAGATAGAGATTTGGTACAGTTCATTTTCATCAGAGGCAGACCACCGTATTGCGATTCTGTCTGCATCGGTAAATACATCCTGTTCTTTCGGTTCAAGCAGTTGAATGACCGGCGGTGTTACATCATCAGGATTTATCGATTTTAAAATGTCGCCTTTCACCGGATTTTCCTTAAAGGTACCATCGGTGAAAACCAGCCATTTTTTATTTGCAAAGTTATCGCTAAACACTTCGGGGACTTTTAGTCCACCGTCGGTACTCATAAGCCTGAGGTACTGAACATCATAAGTCCTGCAGTAATCGAGAAAACTCTGCAGATCATCTGTTTTTGAAATATTCGTCTCAATTATTACAAGCCCCTCATCCTTATAATCATTCCAGTACTCGTTTAAATACGCCACCGACGCTCCGCAGGAGCTTCAACTGGATGTCATAGTATGAAACAAAACCGGCTTCTTTTTATTCAGCAGATCGTTGTACAGATTGTAGTGAGTCCCGTCAAGTGTGGTAAAATCAAAGTTGTCGACAACCTGCGTCAGAGCGGATAATGTAAAAATTGCTATTATTAAATTTACCTTAAAGTGATAGTTCATATTAAAAACCAAGCTTTCTTAAAACGGTTACGGTTACGTTAAAAAAGACGAAACACTTCACCCCTGGACGAAACCGGCAACCCTGACCGGGATTATAAATCCCCTGTCCCTACTCCATGCTCTCATCACCTTGGGGGGGGGTATAGGGATCGCAAGTTTCGGGACGAGGATTTTGTCTTTATTAACGATTGTTATCTTCTAATAATTTCCCTTTTTATAAATCCTCACCCTTTCTTTGCCTGTACTCATCGCCTTGGGGAAGGGTAGGAGAAAAACAGGTTTCAGGATGAGGATTTTTTGTTTCTTGATTTCTGCTCCTTCAATATTAATGAAATTCTCACCCCTGCAGCTTTATTCTAAGATAGTTGGGAGTGGTTAGAATAAAGGGTGGGGAGAGGGGTGAGAATTTCATAGTGTCCATTTTTTATTCCTTTCATGGTATAGCTAACACATACCAGCATTTTCTGGTTCTGTTTTTGTAAACCTTTCTATCTGTTTAGATACTTGCTCAGCATGTAGGTCAGCTTAACTACGCCCCCTTGCGCTGTAGCAAAATACAGTGTATTATCAGGCCCCACTTCTATATTGTTAATTGTGCCGACATTTTTCAACTCACTGACAGTATCACCGGTAAATATCTCAGCAAAGACACCGAGACGAACAATACAATCCTTATCCTTCAAACCCGCCCAGGAAATATTATTCCGGTCAACAATCACAGCAGAAACCGTATTGGCAGGTATTGCCCCTCTCGAAACATCATACACCTGCCAGGTGGTGTTATCATAATGATACACACCAAAATTTGTCGCGCACCATAATCCGTTATTGTCATCAATAGCGAGATCCGCGACATAGCTGTTCTCTTCTGTTAACAACCCAAGCTGCAGATACTTCCATGTTACCGTATCGGGGAGCTCCATTACATACAATCCGGTTTGAGACCCGCATATCATATCGCCCTGTTTGTCTATTACCAACGATGTAAGGCCGGTTATTGTCTTTGTCGTTTTTACCGGTTTATGGTACCACACCGAATCGTTATACTTGACATACTCCGTATCGGCAACCACCACTCTGTTTCCTGTGCTGTCAAGCGCCATATCGACAATAGCATACTTCGGAATCGCCGTTGTCGTATACCATGACACACCGTCATACCTGACCAGGCCACTGTCGGTGCCAATCCATATATACCCATCATTGCCGTCCATAAGCGACAGTATTCTGTTGGTATGTAATAATCCCAATCCAGCCGATGTGGAGTCAAACACCTGCCAAGCGGAGCCGTCATACTTTGCAAGGCCTTTTGTATCAGTCCCAACCCACAGGTTTCCGGCTCTATCTATCAGTACCGCATTGATATCATTCCCGGGTATTCCGGAATTAGCGGTATTAATAACATCCCAGGTTTCAATAATCTCTGAAGCGCCGGTGGTGTCGCACGATGTAATAATTACTGTACCCAGAAGAGGTTGTATCGGATCTACTGAGAACTCTTTACCATAATAGATACCCGGCAGTGTATCAGCGGGTAATGAATCAAACACCATAAAACGTTTGCTACCGATCGAGACGATTGCATTTTCAGATAAACGCTCAGAGAACTCTGAACCGGGAATGAAAATATAGCCATAATCTGTATCAGCTATATCAGGGAGGGTAATACGCACTGCACCGGGAACTGTCAGTGAAACATCATCGATATAAACTGTATCACCCGAAACAGCAACATTTGTTTTTAAAGCACGAAAGCGGTTTACCAGTTGAACTGCTTCGATATTATACAATCCCGAATCAGCGATCTGTATACTGTAACGACCATCAGCACCGGTAGTATCAGTCAGAAAATCCGGAATGGGATCATCTTGAATCGGATTATGGGTAACCGGTATAAGCTTTACCAAAGTATTTGTTGCGGGAGCACCGTTTGTATCGTAAAGTATACCTGACACAACCGGGCCACCCAGCTCGGTATCGGTGGAACCGCCGGCAACCGGCCCGAGCGAACAGCTCATCAGGAACAGGAGCAATCCTGTCACTATGCACAGTAATTTACGCATGTTTCCCTCCGGACCCTTTTTTATTGGTCATGGGAATGAGATTCACACTGAGCATATAGACCTGCTCCGGATTATCATCAGCCATAGCCAGCTTCATCATCTGCGATCTGCTGTCCCGAAGAATCTCCACAAACCGGGCATAGGTCTTTTCCGACACGCTGAACGTTGTTGCCGATGTCAATCGCTGCCCGGATTTCCACCGGTCAAAGGCCTCGATACTCATTTTCAGCATCTGTATCTGATAATTCATCACCTGATGAATCTTGAATTCCGTTGCGCTGTCACTGGCAATGAGCGGCTCTGTCTGGATATATCTGCCGTCAACCTTCTCTAAAAAACCGAGCTTCAAAAGAAGCGCTACCGACTCCTTTGCCTGTTTCTCGGTAATCGGCGGATTAAGAAAATTTGCCAGTTTTTTATAATCCTCATTAAAATCGATAAATGTAACCGCTTCCCTTATAATAACATGATACCAGGAAGAAAAGTACTCGTATTGTTCCTCTTTAATTCGTTTTACATTACGCAGCTTCTGCTTTTCTATCAGTTTCTCGAAGAAATAATTTTTTTCCTTAATAGTCTTTGCCTGGTTGAAAAAGACCAGGTTTTCAAAATATTCAGCTTCCTGATCATTGAGATTGAGCGCAATACAAGTTTTATAAATGGTCTGTTTTGTCAGATTACGATTACCTTTAACAACCTGGGTATAAAAGGAGGAGGAATTAATACCCGCTTTCTGGGCGAAATAGCGGTATGAAAATGCTGAATTCAACTTACTTTTAGCAAGCTGAAAATCTTTGATAAATTTTCTGTAATCAGCATATTCAAAAATATCGATCATGGAACTTCCACTCCAAAAATTGTGTATTTATGTAACCAAATATAGCCTAAATTGGAGCATTTTGCCAAGTTTTATAATAATTTGTGGTTACAAATGTAATCAGAAAGGGCTGAAAAATTTGCGATGAAAAGATGTTGAGTACTTAATCGCTGTAATAAGTCAGGATAACTAAAAACTGAAAAAACATTCCGGTAAAAATGTACCACACAACGCTGCCATAAGGAAGATGTATAACACTCCCCA
Source organism: uncultured Fibrobacterota bacterium (assembly GCA_964543525.1). Classification (GTDB taxonomy): domain Bacteria; phylum Fibrobacterota; class Chitinivibrionia; order Chitinivibrionales; family JANQEN01; genus CBDVBE01. The sequence continues at coordinate 323 of CAZIYW010000096.1, read as the reverse complement.
AGCGATTCCACTAACCCAAGACAACAGATTGAAATGGTTGAGAAGTAGGTAGCCTGACAATTGCGAACCCCTCCCTTCGGGGAGGGGTTCGGTTGCCTTGAAACAAATATTTACTTAAGAACAAACTTTAGTGGCCTCTTATAACGTTGCAGTTAACCGACGCGAGCTTAGACGCCCCTTCACTTAAGCGCAAATTTTTACCTGGCAAAAACGGAGTGGACTCAATTCATAACCCGGGTGCTCGCGTCCGTGTTGAATCACTGGTTATCTGATATTAGTATGAAGGCCATCCCTGAACAGGGTTATACAAGGGTTATGGTATA
>CAZIYW010000095.1:0-20424 GCA_964543525.1 uncultured Fibrobacterota bacterium | reverse complement strand
CTGCTCCCCTGCTGTTATCGTCCCGTGTATGATACCAGACAGAATCGCATACGTCGGGGCGAGATCTCCCTTGACTTGTGTAACCGGGAGTTTTCGGGAAATCCCTCCTGCGGAAATGACAAGCTCCCACTGTTTCCCTTTCTTCTCCAACTCCCAGGTTGAGGTGCCACTTGAACTCTGTAACTTCTGAAACGCATAAATCTGTTTACCGTTGAAATCATATTTACGAACCTCATACAACTCCATTGCAGAAACGGTACCGGGAATTGTCGTACCGGATGATATGGTTACACGGTTGGTAATAATAATGGTTCGCTTATCAGAATCAACCTGCGTTACACTGTTAAGCGTCCCTACCCGGGCCTCCTTGAAAAAGAGAATTAACGTATCATTTGCAGTTAAAATAGTCCAGTCCCGTTTCTTAGCGAACAGGGAGTTGATAACCCCCGTGCTGATAAGAACGGTACAAAAAAGAAGTATACGGAACTTCGCCCGATGCGTGATTGCACACGGTAACAATAGTCTATTGACTTCATTCTTTGGAAAGAGAATCAAGATACTCCTCAACAGTAACACCGGTAATTTCATTAAATTTCCTTAAAAATAAATCATAGTCACCAAAACCGATTTGATTCAGCAATTCTTCTTGATCAATTTCAGGATCTTTCTTCAGAAGCAGTTTTGAACGGTTTATTCTGACATGATAGAGGAATTCTGTAACACTCATCCCCAGTTCACGTTCAAAAAGTGCTTCAAGAAAAGCGGGACCGGTGACTAATGCTCTGCAGATCGATTCGACAGATAACTCAGGATCAGCATAATTATCTTCCATATGTTTGCAGGCAAGCTGGACTTCCCTGTCCATGATGGAAAGACGGGTTGAGGTCATAAAACGCCTGCTGTCAATTTTTCTCCGGTAAAGTACAATGACACTTAAAAGTATTCCCGCGAAAAGGATAAAGAAAAATAAATGCTTAATATGACGTAAAAGCAGTACAATACCATGCTTTATTCTACCCATAATCCGTAGTTGTGTTTTTTGCGGTGCCGTCAGGGTATCCCGATAATAATGCACTGAAGGCGGCAGCGTATCCCGCGGTAGCACTTGTCCGGTATCACCATGGATTATTACATCGGTAGCGGTAGAGCAGGTTGCGGAGTCATGCGCTTCTGCGACTGTCGAGTCATTGGAAAGGCTGTCACGTATCGTTTCAATGACCGTGTCATGCAATGAGTCACTACTGTGGACAGTATCGCCGGCAACGATATTTGAATCGGTGGACAGGATTGAATCTTCTGAAACGGCGAATACCTGAAAAGAAAAGAGAACGGTACACGTCAGTAAACTCACCCGATGCATGAATTATATCTCGCTGTACCGTGTCATCTGTTCCTGAAGCATTTCCACATAATTACCGCCCAGCGCATCAATCTTCGCCTTCAGCCGACTGCACACGGCGACAATATCATCATATTCCCTTCTGTCTATTTTTTGAACCAGATCCTTCATGACATGCTTATTGAGTATCTCATTGGTAGAGACTTCGAAATGCAGGGATGATTTCTCAATAATACGCTTGTGGGCATCCTTGATTATCTGAACCGCTTCATTGTACCGTGACTGATCAAATTGCTCTTTACAGGCTTTCAAGGCATTATACACCTTACGCCAGAAAAATTGACTGTTATATATATAGTGCCTTTTGTTTTTATATACCTTGCCGTCATAATAGTACTCACCGATTACCGTTCCCCGGGTCGTCTTAACAACGGACTTGGGATAGTTGACCTCAATTTTTTTCTCTTCCTTTTTAAACACCCCGTCATAATTTTCAAAAATATCCGTATCATCCGGCAATGGTTTATGCTGTTTCTCTGTCGGTTGCATATAATCCTCATGCGGAACCACCTGTGCTTCATTGACTTCCTCATCCTGATCAGTTCCGGGGATATCCTTCTTTTCAAGTACTATTTCCGGCACGGTTTCGGCAGACCCGGGCGCTGTTGTATCTTTCTCCGTTGCTGCATCATCCGCATGTTCAGAAGGCGGTTCAGTATCGTTCAACTCTTTCTGCAGTTCTTTATCCAACGGAAGACTATCAGTAACGGCACGCTCCTGTGCGGAAAAGATAATTTCGTATAATCCATTCACGACTTCATTGGCATTAAGCCGTAACTCTTTTTCCACCTGTGTGTCGATTAACGACAGTTCCTGCTCTTTTACCTCAAGCTGGCGCATCCTGGCATTCAATCTATCTATTTCGCTGCTGCACTCGTCAATTTCCTGTTTTACCGTGGCAATTTCAGCATCACGCTTCCTTTTCTCTTCCAGCAATTCCCGAGAATCCTTACTCACTTTCTTGATGTGATCCTCTTTACTGCGAAGCACATCGATCTTCTCCTGATAGAAATTAATCAGCATGTCAACAGTTTGCGCCACATTCTCATCAGTAAGATTTTTTTTCAGTGACCAGAATTGTTCGAGCGCCATCTTCGCATTTTCTTTTTCATTCTTCATTATCTTTTCCGCAATATCGTACATATTCTGCGACATCGATGAAGCGCGGGTGTCAAGGAGTATTGAATACAGTCGATTTGCATCCGGAGAACTACCCGCCGCACCAAATACGGAATTTTCCATGTTGCGTATCCGATTCATTCTATTACCACCTTTACTGAAATGAGAGGAAACGATTGTACCGAATTATTAAAAAGTCGGTAAAAGAGACAGTATCCACTAGTATAGTCTACAATCGGGCAGAGAGATTGTCAACAGTTAAATGCATGTAACATCTTATTTTATAGACAGTTACAGATTCATGGTATAGTAACTTCTTAAGACTACCACATATGGTAACACCATATCATCGCACTGTGCGAAATCATTTACCGGAAAAAGAGAGATAAAGCTTCCTGAGAGCAGGCTCCTCCTCCAGCCGGTCAAAATCGGCAAAGCCGCTTTCCATTGCACGAATGAGATAATTCCGCGCGGCATCAGTCTGTTTTTTCTTAATTTCGATACGGGCGCGTTGATACCACCCCTCAAAACAATCCTGATTTTCTTCCAGATAATTTTCAATAAGCTGCTCCGCCACTTCCAGAGCACCGGATGCAATCAACGCTTTCCATTGAATGGTATAATCGGTGATATCCTTTTCTTTCATCGCCTGGATATACCGTATGGTCTGTTCATAGCGCTTCTGCCGGAATGTATATTCGGCCAGACACTGAAGCATATGATCTGAGGGGTGCACGATAGACTGCAATCGTTTGTAGAGGACGGCTGCACGAGTATTCTCATTTTCCTGTCCGGCATAGGCCAGCATGCGTTCAGCATCAATCTCATCACCCGTTTTTTCCAATTTATCGATCGCACGTAACAAGAGTTCAATACTGTCGTGCTGGCTTAATTTACGCAGTACCCTGAGTGATTCCACTATACTGTTATTATCAAGTCTCTGGAGAATTGCGTTTGTTGATTTTACATACGTTTTTAGATCTCCCTTTTTCAACGACAGGTCTCTCAACCCGAGCCAACCGGCCGCATCCTTGGGTGCGAGCTTTACCGCCCGCAGGAAATAATCCTTTGCCTTATCAAGCTGATTCAAACGGGCATGCAACGAAGCAATGTTGACATACAGTGAAGCATCGGCTTTATTAATCGCCAGTGCCTTCTCATAATAGGTCTTTGCCTTTTCGAAATCGTTGAGCTGCTCATATGCATACCCGATATTTTTAAACGCGGAAAAAAAGGCAGGATTATATTTTAATGATTTTTCATATGCATCAATTGCCTTATGGAGATGCAATTTCTTAATGTAGGCATTTCCGAGGTTAAACCAGGCATCCTGGAAATCGGGCCGCACTGCCGTAGCTCTCTTAAACATCTCTATTGCTTTATCATTATTACCGACATGATCGTAAAAATTACCCATGTTTAACAACGCGCCATGATTCTCCGGCTCTATTTGCAGTACCTTTTCAAAGGCCACCCTTGCAGAATCAAAATCCTCCTGTGCCAGATAGACGATACCAAGATTATTCCACCCCTCAACACGCGCCGGTTTTAATACCGTTAATTTTTTAAAAATCCGCAGAGACTCGGGTATATTCCGCCTGGTAAAATTAACATTGCCAAGCGCGAGCAGCAGCTCATAATCATCAGGATATACTTGTATCAGATCACGGTATATCTGTATGCCCTCATTCAACCAGCCCCGGTCCGTATATATTTCCGCCAGGCGTGAAGCCGTATCCCGGTCTGCGGGATCCTCACGATACGCCTTTCTCAGCTGCTCCAGGTCTTCTGTTTTTTCCGTCATGTAGTACACCCGATATAAAAAACATCATCTGATTTGATTAATCTTCGGGATATATACTTCCGTGATATGGTGCAAAATATAATCTCTGTTCGGAACTACTTTATCCTGCGACCAGTTCTGTTTCACCACTATGTCAAACCATGCGTCAAGATACACATTACCGATCTCATCAAACCGCGGATGACTTGGTACAATAGTAAACTTGTTGTGCATGAGCTGCTTAAATGAAACGTTGTATATCTCACTTATCCACTGTCCACCAAAAAGCATCTGCATATCACTCAGTACATCTTTCCGTACCGGAATCATACCGAAACGACTGCATCCCTGTACCTGAGTCTCCATGCTGGTTATATGACGGGCAAGTTTATAAGAGCTTCTTGGATCGGGTGTACTCTTTGGTATCCCCCACCACCATCCGCCGGTGGTAATTGCTTTGGTGCCGATACGTGCCGGCTCCCCCTTGTTGTCGAGTTCAACCGAGCACCCGGTCGGCATTGTCGCGACCCCCATATCCTCAGGATTGCTTAAGTACCCCTGTAATCCGTCACGCCCGGTACCATGAATAAAAAAACAGTCCAGCTGCGTCATAAAAGAGAGGAATACTTCACCTTCAGAAAAACCTTTCCAAATACCGGAACCACTCCACTCTTCCCGCCACATGTTTGGGTTGTAAATACCGCCGGCCGCATAGACCGCCTCCCAGTGAAAGGCATCAACTACGGCATCACCCGTCATCGATACCACCGCGGCACTGTCCCCGTTACATTGAAATATCCGGTCAATAACCCTGTAGGAAGTTCCGGAATATCGCTTTCCACGATGTGCCACCTTGGCGCCGACTTTCCCGCCATAGGGCGTATGCGCCCAGATCCAGCCAACAACATACACATCAAAATAATCCCACTGGTTTGGGTCCTCTTCGAGAAGATAGGTTGCGGGGAGTCCCGACCCGTTGTAGGTCTTCAACGAATTGTGAATATCCTTACGATGCTTTCGCCACACGGCAACGGCATCCAGTACCTTACTTTTCAGGTATACCATAAGACGGGTTTCAAATTTGCGCGGAATATAATACTGCTTGTCATTACGCCTGCCGAGCGTAGTAAGCATATATGTATCGTTAAATTCCTTAATCTCCTCCGCTGTCAGAAATGCTTCAAGCGGCAAAATCTCATCCTCGTTCACCAGCGACCAGGCCTTATTAAAAGGTATTTTCACCAGACCGACCTGTCCCGCATATTTTTTAATTTCAACATCAATACTATCCGTGCTGGCATAGTGTATTACCTCCAGCTCAGCCCGTTCTTTGTCCTCAAAAACCGGCATAACCTCTTCCTTGAAATACTTCTCCTGATCCGCAATCATACTGATAAGCACTTTCAATTTAATCGGTGGACTGCACAGTACTGCCAGAAGAATTACCCCTATACCTACTCTGCCTGCAACCTTCATAACCTATCCTTCGCTATTTTTATGTACAATAGTATCTTAACAGACCTCTATCATGTAGTATCACTTTTTCCGGTTCATCCTTGCTTATATCGCCGAAGAAGCGGTATATATTTTATCTCAATTACTTTCTGAATATAGGTACGATTCGGCATGTTCCTGTCTTCAGACCAGTTTCGGTTGACAATAATATAGGACCATGCGTCAAGATATATCTTACTTATTTCGTGAAATCTGGAGTGCTGCGGGACAACGGTTGATTTATTGTACACCATCTGCTCGTAAGATATATCATAAATCTCTTTCATCCATTTCGCTTCAAACAGCGAGTCCATCTCATTGCGGACATCCTTGCGTACCGGTATCATGCCGAACCTGCTGCATCCCTGTACCTGATGTTCCTTGCCGGTTATAAAACGCGCCAGTTTATACGATATGTGTGGATCGGGAGCGTCAGCCGGAATAGCCCACCACCATCCGCCGGTGGTAATTGTCTTTCGACCCTTCCACAGCACTTCACCGTTTTGCGCCAGTGCAAAGGAGCATCCTGCAGGCATGGTAGCCACTCCCATATCGTCAGGATCCGCAAGGAAACCTTCAAGGCCGTCCTGTCCGGTTCCGTGAATATTGAAGCAGTCAAGCTGGGTCATAAATGAAAGAAAAACCTCGTCACCGGCAAATCCCTGCCAGATATCGGTACCTGACCATTCCTCTACCCACATTCGGGGGTTATAAATCCCACTCGCCGCATATATCGCCTCCCAGTAAAAAGCGTCAACCACAGGTTCGCCCTGCATGGTTATCACATTCCGGTCCGTCCCGTTGCACTGAAACACCCTGTCAATAATGCGGTGCGAGGTGCCGGAGTACATTTTTCCGCGATGGGCGATGCGCGGTTTAGTGATTCCATTATACTCCATACGCGCCCAGATCCAGCCGACCACCAGAATATCAAAATAGTCCCACAGGTTGGGATTTTCTTCCAACACATAGGAAGCCGGCAAACCCTTGCCGTTACAGTGTTTTACACATTCACTGATTGTATCGCGAAACGTCCGCCAGAGCGTCGCAGCATGCTTTACTTTGCTTTTCCGGTACACCATAATACGCGTCTCATATTTCCGGGGAATAAAGAACTGAATATTATGCTGCCTGCCGAGAAAAGTGAAAAGATAGGTGTCATTAAACTCCCTGATCGCTTCGGGACCGAGGAAGGAATGAAGGGGCATAATCTTTCCCCGTTGCACCAGCGACCAGCTCTTTTCAAAAGGCACTTTAATAAGTGCAATTTTTCCGGGATATTTTTCCAATTCGGATTCAATACTGTCAACCGCCGTATATCGAATAACCTCCAACCGACGGTCATCATCGGTCGAGAATTGTGAAACCAGTTCTTCACTGAAGTACTTCTCCTGCTTGTCCATCATTTTAATGAGTACCCGGACATTTTCCGGCGGCGCGCACAGAAGAAAGGCTATGCTTACCAACATGCAGATATGATAAGTACAGATTTTCATGATACTGTCCGATTACTATTCCTGATTATCTGAAGATAATTTTTCAATAGTTTTATTTGCTTTGCGTAAACGCTTTACAAAAATTTTAATAAATTCAATCGCAATGGTCGGATAATCCAGTAACAGATCGTTAAGGTCATCACTTTTAATACACAGTAATACACACGGCTCCTTTGCATACACACTCGCCGACCGTACCTCAGCATCAAACAATGCCATTTCACCGAAACAATCCCCCTGCGATAATTCCGCCAGTTTAACGGTATTGGTTTCATCAATCTTTTTAAGAATATTGACACTCCCGTTTTTAATAATATACAGGGAGTCCCCCACATCATCCTCGCGCACAATTTCTTTCCCCGATTCGAAAGAATGTTCCTCCGCAATAGTAGCCAGTGCCCTGAGTTCACTGGTCTGCATGGATGAAAAAAGCGGCGTCTTCTTTAAAAAAATCACATCCTCGAGGAGATGAAACGTCTTTTCTTCTGCATGTTCCACAAATGGTCTATCCTTGCAAAGAATTCCTGTTTGTTAACATATTCCAAACACGGACTATTATACAGCTCCGTATTGTGTAAGCGCATACCGGGCACACACGCGTACCCAGCTGTTTGTATTATTCACATACTCTTTTACCCGTGTCAGTATTTCATGCTCAACCGGCGGTTGCTGTGCCTGTCCCTCTTTCAACATTCCGCGAAGATCCGCCGCTTCTATCAACTTTATCACCAGACGGTTCACCTTCATATTACCGATATTATCAAGTACTTCCAGTGCTCTGGCGCGGACATGACGATTTTCATGGTTCAAGCGTCTCATAACCGCTTTAACCTGACCGCTGGTATCCAGCATGGCCGCAATGACAATGAGATTGTTCAGATGATCGGTGATACACTCCTCCTGTATCGCATTGGACAGCAGCTGCTCTGCAGAATTGTCCGTCCTCTTTACTAGCATATTATAGGAAACCCAGTCTTTAAAAGCATGTTGCGCCTCTTCCCCGGCAATTTTTATCAGTGTTGTTTCATACTTCTTTCTCTCATCCTGCTTAAGCGCCAGGAGTACCTTCAGAATGATTCCCCGTACCACTGTATCAGGCAAAGCAAGTTTCATTACCAGTCTATCGGTACTATATCTATTCGCGCAGGCTTCAGTGAGGGCAGAGACGATATCTTTCCGCATCTTTTTACTGATTGTACCAGCGCGGGTAAGAAGTGATTCAATTATGGAATCCACCGGAATTACGGCCACGGCGCGTAAAAAACGGGACCAGAGCATCCGTTCCCTGAGTAATCGTTCCGTATTATTATTATAAAACTGCGTTAACAGAATCGTTCCTTCATCCTCTGCAGCGATTTCACGAAGAACAAAGAGTGCACTGGCGCAGACGTTTTGCTCTTCCGAAGACAGCATCTCTTCAAGCACTGCACAAAGTTTTTTGCGGTACACTTTCCCCGAAACCGGCCAGAGTGCAATAATAGTATTGGCCCGGACACGATTGTTTCTATGGTTTAAAAAGGCCTGCAGCCCTTCATTAATATCTCTGTCGTTGTAGGCGGCAAGTGCGAAGATACTGTTTGCAACTACCCGTTCATCAGCATCCATCAACAACATTTTAAAGAGAGATTTTAAACTTTCAGATTTGTTTTTTGTCAATGATGAGACAATGGTGGCCCGCACCCGTTTTTCTTCCTTGTATAAGGTATCCGTAAGAATTTTTATTGACGCCTCAGTATTTATTTTGGCCAGTATCTCAATAACATAACATTTAATCTCGTATGATTCACTTTCCAGTTTCTGCGACAGGAATGCAAGCATACTATCGCTGGCCAAGATTTCAGCCGAATCGAAGAGCGACAGCGACACCCGTGATTTAAAATCACCGAGATATTGCGCCAGACTCTCCGTATAGCTTGCCCGTATCCGAAACGTCTGTATTATCATTACCACGGAAATACCAAGCAGAATTATCATGTTTGTACCGAATGATATATTACTGGTTACCAACAGCAGCCACAAACTGGCGAAAACCATTGCCGAGGGCTTGATCACACCTTCGATTACAAGCTTCCCTCTCCCCCGTACATCCTGTGGAAGACTTGAAAAAAAGATCTGAAAATTCGGCGAGAAAAAGGAATCAAAGAAGGCAATACGCATACCGACTCCTCCGACAATTCCCCAGAAAAGAATAGCGGAGACGGCAAAGGCTTTTTCATCACTACCTGCAGTAAACCCCAGCACAGTCAGTGCGCCGAATACAATACATAACACAGCAGGCAGCATGAACATGGATCGGGTAGATCCTATTTTTTTTATGACTATACCGGCAAGAGTCAACTGCAGGAAAAAAGTCGCGCCCATACTTATCCCGTTAAAATAACCCAGAAATCCGGCCAAACGATCCGCTGCCATAAAACGCGCTTTGATAGCTTCATAAAACGCATAGTGCTGATTAAGCAGGATAAAAAAGAGCATAAAATAGAGCAGAGACATATTTGCCAGTAACGGCTCGCGTCCAATCAGCGCGACATCGGTCATCAGACTCTTCAGATTCCGCTTCATATGCTTTTCGCTGTCCGATATCTGCATGAAGTATTTCCCGAACGATTTTTTCAAGGGAATGAAACAGACAAGTACGAGCGCGCACAAGGCAATCCAGACCAGTAACAGACTCTGCGCTGAAATAAGCTTCAGTAACCAGGGAATCATAAAGGAGATTCCAATCGCACCGAGAGTACCGCCTGCGGCTATAAAGGGGAATTGCTCTCCCGCTTTACGGGAATCGATAACATCATTCGCCAGCGTCCAGAACATAAGAAAAAGGAATATTTTTGTGACATAGGCATAGGAAAAGAGCGGTATAAATAAAAAGGTCATGCCGAAAAATACCGCACACCATATAAGCACAAGGACAATGCAATGGACCAGCATAAATACAAGGAAAAAAAGTCCACGATCGATTCTGTCAATAAGGGACATGATAAACAGTGAAAAGAGGAAAAGAAACAACGCATTTACCATATACATTCGGGGAATAACGGATGCATCAAAATGAGAGAGGAGCAGTGCTTCCGCGACACTGTCACCAAGGATCGCACTCGCGAAACAGATAAAAAGAAGGATAAAAAACGAAATCCTGCTTGAAGAAAATATTTTCTTTTTAATGTTCAATACCTGCATCGATAACTTACTATTGTTAAATATTGGTTAAATAGTGCTCGTAACTTCTAATTGGGCTTATGCCCGCTAAAAGCTTGATTTATGAAACGATACAATTGCTGTGTTACGTGTGTGCAATATATTATTGTATAATAATGTCACCGGAAAAGGTAAGAGAAAAATAACCGGCGGAAACAATGGAGCGTTTAATCAGTTCTTGTTAAATATAGACAACTTTATGCTCTGCATTCAGTTGTGCCCCGAAGGGGGACTTGTAGGGTATTAATTATAATATGTTTTCTCTTCCGGGGGATTTAGGGTACGCAACTGTAAACCGTTAATAAAAACTAATTACCCATTCTGCATTAATGCATCGAAACACCCTTCATTGATTCAGTATTCCTGAGCCGGCTGACTTTAACGAAGGTACAGACGGTATACGGAAAACTGGCAGGTTCTGCGTGCCGGACTGCAGGAACTTGGCTTTAAGTTCCTTCTGCAACCGGAATGGGAATCCCATATTCTGTTAACCGTACTGGAGCCACAGGATCCGCATTTTAATTTTAAAATTCTGCATGATAAACTATACGAAAAAGGATTCACGATATATCCGGGAAAATTGAATTCACTGGACACATTCAGACTTGCCAATATGGGAGCAATAAATAAAGATGATATTACCGATTTCCTGCACTGTTTGCGGTCCGTATTAGTTGAAATGGGTGTTATCAAACAATCCTGCGCCGTATAATATCCCGGTGGTATCACATTATGACACCCATCCTGTTTAAACGCACTGTCCGGCTTCTTAACAAACATGCCATTCCATACTGGCTTGACGGGGGAACGCTACTGGGTATTGTGCGAGATAATTCTCTCATGCCGTGGACAAAAAATATCAATATCGCCGTCCCGGAAACACATTTTAATACTTTTTTATCATTAAGGAAAAGGTTTCTCCCATGGTACAAATTCAAATTCACGTATGATAGAAGCGGCAAGTCCTGGCTTGACGGCAACATTACCCGCATTCGTATAAAGCCCTACTGGTCAAGAAAACAGTACCGGGGTTCAGACGTGATTATATCACCAAAGCGTATCGTTGATGATACCGTACGATGGATTGATATGGGTGCATTAAAACAGGTCGATAAAAAATATATTGAACCAACCGACACCATTACCTGGCAGAACGGCACCTATACTATTCCCTCTTCTGTAAAGCACTACCTTACCGCACGCTACGGGGAATGGCATACAACGGTAAAAAAGTGGAGTACCGTCAAGGATGACCGTACGATTATTTCACAAAATGTTATTGACACCCTTTCTGATAAAACCCGACTGACCCGTCCGCCGAAATATAAAAAGATACTGCCCTTAACCGGTACGAAACTGACCCGTGCAAAAAAAATGCTCATGTACACTACCGGGCTACTGGAAAAAAACGGCATTCCTTACTGGCTCGATGACGGCACACTCCTTGGTATTATCCGGGACGGTATTCTGCTGCCGTGGGATAATGATATTGATATCGGTGTACCCGGCGAATATGTGGAAAAAGTAGTAGCCCTCAAACGAAATTTCTTTCCCCGGTATAAACTCCTGAAGCGCTCCGCACCTTCCGGATGGTTACCGGGTAGATTACGCGTCGCTAAAATCAGACCGTTACGTTCCGAAATCATGAGCGACAGCCTTCATCTTGATATCTTCTTCAAATATGCCGATGATAATGAATCTGTCTGGGTAGATAGTTACTGTAAAAAGAAAGTAGCCGGTTATTTTTATACCAATCTCGAAAAGATCACCTGGGAGGGAAACAACTACTGGATTCCTTCCGATGTTGAAAAGTATCTTGAGGTTCGGTACGGTAAAAACTGGCGCACCCCTATTAAAGAGTATGATGCAAGTGTTGGCGAGCCCACAATCGTCTTGTGAGTGCTTAAAAGGAATTATTTCTGAATCAGCACCTTACCGCAGCATTCAACTTCAGCGTTATTAAAACGGGTATTGATTAATTGTTGTTAATATAATACCGCTTTGCAGTACGCCCCCTCATCTCCGGGGGATTGAGGGAAGCGCTTGTAAATACGTATTCAGAATTTATCACTATTTTACAAGAAATAATTAGTGTCTGTCCGAAAAGTCCCTGATTTGTCATTTCTCCCTCCGGTCGTAATGACAGTTTTGCCTGGTTTCCGGACAGCCACTAATTAATCATTTGCTGCACAATTTTGCATTTAATTTTTGTCATTTACTTTATAAAACATTATTTTGCATTAACCGATTTATATCAACATCCAGAGCATTACAGGACTTTTATTATGACTATTCAAAACCAATTAAAGGAGCAGGTTGATACAATCCGTCAGGCCTTCGGGTACATTAACCGTTTTAAAAACGAGACCTTTGTAATTAAAATCGACAGCGCGCTGATTACCCATCCGTCATTTCCGATCCTGATTACCGATCTGGCGCTCCTGCACAAGATGGGTATTCGGGTTGTTCTGGTCCCCGGCACGACAAATCGTATCAACGAGATACTCCACAGTTTTAATGTAAAATCCCCTTTTGTCGAAGGTATCCGCGTGACACCGCTTGAAGCGGTACCTTTTATTAAAATGGCCTCCTTCGACGTTTCCAATAAGGTTATGACACTTCTTGCGGAGAACAATACCAATGCGATAATCGGAAACTGGGTAAAGGCACGGTGTATCGGCGTACGAAACGGTATTGACTACGAGTACTCCGGTATCGTTGATAAAATAAGTACGCCCATTGTGAAAAAAATACTCGAAGAAGGTATGATACCTATCTTTCCAAATATCGGTTGGAGCCCGACCGGGAAACCGTATAACCTGTCATCAAATGAACTGGCGGTCTCTATTGCAAAGGCGCTGAAAGCGGCAAAACTCTTTTTCCTCACGGAATTCGGCGGTATCCATTCAAAAAAATATACGGTCACCGACGATACCTTCGTATCCGACGATGATACCATCCCGCAACTTACCGTGACCGAAGCCGGTGCATTCATTGATCTGAACAGCACCCTTGCACGGGAACCCGAAATGGAAATGGTCACACTCGCGTACGACGCCTGCAGAAGCGGTGTCACCCGCGTGCATATCGTTGACGGCAGGATTGAAGGTATGCTGCTGAAAGAGATCTTCTCCAACCGCGGTTTCGGTACTATGATCTACTCCAACCAGCATGAGAATATACGTCCCATGCACTATAACGATATTCCCTTTGTGTTAAGTATAATGGAAGACGCGGTTGACGAAGGCATTCTTATTCCACGCACCAGTGAGTACCTTGAGGAGAAAGTGAATGACTTTGTGGTGTATGAAGTCGACGGGATAATTCACGGATGCGGCGCCCTGCACCCCTATGCGGGTAAAACCGCGGAAATCGCCGGTGTCGCTGTTGACGCAATGTATGCCAATCTCGGTATCGGCAAAAAAATAATCTCGTACCTCATAGAAAAAGCCACGAAAGCAAAAATTAAAAAAGTTTTTGTGCTTACGACACAAACATCGGACTGGTTTCAGCAGGTTGGGTTTAAACGGGGGTCCCGCGAAGAACTACCCGCCGGAAAAAAGGAAGCATATAACCAAAAGCGGAAATCACGGGTGCTTTTTTATACCATTTCCCGGTCACGGCGTTCAAAAACGCTTGTCAGCGAATAGATTTTAAGTTGATTATGTTCACTCGTGTGCGCCTGCCGGTATATCACACATTGCTACGCTCCCTGATATAATTAATCTTACCGCCCGCGAGCAGTAACGCCCTTTCTTTATCAGACAACTCAAGGGTTAACACGATCGTACTGCCCTGCGTCTTATTCTGCAGAGTCAGGGAGCTGCCGCCCGATGAAAGTGTGTCCCGGATACCCTCGATGACCAGTGCATCACCATCATTAATTGTATCATAATCCGCCGGATTTTCGAACAGGGCCGGCAGTATACCGAAATTCACCAGATTCGCCTTGTGTATCCGCTCCATCGATTTTGCCAGAATCATCTTTACTCCAAGATACATGGGGCAGATAGCCGCATGCTCCCGCGAAGAACCCTGACCGTAAGACTCACCGCCGACAACAATGTTGTGTACGCCTTTTTCCTTGTGTGCCACTGCTTTACTGTAGAATTCAGGATCGGTGTTCTCAAACACAAATTCAGCATATTTCTGAATATTGGACCGGTATTTAAGCCGGCTTCCTGCAGGCATGATATGGTCGGTGGTAATTTTATCACCGACTTTTATCGTCACGACACCGGTAATCGTATCAACAATCGGATCACTGAAGGGTGGATCACCGATATTCGGCCCCCGTACTATCTCCACCGAAGAATCCCCGTCAGAGCTGATAATCATACTGTCATCAATAACAAATTGTTCAGGCAGTTCAATTTTTGGATAATCCTCCGGTTTAAAGTAGTCCGTCGGGTCGACAATTTTTCCGTCAAGAGCCATCGCCACTGCCGCCTCAGGTGATACCAGGTATACATTCGCACTCTTGGTACCGCTCCGTCCGAGAAAATTCCGGTTAGAGGTACGGATTGATACAGCTTCCGTTTTCGGAGCGAACGAATTACCGATACAGAAACCACAGGTACTTTCCAGAATCCGTGCCCCTGCGGAGATAATATCCGCCAGCGCACCGTTACGGCCTGCCATCTCCAACACCTGTCGCGATCCGCAGGCAACACCCAATGACACCTCCGGTGCAATCTTTTTCCCTTTTAACGCCGATGCCACAATCATGATATCCCGAAATGAAGAATTGGTACACGAACCGATTACCACCTGGTCAACAGACATGCCGGACAACTCTTTCAGGGTCTTTATATTGCCGGGAGAGTGCGGACATGCTGCAAGCGGCTCCAGTGATGAAAGGTCAACTTCAATAATCCGGTCATACTGTGCATCATCATCGGGTAATAATTCAATCCACCCCTCTTCCCTGCCCTGCGCCTTTAAAAACTCGCGGGTCTTTTCATCAGACGGGAACACCGACGACGTTACACCGGTTTCGGCCCCCATATTGGTAATGGTAGCGCGCTCAGGAACGGTAAGGGTTTGCGCGCCTTCGCCACCGTATTCAATCATACAGCCCACATTACCCTTGGTAGACAAGATTTCAAGTACTTTCAGAACAACATCCTTGGCGCTTACCCAGGGACGCAACGCTCCCTTCAGCTCAACCTTTATCACCTTCGGGTATGTGAGATTAAAGGCTCCGCCGCCCATGGCCACTGCCACATCAAGACCGCCGGCTCCTATCGCTATCATACCGACTCCACCACCGGTCGGGGTGTGTGAATCACTTCCGAGCAGCGTCTTTCCCGGCAGACCGAACCGCTCAAGATGTACCTGGTGACAGATACCGTTACCGGCACGTGAGTATTTGATACCAAACTTTTTCGCCACCGTTTCCAAGTATTTATGGTCATCCGCGTTTTCAAATCCCTCCTGTACCGTATTATGGTCTACATACGATACGGACAGTTCTGTTTTTACACTGTCAAAGCCCAGCGCCTCAAACTGCAGATAGGTCATCGTGCCCGTGGCATCCTGAGTTAATGTCTGGTCAATGCGGATACCGACTTCTTTACCGGCAATCGGCTCCCCTTCCACAATGTTTGCATTAAGAATTTTCTGAACAATGTTTTTTCCCATGATCCGTATCCCCGAAATAGGTTTGAAATAGAGTGATAAGTGGTAAAAATAATTCACGTTGAAATAGCGGCCAAGTAAAATGGATCATATTTTTATACGCGGAGTTGTTCGGAAAGTTTCCGGGCAACGCTCATCCTTCGAAGCAATAAATCTTTACAAACAGATATCACCCCGAAGAGACATTACCTTGGTTACCGCATAACATTAGAGAGGATTTATTCAATGAATCTTGCATTTTTTTAGATAAAATAATCTTTCATTATTTTAAAGGAGATAATCAGAGTTGTTTGTCGGGTTTCAAAAATCCGCGGCCCAAAAGATTTTCATAGAACGTTTTCATTTAACAGTCACTTTTTTCTTCTCAACTGCCGCAAATACGAATCCACCCAGGCAATTTCCCCTTTAAGCATGAATACCGGCCGTGTTGCAACCGCAAAGCGATGGACGGGACATCCGGACTCTTTCAGGAATTTGTGGAGCGATTCATAGCCCTTGATTTTTTCCTGCAGTGCTTTTTTATATGTCCGCAGTGCGTTTTGCACCTGTTTTGATGTCAGCATGTTGCAGTTGTAGGTACCGATATCGAATTGCCATCTGACATGCTCCGGTTCACTTAACAATGCCATAAGCTTTTCTTTCAGAGCTTTTTTACCTTTTCGGCTGAGTGAATAGTGTTTGCGCAGTCGGTTTTCTTCACTGACTTCATTTTTCCGCTCGACAAAGCCATGTTTTTCCAGCTCGCGCAGGAGTTTATAGATGGCGGACATGGAGAGTTCGGTCCAGAACCGCATATCGCGGTACTTGACTTCCTGCTCAATTTTATAGGGATGCATAGGCTCTTCCGCTAGCAGTCCCAGCAGTGCGGTCTTGGCATTGGAGAGTTTAGACATATAACTTCCCTGTTTTATTGCTTTTATATAATATTATTTTAATACTATATTGTATATATATAATATAATGTTTTTTTTAACATGTTGTCAACGCTCTATTCAACAATTGATCGATACTTTCGGTCTGTGAAATGTCATGCCCCGTTAAAAAGCATTGGAGGAATTACCTGTGCTGATTACAACCGTATTAAAATACGCACTTGGTATCTTGCAAATGGTAAGGAGGAAAGGTATCAAGACGTGTCTTGATAATAGTGCAAAATGGTTCAAAATGTGAAGTTACTGTTTCGCCTTTTCTTCCTTTTTCTCAAGTACCTTTGCAATGACAGCTCCCAGGTCCTTTCGTAAAATCGGTTTTGCAATCAGTGCATTACACCCGACGGCAAAAATTTCTTTCTGATCCACATGGTCACTGTAGCCGGTCATAATAATTATCGGAAGCTTTGGCGTCATTTCAATAAGTTTTTTTGCAAGAGTTATACCGTTCATTCCCGGCATAATCATATCGGTCATAACGCAATCAACCGTGTCATGATGGTTTTTATAGTATTCAAACGCTTCTTCAGCGCTCGCAACGGTTGTTGCGATATATCCGAGACTTTTCAGAAGCTGTGTAAACATACTCCGGTTAATTTCATCATCCTCAACAACCAGAATGCAGGCACTTCCGGAGAATGATTTTTGTTTACGGACCTGCTCCGATTCTCTCCTACCGGTACTCTCGGTAGAATCGGACTTTTCCGACGGAAAAACAGCCTCTTCGCTATTATCATTTTCTGGCATACAGCTCTCCTTATTCTGAGAGTTCACCGCAGCCGGTACATACCCATTGTGGGCATTATATTATCTATGATACAGGTAACACAAGGGTTACGGGAATTGTCTATGTCAATTTCTGAGGTGTAAAATAAATTACCTGTCACATCATGGACAAATGGAAAAATTAAAACAGGTCAATTTTTATTTGTACGTATAGACGTGCACAAACCGGTGCGTGGTACTGTTATAGCCAACCACCCCGTGTGTTCAAGCGGAATAAAAAGGGCTCCTTTCACCGTTCCACAGTTCTACCACTCCTGAATGCAATCATACCATCTTTTATTTTCCTCTTTTATCTTTGGTTTTATCTGATTATATTATAAGCACTTAACCTCATTGAAACATTTCCGCACCTTCTGGGGGCCTATGCAAGTTATACCTGTTTTCCTTGTCAGTTTTTTTAGCACGTTCTACGGGATTTATGCCGGTGAAGAGTACGGCAATGCTGTTGTGGATAAAGTTATCAGTGTGTATGACGGTGATACCTTCCGGGTAAATATTAAAGACTACCCTCCCATTATCGGTGAGGACATGCCCATTCGCATTGCGGGCATCAATACGCCGGAGATCAGGGGGACAACCGGGTATACGCAGGAAGTTGCCCAAAAAGCACGCAAATTTACTCAATACCAATTAAAAAAAGCAAAGATAATAGAATTAAAAAATATGCGGCGGGGTAAATATTTCCGTATTGTTGCCGATGTCTATATCGACGGCGTTAACCTTTCCAGGGAGCTTATCCGTGTCGGTCTGGCAAAACGATACGACGGCGGCCCGCGGCCGACATGGTAATATCGGCGATTTGCTATTCCATGGTATTCGTTCTCACGCATGCCGCCCGGACATTATAGCAGAGTCATCTGATGAGACGGCCCCTCACATCCGTCCCAGCAATAGGTACAGAGTCTGTCTTTCGGAAGGCCGATTGCCTTCACCATATCATCGAGTCTCTGATACTGCAGCGTGTTCACACCCAGTTTCTGCTTAATCCGCTCTATCATTCTATGATATTTTTCCGTTTCACAGTTACTGTACTCATTTAAATTGGCTTCATCCCTTCCTTCAAGCTCTCTGACCGCTTTACGCCCGGCGAGATCAAACTCGGATTTCGAACGGGAAAAATTGAGATATTTGCATCCGAAAAGAAGGGGCGGGCAGGCCGGACGCACATGTACCTCAGTTGCGCCGTAATCATACATTCGCTGCAGTGTATCTTTCAACTGGGTACCACGAACTATGGAATCATCGCAGAACAGCAGACGGCATCCTGCGGTTAACGCTTTAATAGGAATCAGCTTCATTTTAGCAACCAGATCGCGGGTTGCCTGCAACTGGGGCATAAAACTCCTCGGCCAGGTAGGGGTGTATTTCACAAAAGGACGCCTGTAGGGAATCCCCCGCGCATTTGCATACCCGATAGCATGAGCTATACCCGAATCGGGAATACCGCAGGCATAATCAATCTCTACAGAATCACGCTCGGCAAGGGCAACTCCGCAGCGATACCGTGCCTTCTCAACATTAACCCCTTCATAGGTGGATGCCGGATAACCATAGTATATCCATAAAAATGAGCATATCTGCAAAACCGGATTGGGCTCCTTTATCGTTTCAACCCCTTCCGCGGTAATTCGTATAATCTCTCCCGGCCCCAGGTCACGAAGATGGGTAAATCCCAGATTAGGTAAGGCACATGATTCCGTAGACACCGCATACCCGTCATTACCCTTTGCCAGAACCACCGGCGTTCTGCCGAATTTATCACGCGCCGCATAAATACAATCATTGGTCATGATTAGCAGCGAAATAGAGCCTTCAATCGATTCATGCACATTAAAAATGCCAGCGCCGAACGTTTCCTCCTGGTTTATAAGCGTGGCAATCAGCTCCGTCTGATTCGTCTCATTGCCGCTCATTTCCGAAAAGTGGGTAGACCGTTTCCAGTATGCCTTCTGTATTAACTTTTCACTGTTATGCACTTTACCGACTGTGACCAGTGCGTATGTCCCGAGATGTGATCCGATTATCAGAGGCTGATCCTCATAATCGCTGATAACCCCGATTCCCTGTCTCCCCGACATGGAACGAATATCAGAATCAAATTTTCCCCGGAACTGTGCGTTGGTAATATCGTGTATAATTCGTGTAAAACCATCGGTGTCGGATACTGCCAGTCCACCGCGCCGCGTTCCCAGATGGCTGTGATAATCAGTACCGTAATAAAGACTGACAATACAATCGTTCTTTGATATAACCCCGAAAAATCCACCCATAGTTATTACCCTTTCATTATGCTGATACCTGATTTCCCCCCATTTACTTTACATACGTTGTCTCGGACAGTATTACCTCGACCAATAAAAAATAAATACATACATCAATAATATAAAACGAAACAGTTGCAGAAATTCGCTTAAACTTACGTTGTTGTGACTTTAGCATTATGTAGTAACATTTGTTTAATTGTGGAACGATTTACAGCAAGTGAAAATTGTAGTATCTCCGTAAAAGCCGACTCGATATATTGCACTAAATTTTTAGTAGCGTAGAATTAAGGAGACCTGCGCCATAATCTGATACCCT
>CAZIYW010000094.1:0-20496 GCA_964543525.1 uncultured Fibrobacterota bacterium | reverse complement strand
AAAAATTATTACGATTTGATATATCTGATAACAAGCTTACAGAACTTCCGCCGGAGATCGAAGATTGTGATACTTTGCACAGCCTTAGATGTACCTATAACGAATTAACCACCTTCCCGGATGAGATATGCAATCTGAAAAATCTATGGCAGATTTACGCTTCCCATAATAAACTGGAGAAGCTGCCGGATAGTATCGGCAACATATCGACACTTGAGTCGCTTGACTTCAGTTACAACAAGCTTACCACTCTGCCTGAATCTATTGTCAAACTGGATTTGAAAAACGGCATCGGTCTTGGCTGGAATTATCTCGATAGTGTGAATCTTTCTCCGGCAGTGCTTGCGTGGCTTGGAAACGTGTACCCGCAATGGCATCTGTATCAATATGAAATTTCAGAAATTGATGAAGCAGAGATTTTTATTCAAAAGTTTACACTATCAATATGTAATGCGGGATCAACAGTACGGTATACTCTTTCTGAGCATGGCTATATCAGTCTGGTATTGTATTCGGTTAACGGCCGGGAGATAGACATTCTTGATACGGGATATAAATCTTCAGGGGAACACATTGTATCTGTAAAAAGCAGCGGCTGTAGTACAGGCATGTATTACCTGTTATTATCAGCCGGTGATGAACGATATATCAAAAAGACACTTTTTCTCAGATAGTTTTAACCGCCTTCCTCAAACTGTTTTCAGAAAAGAGCACTTCCTCAAAGAGCATACCACGCCGAATGGAAAGGCGACAGAGAAATTCCTGAAGTATCACAGGACCATAAAGACCTTGTTGCAACGTGCGCTTTATATAACAAACCGGTAGTGTGTATACTTCTTTCCGGCCTTCCGGTTCTTATTGGACAGAATGAGGATGACGGTGTTATTGGTGACTGTGATGCATTTGTAGCTGCATGGTTACCCGGAACCGAAGGGCTGGGTATCACGGATGTTCTCTTTGGTGATTACAATCCAACCGGCAGACTTACCTTTTCATGGCCAAAAAATGCAGCACAGATGGAGTCCACTATCAATGTGGGTGATGCTGTATATGATCCGCTTTTTGAGTATGGCTATGGTATGGATTATTATTCTCCTATTTCGGGATCAGGATACGATGAGTGGTATGTCGGGATTTATTATGCAGTAGGAGCGAAAGTAAGCTACAATGGAAGCAATTGGGAAAATACCTTTGCACATACTTCTCAGGTTGACTGGTATCCGGGCGCTCCCGGACTATGGTTCTGGATTGAGATCGAATAAAAACAAGGTATATTTAGTAATGTATAGTAAGGCATCCCTTTCAATTTACTTTTGTGAAGGGACGCTTAATATCTGAAAATCATTTAGTTATTGAAAAATGGTTGTATTTGGATTACATTTATAAATGGGATTAGAATCTCATACTTTAAGGGTTATTTTATGAAAGCAAACTATTTCCGTTTTGTTATTAAGGGTAGTATTATAATTAATTTGTGTATTGTTTTCCTGTTTTCCCAAACATTTAGAGACGATTCCCTTGCTGTAAGAGCCATATTGGATTCAAATAATCTTTATTACATCTATGTAAAAGAAATATCGGGAATAGTCGATGGCCGAATCAATTCAATAGGATTTCCGGAAAAGAAAACATATGTTCTCACTGCTGAAATAGGAAAGCTGGACAAGCTTGAAACACTTGGGATTCACGACAATACACTTACATCGCTCCCTGATGAAATAGGTGACTTAGTTAGTTTAAGAAAACTATTTGCATATAATGATAAATTATCTTACATACCAAATACGATAGGAAATCTATCAAAGTTAATAGATATAGATCTTAGAGTAAACCAAATCACAGAACTCCCTTCAACAATCGGTAACCTTAAAAAATTATTACGATTTGATATATCTGCCAACAAACTTACCGAACTCCCTCCTGAAATCGGAAGCTGTGATACTTTGTACAGCCTCAGATGCACCTATAACGAATTAACCACCTTTCCGGATGAGATATGCAATCTGAAAAACCTGTGGCAGATTTATGCTTCCCACAATAAACTGGTGAAACTACCGGATAGTATCGGCACCATATCAACACTTGAGTCGCTTGATTTCAGTTACAACAAGCTTACCACCCTGCCGGAATCCATTGTCAAACTGGATTTAAAAAACGGCATTGGCCTTGGCTGGAATCATCTCGACAGTGTAAATCTTTCTCCGGCAGTACTTGCGTGGCTTGGAAACGTGTACCCGCAATGGCATCTGTATCAACATCCAATTTCAGCAATTGATGAAGCAGAGAGTTTTATTTATCATGCATGCAAAGCCGGCACTGCAACCAATTTTTACTGGGGCAAGAATTATAATCCCTATCCTGCTAATACAGCTGACAGTACGGAAATAACGGAAAAGCTGGTCTGGTATGTCAATGCAGAAGCCATGGGTGAAGATAATCCGGGGTATGGCAATCATGAAGTTGCAACAAAAACACCAAATGCGTATGGCTTATATGACATGGCAGGTAATGCCACTGAATTTTGTCATGATTATTGGGTGGATAGTTAAGAATACGGCACAGTTGTTGATCCGTCGGGACCTGAAACCGGCGATCTTGGCCATTCCCTTCGAGGAGGTAACTGGGGGCTTGGTGTAGAGCAGTTGCGTTCCGCAAATCGCTATCCACTATTTGACCCGCCGAATTATCCGTTTTTTTATGTCAGTTTCCGTATTGTCAAACCGATACGGTAACGTAGTGTAAAAGAAAATGATGGGTATTCAATATCCCGGAGCCTATGTGAAGCCTATGAAGAACTATCGAGTATATATACTCTTAGTCCTACTCTATATGTGCAAATCCTTTGCTGTGGGCGGTGATTCAAGCGATATCATATTTGATGATTCGAAAATTCATCATTATGAAGTCCAATTCTATTATGATAACTGGGAAGACTCTCTGAAGTATTATAAAAGTTTGCCGGATGAGGAGTATATCCCGGGCCGTGTTATCTACCGGATGCCTACAGGTGATAGTGTCGTTCTGGACAGTGTCGGTGTGCGGTATAAAGGAAATTCATCATACAATTTCGCGGCGAATTCTGCTAAAAAACCTTTTAAATTTAATTTCGGCAAGTACCGGAACGAACAACGGTTCTTCGGTGAAAAAAGACTGAATTTCAGTAATGGCGCAAAAGATCCTACAATGATGCGCAAAAAAATTGCATATGATATCATTGGTCAATACATACCTGCACCCCGGGCCGCCTTTGCCACGATAACCATACACGGCCGTCTTATCGGCCTGTACACCCAGGTGGAGCAGATCGACAAAACGTTCCTGAAGAAGCATTTTGAAGACAATGATTTTAATCTCTATAAGTCAAGCGACAACGGTTCCAATCTGTTATATAAGGGACCGAACCAGGCAGACTACGAGACAACTTATGAACTTAAAACAAATGAGACGTTAAACGACTGGTCAGGCTTAATCGGCATGATTGAAAAACTGAATAATACTGCGTACGCCGATTTTGTCCCAGTCGTTGGCGTCTGCCTTGCACTTGACAACATCTGCCGTTATCTTGCCTTTAATATGGCAATCTCGAATTTTGACAGCTACTCAGGATCAGGAAGGAATTATTACCTTTATGATGATTCGACAACCGGTCTATTCACCCTCATACCATGGGACCTCAATTTATCTTACGGTGTATATACAAACACCTGGGATGTCACCAAAGCTGATGTGATCACTATTAAGAATCTTGATCAGCGCCCGCTTAACAGAAGAATACTTGAGAACGACTCGCTGTGTCAGGTGTATCTTCGTTACATTAAGTCCATGATCGAAGGCCCTGCATCCAGTGATTCAATCGCTGCGAAGGTTGACCGTTTTAAACCATTTCTTGATTCACTCGTGCAGGCGGACAGTAATAAATTGCACACCTATGCTGAATTTGTAAAAAATTGTGATAGTACCGTGATAATTCTTGACGGGTTGGCTCGAACCAAGGCACCGGGTCTTACACTATTCAGCAGGGAACGAAACGAAGTGCTTCAGGCTCAGCTTGAAAACTATGTGCCGATCATCTGGAAAAACAATTCCCGGCAAACACCGGTAAGGAATTTTAAATGTTTATCTGGAGTATCGAACCGGAAAACAATTCAATATACTGTTAAAGGCAGCGCTACATCTGTTTATATTAAAATCTATACCGCACAAGGAGCTTTGGTGCATTCTTTCTTTGAGGGTAAAAAGAGTCCAGGGAAATACCACTGTTACTGGGATACACGTTCTCTCAGTGCCGGTTATTATCTGTTAAAACTGACTACCGACATTCAAACATCAACAATCGGTATTATGGTATATAATTAATATATCGCCGATCTTTGGGTATTGTTTCTATCGTATGGTATTATCCTCCTTTATAAGTTTCTCTTCTCAGAGACCTTCCTGTTAATGTATTAAAATGTATTAAGCTTTATCTCGATCTTCCTGGGCTTCACCTATTCTCGTTTGTTCTGTTCGGGTAACGAAAAGGATCTGTCGCCAGTATACTTCAATGTTATGTTAATTTAGTCGGGCAGCATCCGCTTGTTAAAGGTTGAAAATTTCAAGCCCGATGTGAGGAGCCATGAAGTTAAAATCTTTATCTTGGTGAACAAGTAGTAAATTGTTTTCAACACAAAATGTTCCAATTATAACGTCGATTGTTTTTCGTACTGTCACACCTTTTGATCGAAGATACCTGTAATTTTCAGAAGACTTTTCTGCAATATGAAATCCAACCATTTCATATTGGGGTAGTGATAGCAGAAGCGAAGACACTTTTTCTCGTTCGCGTTTTATTTTTATACCTTGCAACACTTCGCAATAGATTAAATCACCAATTACCACTAAATCACGGTCAAGACACGTATCTACACTTTTAACAATAGAAGGATTACCATTTTGAAAATATTCAACCCAGGCTGATGTATCTACTATAACCATTTTAGTCCCTTCTCATAGCTTCCAAATCACCATCCCAATGTATTTTCCCCTTCAGCTTTCGAAGTTTTTGCTGGCTATTGATCTGTACTAACAATTTTAAACCTTTTTCAATTGCCGCTCGCTTGGTACGATAACCTCCAGATTTCAAAGCCCGATTCATTAAATTGTCGTCAATCACAACATTTGTACGCATAACACACCTCCTCTATGTGTATATAGTATACACATTTATTACGAGAATGTCAATATTTTTAACGTGGGCAGGTAAGATATTACGGCTGGCACTCTAACAAGAGCAGGGGCATGAGAGCTGTCAAGCGCAAGGCAACCAACAAAGACTCTATTGACGAGCCGCTGACCGAATTTCAGTTGAAGCGCCGGATTACCTGGGCAGCCTTGATAAAGTGCGTGTATGAGGCGATGCACTGAGTTTACCGAAGTGTTGACCCACTGGAGTGCCCCAAGCCTGTGGTGAGCTTGTCGAACCATGCGGTGCGGAGATGAAGATAATTTCATTTGTCGAGGCAAAAACCCAGGCCAGTGTGATTAAGAGAATTCTGACGCACTGTGGATTGTGGAAGGACATAGCGCCGCGAGTCCCTCCGATAGAAACGAAACCTCCGGTTTCAGAACCTGAGGAAACACAGTACGATTACACTTTCTTCGACTGAATTTGTGCCTAAATGAATGGTAGGTAGTTTTACTACCACCATGAATTATACACTTTGTGTATAGGACTTAAAGAGCCGGAAGGATACTATACTCGCAACCTCCATCTTTGCTGATTTTTACTCCCTAAATCGCTTATTCGAAGCCGCAGAACAAGCCCAGAATCTTAATCCCTGCTAAATAATTTTCCCGTTTGTATATTTTTATTGATTCTCGCAGCTTGAGGATTTATTTTAATCTCAAAAAAGAAAATTACTATCAGTATCAGTTTTATGATATGACGCCGTCACACATTGTTACACAAAAACTCCTCCCTTATAACCACCCTGAGTTGATTCAGCATATATCAGCTTTTTCTTATAAACATTTTACAGCGTCCTGTAGCTCTGAAATCCAGGAAATAATTAGTAGGGAGGAATACGGTGCTAAATTATAGACTTGTTGCATAATTAAAATTAACATGAAAAATATGCTGTTTATACTTAAAAAAAGGCACTTTTTAATCCTGAATTATCCTTGAGTCTCTACAACCTCTTCTCCAGCTGAAATATATACAGATAAATTTCCTCAAGTTTCTGCAGCAGTTTCGCACTCATCTCTCCAAGGTCCATTCCCTTCTTTTTTATCTCTTCGGCGGAAGGTATGTGCGGAAGCCTGTGATTCTCTTTTATAAAAGCTTCAAGCTCATCAAGTGTTCTGAGATTATAATTGCTGTCCTTAAATACAAAATCTGGGAATACCTCCCGGGTAACACGGACTTTCCGGGCGACCGTGTTGTCAGTACGCATATTTTTATATATTTCCATTCCCCGTGCACAGACACTGTTCCCGTGTATTTTTTCAGCGTATAATTCATCTCTTAAAATTTTTGTATTCCCAAGACTGATATTATCGTTGGTAAGCATGCATTTTTCATCACCGCCGAGTTTATCGAGAACATATGTGTCTCCGTATATATCGATGCCGTTGCACAATTCCGTATTGCCGTACAAGCGTGACCTGCCGTCGACTTTCATATTTTCAAGCGTATCACATTCGGAAGGCGCTCTCCACGTAGTAGTACCGGCCTGATAGCCGGGAGACAGCTCGAAGCTGGTATCAACAACTACAATCAAAGGATTTGTCCCGGTAGCGGCAGTATCACCCCAGTTAATAAACTCATATCCTGAGTCGGGAATTGCCAGTAAACGTACAGTGTCGCCTTCATAATATTCCAAATCAACACTTCTTCCGTAAGTATGGTTATATGTTTCGACTGTTCCGTCTGGAGTATATTCAACCGCAACACTTCCGTTGTCATATAACTGTATTTTTACCGTATGCATTGGTACTTCCGTAAACACCGGATCTACCGCAATATCCTCATCTACAATCAATTCCACGACAGGATTCGCAGGATTACCGTCAATGCCGTCCCAGTGTGAAAACCGGTACCCCGTATACGGTTGTGCTTTTAACGTTATTACGGAGCCGCAGAGATACTTAAAGCTGACACTATACCCGTCTTTCCAGTCAAATGATCCGATTGTGCCGTCAGGCAGTGTATCAACGATCACTTTTCCGCTCCGGTGCAACAGGATTTGCAGATTGCAGGTGTCCTCGTAACATTCACTGAGAGGTATTTCTTCCCAGTATATGGGATGCGGCGGCGGCCAGTACCATATTGTCACCAGGGCTTCCCATGCTTTACCGTCGTGAAGCACCCTGTCGCCCGGGTCGTAGTAAGTGGTATCATCCCACTGCGGGCAGATTTGTGCAAACGAAACCCGCATTGTCAGCATTAAACAAATAATACAAAGAAATACTGTCGAGCGCATGAAATACCGTCCTTCCTATTTATCATTCAATTCAAGTTCCCTGAGCCGTTTGTGAAGTTGTATAAGGTAAAGCATTGCTTCTTCCGTGTTGCGCATAAGTTTCGAATACATTTCTGCCGCATCCAGACTTTTACCTCTCACCTCTTCGGCGGAGGGCATACGTGGAAGCCGGCCGTTTTCTTTTACGTATGCTTCAACTTTTTCAATGCTTTGCAAACAGTAGTTTTTATCAAAGACAAAATCGGGAAACACATCAATGTCAACCATTGCCCGCTCAGTAACTATAGTGTCCGCAGTAGTAGTGTTATATGTATATGCACTGTCGGCATTGACTATATCGCCGTCTACAACAGAGGAGTGTAAATAATTTCTCAGGATATTGGTATATTCCATTGCAATCCGGTTCTTTTCTATACTGCACCGGTCAAATATACTGCCGTGCCTGTCCTTTAAAATAATAGCGCCTTTTTCTTCCAGATCATCATTAAGCACCGCTTTACCATAAAACCGCGATCTTCCTTGAACCTTGAAATGGTCACCGCTGTGACATTGAGCAGGTAATTTAAAAAGCTCGCTCGCTATATCAAAGGTCGTAGTAAATTCATAATTGTTGCTGCCGAATAATATGCGAACGGTATCCGTGGTGGTATGATACGGATCGCCCCAGTCTATAAGTTCATACCCCGTATCCGGATTCGCAGTCAACGTAATATTGCTCCCCTCATAATATTCAAAGGAGACACTTCTCTGGTCGTCCGGATCAAATGTTTCTACCGTACCGTCAGGAAGGGTATCAATGGTTACAGTTCCGTTGCTTCCAAGGTGAACCGTTAAAGAACATTTATTCAGCTTATGAAAATTACAGTATACATCAGCCCATTCATCAACATTTAACTCAATAGAGGAAGTGTATGCATTATATAACGTATCAGGAATCATTATCAACCATTTTTCAAATGTACTACCGCTAAAATGTCTTGCAACTAAAGTTATATCTTCATCCTGTTCGAATCCCATAGTAATAAAGGTATCAGGACCAAACACACCGATTGTATCATCGGGATAAGTAATAACGCTCACGACTCCATCACCGTTAATACCAAGGGATAAAATCGATGTATCATTTGTAGTGTCTGAATCACAAAAACAGTGTAATCAGAGTATTGACCTTATCAACAAATGGGTGTATAATGTATGGTATGTGTGAGAATTTTACGTTTTCAGCAAAAAATGGTATGTGTGAGAATTTTACGTTTTCAGCAAAAAAAGGATTTGTGTAGAATTTCTCCCCTCCACACAAAACAATTTCACACAAATTTTTAAAATAGCGGCTGTTTTTTGAATAAAATTAAAACCATAATTTTTTTAGGCGTTTAATTTAAGAAGGATAATGAATACAATTTTTACTTATTCTTTGGACACTTTTATCACGATTAATCTTCTCGTTTTTACACTACATTATTGCTTTATGTTATTGCTTTTATGTCTGGCAAGGAATTGTAAACAGCATGCATAAATTGATATTGATTTTACTTGCAACCATTATCTTCATCTCAATTTCATGTAATAACGTTGTCGATTCATATAATCCGTGGGAAGGTTATGGTGATATTTCCGGCATGGTTTACACTGCTGAGGACAGTACCGCACTGGAGGGTGTTACGGTAAGACTTGTCGGCACGGACAGCTCGGTTACAACCGATACCTCCGGCTATTTCTATTTTCCGGAACTGTACGCCGGCCTTGTCCCTCTTCATTTTACCAAAGAGCATTATACCGCCCTCCTGCAGACATACGAGCTGATGAACGAGCAGCATCTTGAGATTAGTGTATACCTGTCAAGAGGCTACGCTGTTCTCGCGGGAGTTGTAACCGATAAAAGAAAAGATACGCCCGTATCCAATGTAACCGTTACCGTGGCTGCTGTGGTGGACAGCGATAAAACAGACTCCTCCATAACAGATTCCGCGGGCTATTTTCTATTTACCTGCCTCTCCCCCGACAGCTCGGGATATATAATAACATTCGCAAAACCCGGATACGAGAAAACCGACTCCTTTACTACAGCCCTGGCAGGTGACTCCGTTTTTATATCGTGCTCAATGGAGCGGTACCTTACCGCGCTGGGAACCGTGTATGAGAGTGACTCCGTTACACCTGTAGAAGGTGTCACTGTTACTATTGGAAGTAAAACCGCGCTCAGTGACAATGCAGGTTATTTCATGATATCCAATCTGCTTGCCGTGGATACACAGAACATCATTGTCTTTTCAAAGAAAGGATATTTCACACAGACCAGTTCCTTTACAATCAGCGCCTCGGATACTGTTACCCTTAACCGCTGTCTGCTGAATAAGCTTACTGTTACCGGAACGGTATTTGAAAACGATTCTATCACGCCAATACCGGGTGTTATGGTCAGTTTTATCGACACTTCGGTTCTGAGCAGCAGTGCCGGACAATTTACTTATCAGTATCTAGCGCCATTGGATACCGGATATCTCTTTACCTTTTCGAAAGCCGGTTATGACAATATTTCCGTGCGCGATACTATTGGAAAAGCCGATACCGTTGTCGGGCCGGTGTATATGCATAAAATATGCGGCAGTCTGCGGGGTACAATACTGCTGCAGGGTCAGACATCCCATTACGGTACGGCAATAACGCTTGGCACAAGAGTGTACCGTGATACAACCGATGCCTCCGGAAACTTTTTGATAACCGACATACCAATTGGAACCTACGCCGCCTCAGTCGGGAAAGATAATTTCAAGACAGTAACACCTTCCGTTACCATTGTAAGAGACGATACAACCGCTCTTGACACGACTCTTATCATTCAATCGGGAACGATTGAGACTGCCGTTACCTGGACTGATTCAATTACTTCTTATATAGTCGAGGACACCCTTAAAGTTATGGCGAGCGGTTCACTTTCGGTTAAGGCAGGTGTTACCGTCACACTGGCGGAAAACGCGCGGCTGCTTGTGAACGGCAGTTTTACTTCTATCGGCAGCCAGAAACAGTTTGCACTTATCAGGTCTTTGTCGACAGGCGACGGTGCGGGCGAAATCGAAGTAAATGGCGGCACAGTTGCTGATACGGCAATGAAATATACCCTGGTTCTGAATGTAAGAACTATTCTTAAGGGCGGGCCCAAAATCGGGTACTGTGTGTTCGCATCGTTCCACGATCCCGATTCTGGCAATACCATGCGCATTCTCTCTTCAACGAACGCCGCCTGTTTAAATCAGTGCGATTTTTACCGGCACGAAACAAACCGTGGTCCCATCCTGCTCGAGGATGCCGCCGGTTCTGCGGGTACACTATTCTCAAACAGCATTTTTACTCTCTTTGGCGATTCGTCAACATTTACCAATTTTCTGCAGAGTGAGAATAAGGACAATGGTATAGCGACACAGATACGTAACAGTGATTTTTACAGTGAGCATGCTCTGCCATACAATTTTTTTGCGCTGATTAATCCCGATTCAGCACAGGTATATACGGTTAACCCCTTGTATGAAAACGAGTCAATTATGGACCTTCGGTTGAAATCGACAAGCACACTGCTTGACAAATCAACTACAGGCCGCAGACTTGGTGCAATTGGTACTGCTGAAGTGTACAGGAAGATATTGAGTGTAATACAATGATAATGAGAGTAATGAATATAAACATCTCAGGTTTACTGCTGCTTGCCATTCTGGTAACAGCCCATGGCGCGCAGGACACCCTAAACGCTGCTGCCACTGCCGCGGGCAATAACCAGTGGGCCAATGCGACCAACTGCGCCTCCCTTGATGATAACGATGCCAGTGAAGGCACACAGAACGACAGGCTTGAGGTTGTGATAAACAATTCCAGTGATTCCGGCGAGATTAACTGGGTGAAGGTGCGTGTTGCTGTCTGGATTGACGAGTGGCCCGGTGGCGGTGGCCTGTTCGGCAGTGACGGCGGAGTCCGTATCGGACACCGGCTTAACGGAGGAACCTGGTACCAGGGTTCCGATCAGAACGCAAGTGACCAGGAGTCATACCTCGATGAAACATGGACAACCGACCCGTCCGATGGAGGGGCCTGGACCTGGACCGATGTTGACAACCTGGAAGCCGGGTGCCGGGCTCATCAATATTCAAAAGGTTTCTGGGGAACACTTAACTGGTATTGCGACCA
Organism: uncultured Fibrobacterota bacterium; assembly: GCA_964543525.1. Lineage (GTDB taxonomy): Bacteria > Fibrobacterota > Chitinivibrionia > Chitinivibrionales > JANQEN01 > CBDVBE01. The sequence goes on along the minus strand of CAZIYW010000094.1, from coordinate 8,860 downwards.
TGTTATGGTGATAGTGGATTATAACGCTTTCCCTGACATTACCGGCCTCTCTGCCGGTGCCAATGCAACCGGTACCCAGATCGACTCCGGCACCGTGCAAATCAACTATGAAGTCTTTCATGTGGATGACGATGCTGTTACCATTACTGCACGTTACCGCGCTGGAGGGACCGGGCCATGGACTAATCTGACTACTGTATTTCTGGATACCGGTTATGTCGATGCAAACTCCAGTAGCACCGACCGTACCATATCCTGGGACGTGGCAACGGATCTGGGATTAAATATTGATGCCAACTATGAAGTCCGTATCATTGCAGCAGATACAAACCAGACTACCCAGAAAGACAGTGTCGTAACATCATCCTTCCTTATTGATACCAGGGACCCTGTCAACCTTGCGAATCTGACAATCACCAGCGTTGGTCAGGATTCAGTAAATCTCCAGTGGACCCAGGCGAGTGATAACCAGTTTAACCATTATGAAATCTGGTACGGCTCCGATTCTGCCAATGTGGCTCAACGCAGCGTAAATATGTCCGAATGGGACGATAATGATGATGCCGATCTGAATAACGCAACAACAACTTCAACGACCGTAAGCGGCCTTTCAATCCTCACCAGGTACTATTTCCAGATCTGGGCGGTGGATGACGCCGGTAATGAAATGACTACCGCGCCGGTATGTACAACCACATTGACCTCCGCGGTGCCTCAAGTAACCGGCTGGGATCCGCGGGCTGACGTCAATACGGTCCAGTATAACACTGACAGCGTGCGGATTGAATTCGAAGTTTTTGATGCCGATGATTCCACCGCATCGATTACCATGGAGATGCGGCTTCTTAACGCGGCCGGATGGACACCCTGGACAACCATGGATGCCTATGTCTCCGGTGACAGCGGATGGATAAACACTGACCAGACAGCCAATGATACGCTTATCTGGAACGCCCGGGCGCAACTGGGTTCTGTGGATACCACAGCCTATGTCAGGGTTATTGCTGTGGACTCATCGGATAACAGGGATACCAGCACCTCAGTGGGATTTACCCTTGATACGGAGGTACCCTCGTTTACCGGAACACTCAACACGGGAACCGCCACCAGCTCAACTGTGCCGCTCTCATGGACCGGAACCGCAACAGACGGTAACTTCAGCCATTACGAGATTTGGTACGGAACTGTCATCGGCCAGGTGGAAGGAAAGCTTAACGGTGCCGCGGAATGGGATGACGATCCTAATGATCCTGCGCTGGCCTCATCATCAACCAATTCGACAACCATTACCGGACTGCTGTCAAACACAACCTATTATTTCCGGATATGGGCGGTTGACGATTTCGGCAATGAGACTAACCTTGCAACGGTAAGTACTACAACCGCACTGTCTACCACAGTAGACATAGTAAAAATTGAGGATAACATTTTAATGACCGGTGGGTCCACCGGTAATTATAATTTCGGAGCCTCAATTGAACGAGGAAGTGCTACTATAGGGGGATTCTTTAACTGGGACAACTGGACAAACTGTGATGTCAGGTCTCTGGTAAAAATCTATCTGGATACTCTCCCGACCGGTGCTACAATAGACACAGCCTATTTTATTGCAACATGTCATACCGAGACCGGCGGAGCCTACACTGTAAATTGCCGTCAGGTTCTTGTAGACTGGACAGAGGGTAACAGTAACGAATCAACCGAATCCGGGGCGAGCTGCTGGAACTACCGAAACCATAGTTCGACTCCATGGACAACCGCCGGTTGTGGCAGTGACGGCAACGATCGGAGTTCAAGTGTCATAGCCAGCACAAGTGTTAACACAGCTACAACCTATTCCTGGGGCAGTTCAGTTCTTAAACAGTTGGTTCAGGACTGGCACAACGGAACCACAGGAAACTATGGACTCCTTTTTGAGAGTGCGGCAGCCGAGACAGATGGCAACTTAAAAGAATTTTACTCTTCCGAGCACTCGGGCAGCCAGCCCAAGCTGGTGGTGGGCTACCATCTCGATGTGCCAATCGTTTCGGGCCTGTATGACTCAACCTATATTACCGCATATCACGGAGAGATTGATACTGTAACAATCAAATATGAACTTTCCGACGGCAACCATGACTCAGCATATATCACTGCCCAGTACAAACCTTCCGGCGGTTCCTGGGCTTCCATTACAAATGTGTTCGGTGACGTCGACGACAGTGTCTATGCAAGCGATGCGGCAGCGGACAGGACCATCCGGTGGGGCGTGCGGGAGCAACTCGGTGGCTTTGTTGACGGGAACTACTATGTCCGGCTGATCTCAACTGATCCATGGAACCTGAAAGATACAACCGAAAGTTACAGTTTTGGCATAGACACGAAGGCGCCTGGAGGGCTGTCGGGTTTCAGCGTTACGGATTCCTTTTCGTTCTGGCTTGAGTGCTCCTGGAACGCGGTGAGTGATGAAGGTCATTTTAACCATTATGAGATATGGTACGGCTCCAATAAAAATGACGTCCAAAACCGGACCGGCACTGCTATGGAGTGGGATGGCGACGACAACAACGGTATGAACGAAGTGGCAACGAATATCATGAAGATCAAAAATCTCTCTTCGTCAACCAAGTATTATCTTCGGATATATGCAATAGACGATATGGGCAACGAGGCGACCACAACACTTGACAGTGCTACTACACTGGATGATCCCATACCCACGGTCACCGGCTGGGCGCAGGCGGCTAATGTCAATGCTGAACAGATTAACAAGGACTCGGTCAGGATCGGGTACATGATGATAGATATCGACTCCGATACCGCTCATGCGAAGTTTGAGTTTATGCGGTACAACGGCGGTTGGGATACCCCCACCGCGGCAAACACCTTCGGCGATACCGGCTATATGCCGACCGGAGAAAGCATTCAGGATACTATTATATGGGATGCCCGGAGTGATCCCAAAATTGCGGCGACAGAGGATACACTGTACTATGTAAAGGTCATCTCACTCGATGACAGTGGATTTACAGATACGACCTTATCCGCGGCCTTTTTCATAGACCTCGTTGCTCCCCAGGGCATGAGTAGCCTTAACGTATCCAGTATTGATGCAAATTCAGCCGATTTAACCTGGACCGCGGCAAATAACGAAGTGAACTTCTCACATTATGAAATATGGTACGGTACCAACCTTGCCGATGTCCAGGGACGAACAGGCACGGCAAATGAGTGGGACGATGATAACGATGCATTGCTTGGTACCATGAATACAACCGGCACCACTATTACAGGCCTGTTGCCGGGACAAACCTACTATTTTAAAATATGGGCTGTTGACGATTTCGGAAACGATGCCACCGACACCTATGCCAGTGATAATACATCAGCCTCCAATAATCCGGTAGTAACAGGGCCCGGTGGAGCGGCGCTTGTTGATGCCGGCCAGACTGATTCGACTACAGTGACTATCAATTATGAGCTGAGTAACGCGGGTCCTGATGCGGCTACCGTTTCAGCCGAGTACCAGGTGTACGGCGGTTCAGGCTGGACCGCCTTTACCACCACAGGCGGCAGCGACTACGGAGCCGGCATTACCCAGGGTACCGGCAAATCCTTTACCTGGTCGGCCTCCACCGATCTCAATAATGACGGCAAACCGCTGGACTCAGTCTATACGATCCGGGTGACTGCCACCGATGAGCAACCTCAATCACACACGGCTTACAGCGATACCTTTACGATTGATATACAGGCACCTACCGGACTTAATAACTTTCACGCATCTGACACCCTCGGCCTCTCAATAACCTTCACCTGGGATGCGGCAACCGACCGAAACTTTGACCACTATGAAATATGCCGCGCAACAACGCAGGGGAATGCCCAGACAAAAAACGGAACCATATGGGATAACGATGACGATGCGGGCCTCTCCTCAAACGCTACCACTACTACAACCGTTACCGGCCTTACAATTAATACAACATACTGGTGGTCAATATGGGCTGTCGATAAAAAGGGTAATCAATCCACAATTACTCCGGCAATCCGGGTCGACACCAAGAATATGGTAACCCCTCAGTGGAGTAAGTCTTCGATGGGTGTTGTCCAAGGCGGTGCTATTGCCGAGGGGAGAATGTATGCAGGATCCGGCGCGAGTGTATACAAACTGAGTTGTATCAACCTTTCCAACGGCAATGAGATATGGAGCTACCCGACCAAGGCCTATGGCGCCTGCAATACACCCAGCTATGATTATGTTGACGGATCGTATAAGGTGGTCGCTTCAGCAGGGAACTATGTGTTCTGCCTGCGGGACAATGGCGGGAACTATACCGAACTTTTCACACCGGTGAATCTCGGCAGTACGGCAGGAAATCCCTATATCAGCCCGGACGGGACAGACTCCGCCTTTTACGTAGTGTATGCCGGCAATCTCTCAAAAAGGAACCTTTATGACGGCACCGAGGTGTGGACCGTGGGAGTTTCCAATGCCACTCCCGATGCTGATATTGTGGTGTTCGATGATGTGGTATTTGTCGGTTCCACCACAGGAATGGTTTACAAGCGCAACGCATCGGACGGCTCACCCAACCAGTCATACAATGCAAGTAACAAGATATCGCTGCCCCTGCTGGTGCAGGGTGGTTCACTATACATCACGCCCGACAACAGCACACTTTATTCGGTAAATTCTTCAAATTTGACACAAACAAACTGGACACTTCCACTCGGCACAAACAACAGTGGCCCCGCATTCATTTCCAAGGGAGGCAATGACATTTTTGTGGCGGCATCCGACTCGGTGAAAAAGGTCAACGTATCATCAGGAACACGTATCTGGTCCTACTATTCATCGGACACTGTTGCATCCGGTCCGATACCGAACGGGAATTATGTCTATTTCGGAACCAATAACGGTAAATATGTCGCTATCGATAACACGCCTTCACTGGTCTCCAAGTGGCCCTATACCAATATCAGCGGTGACGCAAACTCAGGCCCCTGGATTGATGAGGGGAATTCAAGGGTGATATTCGGGACAACAGGCGGTAACCTCAATGCCTTCGCCCTTGAAACACGGTTCGGCGAGGATCAGACGGCGCAAAATAAATTGATACTGATAAAAAATAACAGTAGTAATGTTTTTGAAAAGAGTAAGGGAAAGAATAAACCTATTATTAAGAATTTACCTTTTTCGGATTAGAGGTATTGTTAATACACATTTTCATTTAGCAAAGGTTGTCATTTGAGCGATAGAAGGTATTGAAGATTGCGGTGTTGCAATAAACACCACATTAATGAGACCCCACAATACACAGCCGTAGAGGCGAGCGTATCGGTCACCTCTACGACAAGGGACATAGGGGCATATACAGAATTGATAATATGAAAAAATTATTCACTACAGCACTTTTAATACCAATACTTATCCAGAACTCCGCTGCGGCGGAGTGGCCCATGTTTCGCGGTAATGAACAGCGAACCGGCTTTTATCCCGATCTGGTTGGTTTCCCAGATGAGAATGGGTATACCTGGAAAAGATCCTTCGGCTATCCCATTGTATCATCACCGTCGATAGCAGACAACACGCTCTATATCGGCATGAGGGATTCTTGTATCTATGCGATCGATGCGATATCCGGTTCTGTTGAGTGGAAGGTAAAGACCAGTGGATGGATCGATGCATCCCCGCTGCTCTGGGAAAAGATGTGTATTGTGGGCGGCAGTGACGGGCACATCTATGTGCTTGACACAAGAAACGGCACACAGCTCACCCTGCTTACTGCCGGCTACCAGCTATCTTCACCGGCAGCATTGCGAAACGGCACTATCATTTCCGGCATGGGACCGCCATTCAAGCAGTGTGCAATTTTTAATCCCGGCAGTCCCAGATGGGATGAAGCGCGAGCTGCCTGGTCCATACCGTTTCTGCAGATGTCATACTCCTCCCCCTCGTTGTGGGGCAACATTATATCTATCGGTGCGAGTGACGGCAGACTCTATACCATCGATCTCACTGCGCAGGACACCCTGTGGTCATTTACAACCGGCGGCGGCGTTGACCTCTCCACCCCCGCAATAGACACAAGTACTATTTACTTTGCGCCGGGCAACTATGACAAGAGTGTCTATGCAGTGGATTTAAAAACCGGAAAGCTCCTCTGGGCAAGCATTGACAGAACTAAATCCGGTCGGAATACAAGAAATAGAAATACTATACACCCGCTTAAGTTCATGCAACTACTCCGATTGAGTCCGGCTCACCGTGCAATAGCCGCCGCACGGTTACGTTCAAGAGGTATTCATGCACCTGCAGTTCTTGATACACCTAAAAGAAGACTCCGGTACACAACTCAACAATTCTACCCATACGGCGGTATGAAGACCTCTTCGGTTGCTGTAGGTAAAAAACGAATATTTGTGGTTCAGAAAGAGCTTGGCTATCCGAAACCACAGTTCTCCCTTATTGCATTAGATAAATGGAATGGCAGAGAACTATGGCGATTCAGTGAACTGCGAAACTGCGTGAAACTGGGATACTGCTCCTCACCGGTGGTGACCAGGGATAAGGTTTTCGTCGGATGGGGTGAAGGGAAACTCTACGCTTTAGATACTGAAACAGGTAAAAAGCTATGGGAAGATTCGCTCTCTGGGGATATTATCTCCTCCCCGGCAATTGCCAATGGTAATCTGTATGTCGCAACCATGGGTGGTGATATTTATAGCTACCGGCTTGCCGAGACAGCACCGGGGCTCAGCTTTAAGAAAAGCACCTACTGCTATCCCAATCCGGCGCGCAGCGGGTATTCCAAGATACAGGTCTATGTTTCGAGCAGGGCTGAGATGAAAATGGTGATATATAATGCGGCGGAGAAACCGGTTTTCAGGTTGAAAAGATCTATGAGAGACGGTGAGAAATTTACTTATAAATGGAACCTGAAAAATGTCGCGAACGGTATATACTTCGCCATGGTTCAGGTTAAATACTCAAACGGAGATGAGCAGAAGAAGTTACTGAAGATTGCGGTGTTGCATTAAACACAACATCGGTACTCCTTATAATACCATCACCTCTGGAAACTCTCCCGATAAGAGGGTAAAAAGACAGGGGTGAAAAGGTCAGGGTTTTAAAATGAAACTACTGAACAGCATACCATTCATATTCCTGACAATAACTGCACTTCAAGCCGGTGAGTCGGACTTCGCCTCATCCAACTATGCCTATGGCGCTGCTGAGTATCTGCGTTTGCCGCGCCACGCACACAGTGCGGGAGTGGCCGGTGCCGTGGTCGCATGGCAGGAGGAGTTTGCCGGCATTCAATACAATCCGTCAATCCTTGATGCGGTAGTAGATATCGTTCCAATCGTTGCGACCTATTCATTCATGACCTGGGACAGGACACATTCCGGAGTGGATGGTGCCATGCCGCTCGGTGACTGGATTATATCCGGCTTCTCACTCACGAAATACGGTGTTGGTAATATTGAGGGACGTGACAGTCTTGGGAACCTCACGGAAGATTTTAATTACGGAGCCAAAGCGTTCGCTCTTACTATAGCAGGTCGTTTGAAATGGCCCATTTCATGGGGTATTACCGCACGATATATACACGAACAGATGGCGGGAGAACAGGCGCACGGCCTTGGTTTTGATGTGGGTGCTGTCTACCGGCCCATTGAGCAGTTATGTATTGGTATCAGCGGACTGAATATCGGCTCCCACCTCTGGTGGACCACCGGGCATGATGACCCTATTCTTTCGTCTGCTCAGATTGGTATTGCGGGAAAGTTCTTCAATACAACCCTCATTGCGGAGCTGGATATCGCAAAACCATTGCGACAGCCCATTGATGTATTATTTGGTTTACAATATAAACTTTTGGGCCTTATTATGATCCGCGGCGGTATGGCCACCAGCCTTGATGTACCTGAGCGGGATTATCGGGATTTTGATTTCTCCGTAGGACTGGGTATGCGGTACTCATGGTTTGGGGTTGACTATGCGATGCCCATTAACTCTTCACGCCTCGGCCTTACCCATAAAATTTCTGTAATCGGCAAATTTCCCTCGCCGTTTTAATACGGGTGATTAATTATGTGATAACGCAATTCAAAATTTCATGTATATTGTCATTTTGCACGGCATGCTTATGAATACTCAAGGTAGAAATTTATCAGGGTAAATCCTTGAATAACATTTCAGTTCATATATGCAGCACCTTCCATCATTGTTCCGTAAAATCAAAGATGATCACTTTATTTCCAGTCTTTTCGTTCGATTAACAAAACCCGATCGTTTGACAAAATAATAGCTATTGACAATATTGATTTGATTATTGAAAATATTGTTACTATTTTGATATAAAAGGAATTGCAAATAAAATAGAGCTGTATTATACAGGCAGGTATCCATGAATATTAATTCAACACTGCATAATGGATATCGTATTCTTGAAGTGCGGGATCATGTTGGATTGCATACAGAACTCACAGAACTCCTTCCACACATTGAGCAGGCTCTTCAGAATAAGGAGACAAACATTGCACTCTCCTTTACCGATGAATCCTACCTTTCTTCAAGCGCCATCAAAGTCCTGTTACAATGTTACGAAATGATTACTGAAAACGACGGCACCCTAACTTTGCTTCATCCGAATAAAGATATTATTTCAACGTTCAAGGTGCTGGACCTTGAAAAAATCATTAAGGTTTTTTCCTCTTTGGAAGAATTGCAATAATTAGTACCTAAATTGAGCGATTTTTATATACATAAGATAAATTATTTGTAAAATAGTGACACAGTGTCGATTATATTTAATGATTTAGGGAATTTAAGTGAAATTACGATTAGTATATTTGTTTGATTGCGATTTTG
>CAZIYW010000093.1:0-20666 GCA_964543525.1 uncultured Fibrobacterota bacterium | reverse complement strand
TGAAATATCTGAAAAAAATAGCTCTGACAAGTGTACTTATCCTTGATGATTTTCTTATGCATCCTATTGAACAGGCTGATGCTGCAAATCTTATGTAAACAAAATGCCACCTGCAAAAAAATGCTATGCAAGTGGCTATTTATTTATGGGAGGATGTACTTAGTGATATAAACAACAAATGGTTTACCGGTAAACATTCTTTTTCGGATGACGAATCCATAGTCATACAGGGTAATGACATTGCGGAAGTTACCTATGTTGGAACATATACAACGGTGATGGGTGAATCCTTTGACTCCTGTTATTCCGTATTTCTTCAGCCGAATCCCACTGAGGTTAATTATGCCATTTATGTATATGCACACGATGTCGGTTGCATTGAAGAAAAGGATATTTGGGATAATGACACTACTACATTATCTACACTTATTGATTATACTATCCATCAGACAGCTGTCAATTTTACTCCGGTTTTAAAACAAGTAACAAGCCCTCTGTTCTCTATCCGTAATACCGGTAACTTTTTATTGTTTATTTTTTTACTGAAAAAGTACCGATTATAGAACTCTTTTCAATTACAGGCCGTAATATCAGTGGGGTACGTTACGTATCAGATAATCACATCCTGATTAATAAAGGCCCGCTTTCCAGTGGCACCTATTTCTTTTCTGTCAAATACAAAAATCATAAATATCATTCCAGGTTTTCCATTGTGAAATAGCCGTCACCCTGTCGCAAAAATATTTTTTTTATACAAACCAATTTTGGTTACATTAGTTTATATTTTGATATACCTTTTTACTACTGTGAACAGTAATTAACACCTCTCAAGGAGAATGCCTATGGCTGATAAATCTAAAGTAGGGTGTGCCCGTCCAACAGGAGGGCCTGTTGGCGAAGAGGTTCCAGAAGAAAAACAGGAAGAAAAAAATCAGATAAAGGAGGCTACTGCTATGGTCATGGTTGGGAAAAAAGCGCCCGATTTTGCTGCGCCGGTCTATCATAAAGGCGAGTTTACCAGCGTCAAACTTTCGGATTTTCTTGGTAAATGGGTGGTACTCTGTTTCTACCCCGGCGATTTCACCTTTGTTTGAGCCACTGAAGTCTCTGCGGTCGCAGAGAAATATCCGGAATTCCAGAAACTTGGCGTTGAAGTCATGTCCATGAGTGTTGACAGTGTATTCGTTCACAAAATGTGGAATGACAACGAACTGTCGAAAATGGTCTCAGGTGGTGTTCCCTTCCCCATGCTTTCAGATGGTGGCGGCAAAGTAGGGACCGTATTCGGTGTGTATGATCCGGATGCGGGCGTGGAAACCAGAGGCAGGTTTCTTATCGATCCTGACGGTGTTATCCAGGGCTATGAAGTACTAACACCCCCGGTAGGAAGAAACGTCAGTGAAACCTTGCGCCAGATACAGGCTTTTCAACTTGTGAGAAACAGTGAAGGTTCAGAAGCAACGCCATCAGGCTGGAAACCCGGAAAACCGACTCTGAAACCCGGCCCGGATCTCGTCGGTAAAGTCTGGGAAGTATGGAAAACCGATATGGCTTTTGATTAACGGTGACAATAAAAGAGCACCGGAGGTTCGCTGGGCGGCTCTATGCTGCCCCGTCTTCCTCATTTTTACGCAGGCCGAGTAACGGCGAAGGATTACCAATAGTACTGTCTGTGAAAAAGAGTATCGAATGTGGCTGCTCAACCACTAGAGGTAGATATGATTCTCCAATACGGTTTCATAATCCGGTTCACTGATGAAGCCGTTTTTATCGGCAACCACAATATCCTCCCGATATGCCGATTTCCTATTTTCACGTATTATATGGTACATAATTTTAGGAATATTCAACGTAATCTAAATAATCTATAAAAAATCTGACATAGAGTAAATACGACTTAAAAAAGGAGAACTGTGTATGGCACTATCCCGTCGAGCATTCCTGAAAACCAGTGCTGGTGCAGCCGCCGCGTCATCTATGTTACCGGCTCTGGGAGTCTGCTCATCACAGCCGGCACAAGGTGCAGAGCCGTCATACAGCCCCCTGAATAAATGGCCCGGACGTCTGGTGAACAACTATAACCGGGCCGCAACGGATAACCTGAAAGCCAACCGTGAAATAATCGTTGCCATGGTGAACGATGCTGTTACCCTGCTCACCGGAGAAAAAGATGTTGGTGCTGCATGGAAAAGCATATTCCCCAAAGAGCTGACCACGGAATCTGAAATTGCCATTAAGATAAATATCCTCAATCCCAAGTATCCGCCGCACCCCTTTGTCGTCGTTGGTATTGTGGAAGGTTTAAAGAGCATGCAGATTGATGGTAAATCCTTTCCTGCTTCGGGCATTTATATCTACGATTCCAACAATCGCTCCACTTTTGAACAGGCAGGATTTCTCAAGGAATACTTTCCTGGTGTCACTATGAACCACCATGGCAAGATGCAGAGAGATTTTGGTGACGGCGCTCACAACAACACCCCGTATGTGGAGACGCTTAATAAATGCGATTATCTGATTAATGTACCGGGTTTGCGCGGTCACAGCGGGTATGCCGGAAAAGTAACGCTGGGTTTCAAGAGTCATTACGGCACGTATCCTCCCCTATATCACAATAAGGACACGCAACCCTTTCTCTGTGATATTAATTGTACGGGGCCGGTTTTTAAGAAAACGGTGTTAACCGTATTCGGGGCCATATTTGGTTTGAAAGAGGGGCACGGTCCCCGCGGCGATGCGGACAGCTATCTGAGCTATACAAAGAAAATCGATGCTGCTACCACCAATCCCGCGCCAAATACTGTTCTTATGAGTACCGATCCGGTTACCGCGGAATTCCAGGCAATAAAGATCATGCGCATGCGGGATAACAGACCCTTTACTGTTGAAAGTATGCCCGCCTATTTGCGCTCTTCCGCCGGTGTACCGGCAGGACTTGATGTCAATTATAACATCGGCATTATTGAAGAGGAAAAAATGGATATTCGGCGGATTGTTAACGGAAAGAGAGTATAAACGGGAATCGGGATCAGAGGGCATCATAGCTGCGGGAGCAAAATAAGTGACGATGGATGAGAAAGAGAAGGGGAACGACTTTCTTTGCCGTCACCCTTACCATTGTCAAGCTATTACTTTTTCTTCGCTTTCTGATACTCCTCTTTGATCTCAGGATTTTCCGGGTCGAGTAAATAGGCTCTGTCCAGATGCTTTTTATATTTCTTTCTGTCCTTCCGCATCGAAGCAATCTTTGCAAGCCCCAGCTCGGCCTGCGCAAAATCCGGATCATTTTTCAATGCACTCTTAAAATATTTCTCCGCCCAGAGTATTTTATTCTGCACCAGGTGAATCTCAGCCTGACCGTTAATTGCTTCCACGTTTTTCGGATCGATAAGGTTGATTTCCTTGTATACGTCAATAGCAGCCTCATACTTTTTGTTCTTTCGATGAATGGAAGCCAGCAGCATAAGCGCATCAATATTTTCCGGGTCTGTGGCCAGAATATCTTCAATGGCATTTTCCGCTTCAGCAAGCTCACCCGACTGTTTGAGTAATTGGGCATAGAGCAGCAGAGTCTCATTGTCCCGTTTGATTGCAAGCAGCTGTTTTATCTCATCAAGCGCCTGCTGTCCCTGTCCCTTTTGTTTATAGAGAACAAACAACTGTCTGCGAATTGCCGGGTCTGAAGGTCTTTTTTTCTTCGCTGCGGTAAGCAGCTCAACAGCTTCGTCAGATCGGCCGGCAACTGCGTAACCTTTTGCCAGGGCTATCATAACCTGTACATTATCCGGTGCCTTTTTCCGGGCTTTTTCAAGATACACCATACCCTCCTGGGTTTTACTACGCTCCAGAAGAATTGTACCGACACGGATATTCGCTTCAAGATTCTCCGGGTCCGTCTGGATATACTTTTTATAGGCATTTAATTCATCAGTGGTTTTTCGCAGCTTGCCGTACACCTTGGCAATCTCAAGCCAGGTTTCCGGGATGGTATCCGCCAGGGCTACCGCTTTCTTCAGCATGACCACCGCCTTTGAAAGGGCGCCTCTTTTCTTTGCATACATCATTCCGAGGCGGAGAAAATTACGGTGATCCCGGGGGAAACTCTTTGTATTTGCCTCATACAGCGTCTGTGCCTTTGACGGACTGCTTTTTTCCTGCAGATAGGCATTGAGATACGATACATCCCGGTCCTTACCCCTGCTTAATTTCGAATATTGTTTAATCCAGTAAAGTGCTTTCGCATTTTCATTTATATGTATGTATGATTCGGCAAGTTTCTTACGAATATCCTTTTTCAGGTGTACTTTCAGATTTTTTGCATTCAGTTTTTTAAATACTGCAATGGCGTTTTTGTATTGACCACTTTTATAATACGCATCCGAAAGTTTCTGCTGGTGATACACATTCTGGCTTGTATTTCCCCGAACCATGGCAAGATACTTTGCGGCATCCTTGTACTGTTTGAGTGAATAATAGTAATCCCCGAGCTTCGTGATGAGATTCTGATCCTTGCCGCCTTTGTCAATGTACGTTTTGTAGGCACTCATGGCTTTTGTAATTTTTTTCTGCTTATTATACAGATCACCAAGCTTTTTATATTCTTTCACCGCATCGGGATTAGCTTCTACAACATCCTCAAGTGCATCTACAGCGCCCTGTGCATCACCCAGCTTCACTTTACATTCTGCAACGGCCTTTAACGCCTCCTTGTTCTGTGAATCAAAACGCAGAGCCTTTTCGTATTTTTCAACCGCTCTGGTATAATTGGCTTTCTTCTGCTCAGCCGGCGCATTTTTATTCTCCGCTCTCTTTTTATAAATTCTGCCGAGCGTTAAAAAAGTGGTAAGATCAGCCTCATTTGAGCTGACAACACCATTCAACGCCGTAACAATCTCATCTTCATCGGCTTTTGCCGCTATCACCAGCTCAGCGTACCGTTTGTAAAATCCGGTGACCATGGGATCGGCTTTGAGTGCTTTACGGTATGCGGCAAGTGCACCGGCACTATTCTTTTTCTCATAGAGAACATCGCCCAGCCGTACCAACGACCCGGCATCGGCCGGATCAACGAGATAATACAACGTACCGGCTTTCAAATCCACAACAACCCCGGTATCACCCGGATTGACGGATATCAGATAATGCTCCCCCGATTCAAGCGGCAGAGACAAGACAGTATTGTCAATCCTTGCACCCCGGTACTTGCCGTTATAAAACAGCTTGCCTTTTAACTCACCCAGGGTCTCATTCGGCTTGACGATAATAATACGGGCTTCATTGGGCGCTGTAGAGAATTCGGGTAACGCAGATTCCTCAGCTGTCACCCCATAAAGAAGTCCAAAAAGTATAAAGCATACATACGGAGATTTGGTAAAAACTCTCATAATGCCCCCCACCGAAGATTTTAAAGATACATTTCTCCATTAGGGAATATACTGCCACACACCTCGCAGAATCAAGGTTTCGTGGAAAAATCGGCAGGAAAACTAGAGGCTATTCAATATCCTGAATTATAACAAAAACAGTAATAGTGACTTATCCATACTGAACTATGAGAATAATCCCTTTTATTGAAGGATTTTTCCCCGTGGATACGTTACCGTTATTATACGAGGTAAGAACCTTTTTTGAAAAGCGCTGAAAGACCTGAAAACATCATGGGATACTCTTGCTCAACGTCCTTTATTAAATAATAATTATTCGCCCGAAAAAGAATTTTTCTATATAGATTTACAGTAATAGTACTGGGTATACACTGTTCGGGGGGATAAAGTCAGGTGGGGAGGCACAATGTGCACAGTGTGCTACATTGTCTGTGATTATTGCTGTTTAAAAACACTTACCAAAGCTGCCTCCGGGTTAAAACAATTTTTAACTCACAGTATACATTATGACATCAGCAAGAATACCACATATACTGGTAACAGCTGCCTGTTGTTTGACAGCGTTGTTGTATTGTACCAGGCTGAATTTCGACTCTGATACGGATGATGAATCACCGGTCATTACCCTTCTAGGCCCGGATCCCTACCTTTTGAACATCGGTGATTCGTATAACGAGCCCGGTGTGCGAGCGCGTGATAACCAGGACGGTGATTTTACCGCTTAAGAACAATAAAACCCTTGTTATCAATAAACAGGTAGCGTGTAATATCGATGTAGCACTGAATGGCGGGAATTTCACGAACTATGGCATGGATAAATGGTCCGTTAGTATATCCGCCTCCTCATGACCGAACGATGAATTAATAGTCACCATAAAACCGAGATGTGGGTCAGAACGGTTCATATTACAATGGGTGGCGAGGAAATAATTTCCAGAATTGTTTTATCTTTTCTCACTTTTTTCTTGTTTATGAAAATTTTAATTAATATTTTACCCAGCATATATTCCAAACAACGTGTTATATCATCTTAGCAAATAATCCCCGAGGGTACCTTTAACGGTAACATAAACAAAAAAGGTAATTATAGAACCAAAAGATTTTATCGGTCGGGAGACAGGCTCCGCAACAATTATTGACACCCTGAACCTGGGAACCATAACCATGGTATTTCTGGGTTTCCAGAGAAAACTCAGGCGAAGGGTTGCGGTAAAAATCCTCCCCAAAACAGCGGAAATCTCTGATGATGACGGAAGGATGTTCCATGATGAGGCAATTGTGGTTGCCGGTTTCAGTCATCCGAATATCGTCCCCGTTTTTGAAATGGGTGAAACCGAGGATTGTTTTTACCAGATAATGCAGATTGTAAACGGCAGCAACCTGGAAACGGTGATAGAGAACCAGCGTAAGAATCCGCTGCCGTATAAAAGGAGTGTACCGATAAGAAAGAGTATTGCATTAACGCTGGGTGTTCTTGACGGTCTGGCTTATGCCCATACCCGGGAGGTGGTTCATCTGGACATGAAACCCGGCAATATTCTTATAGAGGAGCATTCAAATCGTCCGTTGATTACCGATTTCGGGATCGCGAAGACAGCGCAATCAAAAAAAACATCCAGATACATTGTCGGCAGTCCTTTGTATCTGGCCCCCGAGAGACTTAACCGTCAGCATGTTGACTGCCGTGCGGATATCTATTCTGTGGGGCTGGTCCTTTACGAACTGGCAGCTGGGACACTCCCCCTTGCAACACGTGAAGCGACCGAGGTACTCAGGAGGAAAGTGAACGATCCCTCCTCCCTGTTCTGCATGCCCCCTGCAGAAGCTTCACCACAGATAGATACCCTGCTTGAGCGTATTATACTCAAAGCAATCTCTGCAGAACCCGATTTGCGGTATCGGGATTGCAGAGAATTCATGCATGCACTGAAGGAGTACCGTCGAACCCTGGAGTAAGTAAATACCAATATGTTCACCGGGTAAGGCGGGATGGTACCGTATGCGGCACTACTTCATAAGGCTACCAGTAATTCCATTGCCGGCAACGGGTAATGAAAGGAACCTGTATGGTATCGAAAGAAAACGGGCAAAACCGACCCCTGGCTCACTCCACGGCGAAAACAATTCTGAAAAGCCTGTGGACTGCATATAACAACTGCACCCTGTACAGCCCCCACCATCCGCTGGCGGAAAAAACTGTCGCCGATTTTTATAATCGATTACTGGAAATACTCCCGGCTATTTCACCGCTGACAATACACCTGGAAGAGGAATCTCTGTTCTGCGAAAGCTGGAAAATCGAAAAAAAAGGGTTCGCCTTTCGCCTCATTACCCGTTTTAAAGATTCCGGAGTACAATCGGTCGCATTTGAGCAGGGACTTGATCATGAAGCGCTCAAACTCTTTTTTGCCATGCTGAATGAACCCGGAAAGTACGATACGGTTGAAAAAATGAAAAATGCATTTGTCGAAAATGACATGGGTGGTATCGAGCTGAATTTTATAACCTTCCAAAAAGTAAAGAGCGATGAAATTGTTGTCAGTGAGAATTTCGGGGAGTTCATCAGGAACCTGGCCGGTGGTGACGGTGTAATGCAGTCGGACAGGAACATACAGAAACTGCGGGCAAGAATAAAAAATGAAGGTGCCGCGTCACTGGTCAGCTACCTGATGAAAATAAAAAACCGGATTCCCGTGGATACCCATAATTATAAAAACCTGCCGCCCCTCTATGACGTTATCGATACTCTGAAGGTACTTAAAAAAGGTTTCATAGAGGATCTGCAGGTTGACACGGCGCACGCGGTAATCGATCAGGCTGCTGAGACTGCGGTCACTGAACCGGATACCCTGGCCAATGAAATAATGATAAAAATTATCAGCGAAGAATATACTGCGGGGGTACGATCACCCGGAGACCTTGCACTGCTTATAAAACGATTGATACCGGACACCATTACCATGAAACGGCTTCTGCCTCACATCAAGCAGGCACTGCTTGCACGCGGTATGAGCCTCCCGGAGTACCTGGAAATGGTCCGCTGCCTGATCAGCGAACTTGAAGGCTCCTCCCTTATAACTCTGCTCAAAGAGACCGGGGAAGCAATAGGCGTCTCTGTTGATGAAATCGTAAAGGACCTGAAAAAAAATCCGCAGGCCGCAGCACGGCTCATTGTTCTGGCGTCGGAAATCAAAAACCATCTCTCCGGTACCGACGAGGAGTTCATAGCCAACATTAGTAACTATATCGAGCGTATCGGTATGAAAATGATAAAGGATGATATTGAGCAAAACAGTGAGACGGAGAGACAGGATATCGAAGAAACCCTTTCTGCTATCGAGAACGATCTCCTGAAAACATTCGGCCCTGGTGACATCAGACCGGTTCCCATTGATCTGATACAGAGGAATCTCCGAATCCGTCTCTCTGCAGCAGTTCAGCGGCTGAAAGAGGAGACGGCACAGATAAAAGCCGACAGGGTAACGGAAGCATCGAATACTCCGGCTGTGTCGAAATCGAAATCGAAAAAAAAGGCCGCCACCAGAAAAGTCCCTTCACTGCCGAAAGAGATACTCAGGAAGAAAGATACCAGAAGAATTCTGCAAAGAGAAATCCAGCGTAACTGCCGCTATAAAACTCCCTTTGCATGCCTCTCTCTATCCCTCGATTATGATACCTGTAACGATTCACCCTCTAATGAAATGTTAAAACTAATTTTCACGGAGATATACCGGATACTTGCCGAAAATGTAAGAGATCTCGATGTTATCGGCTCACCTGGTTCCCTTGCGGACAATTATATTATGGTTATTCTTCCTGAAACATCGCAGAAGGGTGCAAATATCCTCAAAAATCGTCTGGAGCAAAAATGCAGTGCAATAACAATTGACTACCGCGGCAAGAGGATTGTTCCTCGTATTACCATAAGCACAATTTCCTATGATGAAGAGCATAAACCGCACATGCCGGCATTTCTGCGCCAGGTAAAGGCACATCATAAAAAAACAGCCGCAATATCACAATAGTATTACCGGAAATTTTCTTTACTTCCATTTTATACGGAGTTTTCAGGAAGAAGTAATTTTGCTCCCAGACACTGAAGGCCGGTAGCAATATATACACTCGTGCAGTATGCAGTATTATTGTATCAATTCATCATCATTATACATCCATTCCGCTTTCAATTCACCGTTTTTATCGTATTCTCTGGTAATACCGTTTCTTCTGCCGTTTACAAAGTTGTATTCATACTGGAGTTCGCCGGTCTCGTAGTATCCTTTGCATCCGTTCACCAGCACATCATCTTCATACACCCATTCAGCCTTTATTGAGCCGCTTTTATAGTACTCTGTGGTGACCCCGTTTCGTTTACCGTTGCTGTAGCCGTATTCACAGCGTAACTCACCGGTCCGGTAATAGCCACGGCATCCGTTCACCAGCACATCATTATCATACACCCATTCGGCTTTCAACTCACCTGTTTTATAATATTCCCTGGTAATATCATTCTTTTTGCCGTTAAAAAATTTAAATTCACATTGCAGTTCACCGGTTTTATAGTACTTTCGCTTATAGGTATCTATTTTGGAGGTATCAACAGAAATACGGTTTTCCAGATTTTCCCTGATTTCAGCGAGATTATTCGCGATATGGCGGTTCCCGGGAGCTATTTCATGCGCTTTTTCAAGATGCGCCAGCGCTTTTTTCAAAGAACCTTTCTGAGCATGAATACAGCCAAGGTTCATGCGGGCCAGGACATTGTATTCATTGGTTGATATGGAGTTTTCGTAGAGGGTAATCGCTTTCATATAATTATCGGGCAGCACCTTCTCGGCAAGCATGGACAGTTCAACGGAGGTTAAAAATCGCTTCAGTGTCGGGACATCAATCTTTCGGAGTGTTTCACAGATGGAATCGTCCTCTGCGATTTTAATATCACTCACTCTATTCTGCTTCTCTGCAATAATGGCTTTATATATCGCCGGTTTACAATTGGAAACTTTTATCATCTCATCCCGGGAGAGAGGAAAGGTATATACCGAATCGGAATAAGTATCCTCAGGAGAAACTTTTTTCGTAAAGAGGTCATCTGTCGGTTCAATCAGAATAAACACCTCCTCAACCTCCATTAATTTAAAACGTTTTCTTTTAGTAAACAATGTAATCAATTCGGTAACCTCAGAGGTGTTAAGCCCGGTCTGGAAACCTGTCGGCGGTTTCGTGTCGGCGACTATCAAGGTTCCGTTTGAAGGAACAACACAAATTTTGGTAAACTTCAGCTTTTCCTGCAATCCGGATAAAATATCATAATGATCGATAGGGCTTTGAAGGTTAAATTCCCGCAGATCCACAATCTGACCTTCATAATTGTAAATACTGCCCTCATTTTTAACTCCGAAGACATCACGGACATTAATGGTATCCATTACTGACTCCATAGGTTCCATTCTTTTTCTATAATTATTTTATTGCCGGATAATGTTCTGATTTTTTTTGATAAGATATTACCCCCCAATATTAATGCTGATATTGAAAGAATATAACATTCCCTGAAAGTAAAATCAAAAAAAGTATCAAAAAATATCATTTTTTATATGCATTGCCACAGGTTGTTTGTAGTAAAAAATACAGTTGAAACCACCTAACTTACAAATATCCAATGAGTTAGCTTAATTTTTAACTTCCCTGAGCACTTTTCCCAAAATAAAGTAATACAGAGATATACCGGCTGAAATTATCATGTATTTTTAATAAAAGTAACATTTTGTATTCACCAGGGAAAAGGGCGACAAGCGGAGAATTACCCAAACCCTCACCTATTTCCTTGCAAACCAACCCTTCTCCACTTAACAAAGTTTGATTATTTTCTTCTTTCAGGTAGTGACATTAATTATTTCTATTTGAGGGAATTACAGAAGAAGATTGAGTAATTAATGTTGTGGTTATATTGTAAAATAGAAATAATTACGGAGTAGAAAAAGATGCGTGTTGAAGTCGCCCCTGAAATCTTACGCCGGGCATTAAATGTCAAATACGCCGGAAACAGGTGCGTCAGTTTTTACTGTCAAATAACGCTGTATACACCATTTCCCCGACTCTCTTTCCACGGCCGGATTTATAGAGAGAAAATGTGAAAGTACCGGGAGAGCCTGGGCAACCGACTGGCAGCCTGATAAATGTTTTACTGATTTTCCTGGCAATGCAATAAAAATGATACTTTTAAAAAAATAATCGAAAATTAAAAAGAAATTATTTTAATTTGTGCGGAAAAATAAAACAATCTGGACATAATTGTACAAAGAGTCCCTCATCCATTTTTATATAAACTGAATACTTCGAATCATATATAAGTGTTTTATAAGTGTTTTCTCCCAGAAAACGATTTCTTAATTTTGCCCTTCTTTTCCTCATTTTTAAAATCCCAGTAATTGGTATTTTTGATAAAAGAAACCAATTTAGCCAGAAAAGATATGGGTGAAATCGTGGCTATGAAGATTAAGGAATGGTGGCCCCCGATAGCATGTATTTCTATTTATTATGTGTCAATTGCCTGTGCTGTCTATATATCTGCTAAAACAAATGATGGGCGACTAATCTACCCGCTGGACGACACATACATCCATATGGCAATTGCAAAGAACTTCGCAGAGTATGGTGTCTGGGGTATCACACGCTATGCCTTCAGTTCATCAACGACCTCTCCTCTTTACACCGGCATTCTTGCGGCCGTGTACATGCTTCTTGGCCATCACGACATAATACCTCTTTCCTTGAATCTGTTGTTTGGAACGGTTCTTATCATCTACCTTTACCGGTTGTTCCGTCAGGAAGCGTCCCCTCCAGCGGCATTAGCTCTTCTCCTTGTAGTTTCTTTTGTTACCTCATTGCCAGCATTGACCCTGCTGGGGATGGAGCATCTGCTTCACTTGCTTTTGACTCTCAACTTTATTTATCTCAGCGCAACTTCACTCGCCACGCGTACAACTCTTCCCCGACAGAATCGTGCTCTCATTCTCCTTGCTTCACTGGTGCCGCTCGCTCGATATGAAGGTTGTTTCGCGGTTGCGATCGTCTCCGGATTTCTCTTTCTGCAGAAACGCTATCGATTCGCTGTCAGACTGACAGCTGCTGGCGCCCTGCCGCTCTTGCTCTATGGTTTCGTATGCCACATGCACAACTGGCTTCCAATACCAAACTCCGTTCTTCTTAAGGGTAACATACCTGATATATCATCACTGCAATCCATTCTGAAGGATGCATCTGGTCGGCCTGCAATCCGGGCATTATTTAACAATCCTACTGTACTGTTAGTCTTCGTTCTGACGCTCACAGCGTGTTTCCGGTTCGCCAGAGTGTCGTCCCATAATGAAACCGCCCCGGTATGGTGGAAGGGCGTGATTTTTGTAAGCATCTTGTTGGTTCATCTACAAATTGCAGACACCGGTTGGCTGTTTCGCTATGAGGCTTACCTCGTAGGAACAGGACTTGCCCTTACCCTTCCTCCGGTATTAACAATGCTTTTACCCTTTCTGTGTAATTTGAATCCTCTACGGCTGTGTCGCCTGCCGCTGCTTATCCCTTTGATTGGCCTGCTCGTTCTTGTCGTTCCCTTTGCCGAACGCGGTTGTAATGCCTGGACAAAGACGATAACGGCGATGCACGATCGCTATCTGGAGCACATTCAGCCAACCCGATTCCTGAATGAGTATTACCCTCGATCAACAGTCGTTGTAAACGACATTGGCGCTGTTGCGTATCTCACCGAGTGTCCTCTATTAGACATGTATGGATTGGGCAACATGGAGCCAGTGCGATTCAGATTCAGCAAGACTGATTACACGAAGCGGCAAGTCGAGGAATGGGCGACTTCGAAGAATGCAGACATTGCCGTATTGCAAATTGAATGGGGGGAAATCCGACCGAGGATCCCCGATTCCTGGGTTAAGGTTGCCGAATGGAAGATCCCCAGAAATGTCGTCTTCGGAGATCTCCGAATCGGTTGGTTTGCAGTCAAGAAAGAATTGTCAAACGCTCTCTCAACTCACCTTCTTGCATTTCAAGCCCGGATGCCTGCAGATATTGAGACGAAGATGATTATTAATCCGGCCAACGAACTGGATGCAGGCGATGGTAAATAATCGTCCGTATGATCCGCAACGATAGTTTTTTAGAAAAGTTTTACAGTTATAAAAAACAGCACTGCTTATTCAGTATTGTATATTTTTACAACAACAGGTTTAGAGTGTTTTACGTTTTTTTTATAGAAATGCCGGTGCTTTACCGGTGTCCGACAAGAGTTCAAATCGTTTTTTCCTGTTAAAAACCAATAAAAACATAGCAAAAATATTCCAAACCCGGAACCTCACCAAACATTTCGGCACCTTCAGCGCAGTTGAAGATGTTTCGCTTGCCATTGACAAGGGCGAGATTTAAGGATTATTTCTGGCACATGCAAGACAGAACTTTGAGGGGCAGTGACTGATTAACGAATAGTGATTTGGGGGTAATATTCGCTGATAAGAGGCTTTTTAAAATATAGAGCTGCTGCGAATTGATGATATGTATTATTATGACGATATGCCTTATCATGAATCTTTAAAAGCCACCCGGAACCTGCAATACTTTGATGAATCGAATTGTATTGCCATCGACAAACACCCGAGTTCTTTCTTGTATTAACTAAAAATATCAAAAGAATTAAGATTTTTATCGAAATCATTATTCTATCCGAATTGTACTCAACTGATCATCTCATTGCTTCGAGAACGATTATTTCAATCCTCCTCTTCCGTTACTCCTAATCATTTAGTAATTTATAGTATTACCCTAATCTATAAGTCTTATCACCAATTAACTGAAATATTTAATCCTTAACCCCAAAAAAATAAAACTATGAGATTAAAAAAACTAACGACATTCTGCCTTCTGACAGCTTTTCTGGCGGTCTATGCCCAGGATAAGAGCACGAAACCATCTTCATCTAGCGCAAAAGTAAAATCAGTCAAACTCCTTATCTCCCGCGCAAGTGAGGCGTCGGATCTGAGTATGGTCAGAAACGGCTGGTTCTCGGCCGTTACTGAAAGCTATTTCTATTTCCGCTTTCATCCTGTTGCCGCCTGCAAAGTAATACGAAGGGGTAGATATGAGAATGCGCTTAATGTGAATGACAATTTTGGTGTTGCCATTCCTGATAACAGCCTCTTTAAAACCGCAAGATCCCTTAAAGCAGATTATGTGCTTCTTCATTCCTATGATATTGACGAAGGGACCGTTAACTATTTTGCTGAAATTTTTACTGCAGACGGAAAAAACGTTATTTCTACCTTTGATAAGAGTTTTCCCCTTAACTCTATAAGTCAGAACCTGGATGAATGCTCTCAGACCATCCTTAAGGATCTCAATATAACCCTTGATTCCGATATTGCCGGGATATTTAAAAAACCGGTCATGAGTACCGATCCCAAGAGCCTCGAAAATTTCGGTAAAGTTATTATTGAATCCGGTGACAAAGCTACTGTAAAAACAGCACAGGAACTGGAAAAAATTTCATCAAGTGATTTTACCATGGCCCTTGCAGCCTATGAAGCTGCTTTGCTCTATAAAGAACTCGGAGACTGTGATAATGCCGGGCGATTGTTCAACAAGGTAATAATGAGTAACGGTTTTTCGTACGCGGCACTCTATGTTGAAGCTTCAAAAATGTACCGTATCTGCCGCTCCTGGGACAAGGCTGAACGGCTACTTTCCATGGCTGAAACGAAAGGCCTGAGAATACCGGCACTGAGGATTGAGAAAGCGGTGATACTTGAAAACAGTGGTAAAGCAGGGGAAGCGCGTCTTATTTATGATGAAATAATCAGAAAAGATCCGAATCAGCCTGATGCATTACTATTTCTTGCACGCCAGGCATACAAAGCCAAATCCTATGAAAAGTCATTGAGTTATGTAAATAATCTGATTTCGCAGGGAGAAAAACTCGGACCGGCCAATTTAATCAGAGGACAGAATCTGATTGCGCAGAAAAAGACCGAAGAAGCACTCAGTGCACTCCTTAAAGCAAAAAGCGATATGCCGGATGATCCGGATGTTCTGACTCTGCTCGGTGACTGCTATTTTGAAAAGAAGCAGTACGGCTCTGCCTCTTCCAACTATGTAAAAGCGCTGGAAAAACGCAAGAATGACCTTAACCTGCTGGTTAAAACCGCCAACTCGTACCGTGAAGCCAAGAAACTGAAGGAAGCACTAGAAATTCTCAACAAATACAAATCCAATTTCTATGACACAAAAGTAGTGACCAAAGAGATTGGTTTATTAAAATTCGAGTTGCGTGATACGGTGGAAGCTAAGAAACTGCTGGAAACCTGTATAAGTATGCGGCCGCCTGATGAGCGGGTGTTTCTGGCCATGGGTGATATCTATGCTGCAGCCGGTGAGCACACCAATGCAACCCACATGTATGAACACGCAAAACCACTGGTAAAAGATAAGGATCGGGTTAAAATTGCACTGGCAAATCTGTACATCACAACCAAGGAGTACAGTAGTGCGGAAACCAATCTGAAAGAGATTATCGCTAAAAAAGCCGATTATCCCAATGCTAACAAATATCTGGGCGACGTGTATCTGGCGAAAAAGCAGTATAAGACCGCACTGAATTATTACCTGAAAGAACGCAAATATCACGGTGACAACGCGTATGTGCAGCAGCGTATTGCGGAATTGTACTTTCGACTGAGAAACTATTCGAGTGCTGAAAAAGAGTCGAAAAAGCTCATAGAACTTGAACCGACTAACAGTATCGGGTATGTCCAACTGGCGCTTCTTGCGACCAGGCAGAAAAAGGAAAAACAGGCACAGAACTACCTGGCTCAGGCTGAAGTGTCGGGAAAAGTTGACAGTAAGGTATATGCTGAGTTGGGTAAGGGCTTTGCCACAATGGGCTCAAACAGCAAAGCAATTCAGGCGTATCAGAAGTGTCTGAAACAGGACCCGAAAAATGAATCCGCATGGAAAGAAATTGCTGAAGTATACCGGAAATCAAAGAGAGACGGTGATGCAGCGGAAGCCTACCTTAAAGTCTGGGAGCTTAAGCCGGATAAAAACAAGGAGTATCTCGCCAAAGCGGCACATACCTTTCTTAAAGCGGGCATGACGAATAAAGCATATGAGCATTATTCAATTTTTCTTAAAAAAGGATATAAGGACACGCGTGTTTATATTAATATGGCAAAAATGGAGTATAAGGACAAGAAATACGATGAGACTATCTCGCTGCTCAGAAATGTCACCGGAAAAGAGGCTGCACAGAAAGATGTGGTGCGGATGCTTGCCTTTTCATACCACAACACAAAAAAATACTCTGATGCTCTCCCCCATCTGAAAAAACTTCTCACGCTTGCTCCCAAGGATCAGGATGTGATTGAGATGGCAGCTCTTGACTATGAGAAAACAGGTGATATCAAATCAGCAGCAGCCATGTACAAGAAATACCTTGCTTTGAAAAAAACAGCAAAACATAAGGACTATTCCTACCATCTGGGCACCCTGTATGAAAAACAGAAGTCCACTTCTCTGGCCATTGCCCAGTACGAAAAAAATATCGTTTCCTATCCCGATGATTATCGGAATTATGAGCGGCTGGCCGATCTATATCTGAAATCAAAGCAGTATGTAAAAGCTGAAAAGATGCTGGTTAAAGCAACCCGGAATCCGTCGGCTGACCCGAAGCTGTATAAAAATTTATCTGATGTCTATGTAAAACAGAAGAAGAACAGCCTTGCCACCGCAACCTTTGAAAAATACCTGGCAAAAGCTAACTCGGATACGGCGGCGCTCTTTGATCTCGGTTCTCTCTATTTTGACCAGAAGAAGTATCAGAAAGCGATACCGCCGCTGGAGAAGTTGTCGAAACTATCACCTTACAACAGTGAGTGTCTCGCCCTTCTCGGTCACTCGTATGCAAAGGCGGGGGAAACAACTGAAGCCTATGAGGTATATAATAAATTTATACGGAAAGGATTTTCCGATCCGCTGGTAAAAATCAACCTTGCTAAAATTGAATTTAAAAACAAAAAATATACGCAGGTAATCAATCTGCTGAAAAATATTACCGGTAAATACAGCGAGGATCCGGACATGCTGCGTATGCTCGCTCTTTCTTACAGCAATATGGGAACTCACTCTCTGGCCCTTGCCTATATTACAAAACTCATTGAGAAAAAGCCGAATGATATAGATATCATTGAGATAGCTGCATTGACCTACGAGAAAACCGGCGAAACCCAGTCTGCTGCGAATATGTTTAAGAAGTATATCTCCCTTTCCAAAGCACCCGCAGATAAACGGCAGGAGTATTCCTACACACTGGCCACGCTTTATGAGAAGTTAAAACAGGTCTCCAATGCGACCACGCAATATAAATCAAACATTGCGAAATATCCAAAAGATTATCGCAACTACGAACGGCTGGGTGAGTTATATCTGAAATCAAAGCAGTACAGTAATGCAATTACCATGTTTAAAAAAGCAACGGAAAATCCCAAAGCGGATCAGAACCTCTTTCGAAAACTTGCAGAGCTATACAAGGGACAGAAGAAAATGAAGGAGGCTGCTGCAGCCTATGAGAAATATGTAGCAAAAGTTTCAACCGATGCAAAAGCATGGTTTGAGCTGGGTCAGATTTATTACAAACAAAAGGCGTATGCAAGGGCACTCAAACCGCTCGCTCGGGCCTCCGATCTTATGCCCCAGAACGAGAAATGTCTCGCCCTGACCGGACATACCTACTTTGAGACCGGTAAGAAAGATGATGCCTACCGGATATACACCGAATTCCGAAGGAAGGGATTCAAAGATCCTCAAGTCAATATTAACCTGGCAAAAATGGAATTTAAGAAAAAGGAGTATTCGAAGGTAATAACGCTACTGAAGAATATCACCGGTAAACATGCTTCAGACACTAAAGTAATTGGTATGCTGGCGCTTTCATACAGTAACATGGGTACCCATTCTCTGGCGCTCTCATATATCGAAAAGCTACTCTCGAAAAAGCCCAATGATCAGGAAGTTATTGAGCTGGCGGCACAGACCTATGAAAAAACCGGTGATTATAAAAAGGCTGCGGAAATGTATAAGAAATACATCACGCTGCCGAAAACAGCCGCCACCGGGTCAAAGTACCAGGAATATGCCTACCGGGTCGGCGAGCTGTATGAGAAGCAGAAATCACCCACCCTGGCGATACAGCAGTACCGGGCAAATACGGTAAAATACCCCAAGGATTATCGTAACTACGAACGGCTTGCAGAATTGTATATAAAGGGGAAGCAGTACAGCAACGCGATTCAAATGTTGACAAAAGCGACCGAAAACCCCAAAGCAGATCCTACTATGTACAAGAAACTTGCGGAATTGTATAAAGGCCGGAAGAAACTGACCCAGGCCGCAAGTGCCTATGAAAAATATCTCGCCAAACAGGGCTCTGACGGTAAGGCCTGGCTTGCACTGGGACAAATTTATTATGACCGGAAAAATTATTCCAAAGCACTGCAACCACTCAACCGGGCATCGGTGCTCATGCCGAATAACAAGGAATGTCTTGTGCTCACCGGCCACACGTACCTTAAATTAAAACGCAGAGACGACGCCTATAAAGTGTATGATGCTTTCCTGAAAAAAGGGTTCAAGGATCCGCAGGTGAATATTAACCTTGCGAAAATGGAATTTTCCAAAAAGAAATATTCCAGGGTAATCACCCTTCTGAAGAACCTGAGCGGGAAACATGCCTCTGACTTATCGGTGGTACGGATGCTTGCTCTGTCTTACAGCAATATGGGTACGCATTCACTGGCGCTGTCATACATAAAAAAACTGAGTGCAAAAAAGCCGAACGATCCTGAGGTGATTGAACTTGCGGCATTGACATATGAAAAAACCGGTGATTATAAATCCGCCGGCACTATGTTTAAAAGATATATCAGCCTCGCAAAAGTCCCTGCAAAGAAAAAACAGGAGTATTCCTACCGTCTGGGTACCATGTATGAAAAGCAGAAAGCCGCCTCCCAGGCGATTTCCCAATACAAAACGAACACGGTCAGGTATCCCAAGGATTACCGCAACTATGAACGGCTGGCTGAACTGTATCTTGACAAAAAACAATATTCCAATGCCGTTCTCATGCTTGAAAAGGCTACAGAGAATCCGAAAGGAGACCCGAATCTTTCGCGCAAACTGGCGAGCCTCTATGTCGGTCAGAAAAAGATGACCAAGGCCGCGGCTGCGTATGAAAAATATCTGCAAAAAGTTCCAACGGATTCCAAAGCCTGGCTGGAACTCGGTCGCATTTACTATGAGCAAAAAAACTATACCAAAGCCCTGAAACCGCTGGTACGTGCTTCCGAACTGATGCCGCACGATGACAAATGTGCCGCGCTGACCGCGCATACCTACCAGGCTCTGGGTAAAAAGAAGGAGGCTGCTGTCATTTACAGCAGACTGCTGAAAAAGGGTTATAAAGATGCGGAGATGAGTGTTAATGTGGCAAAGATTAAGTTTAAAAACAAGGATTATCATTCAGTAATTTCTCTTCTTAAGGATCTGCCGCCAAAATATTCTTCACAGTCCGATGTTATCGGGATGCTTGCCTTTTCCTATTATTTGACAAAGCGGGTGAATCTTGCTATACCCTATATTAAAAAACTGGTACCGAAAAAGCCGAAAGATATAAAGGTCATTGAGATGGCTGCCCTTGCCTACGAGAAGACCGGTGATATAAAATCGGCTTCTGCAATGTACAAGAAATACCTCACCTTTGCCGGGACGGCGAAACACAAGGAATACGCGTACCACCTTGGGAACCTGTATGAAAAGCAGAATTCTGTTTCCCTGGCAATAAAGCAGTATGCGGCTAACACCAGTAAATACCCGGATGACTTCCGCAATTATGAACGGCTTGTTGAACTCTATATGAAAGGAAAACGCTACAGCGACGCGCAGAGACTGCTCACAAAGGCAACCGCTAAATCGGGCGCCCCTGCGTCACTGGATAAACAGCTGGCGGAATTGTACATGAAACAGAAAAGGAGGAGCCAGGCCGCTACTGCATATCAGAAATATCTGAAAAAAGTGCCGACCGACTCCACTGCATTTTACAATCTTGGCTCCATTTATTATGCACAGAAGAATTATAAAAAAGCCATTTTTCCACTCAATTCCGCCTCTGTACTCATGCCGCGCAACAAGGACTGCCTGTTTAAGCTCGGTGATGCGTATATGAAAACGGGT
>CAZIYW010000092.1:0-20799 GCA_964543525.1 uncultured Fibrobacterota bacterium | reverse complement strand
ATTTTCATGAAAATACGCCATATGTTGCTTAGGTCCACTCAATTCTACGCCACCACATATTTAATATCAATATAAGAAAATGAATCAGACGTTGTTATTAAGAATATTGAGAACATCTTTAAGTTCGGTAATGGTATCCGTCAGTATCTCTTTGTGTCTGGATTCAGGTTCTGCGTGGTTCGTTTCATCCTTATGAATCATCAATTTCTTCTTCGCTCCGGGAATGGTATACTGCTCTTCATACAGAAGGTGTTTTATGGTGAGGATGGTTTCAATATCTTTTTCACGATAGGCACGATTCCCTGCGCGGTTTTTTTTGGGTCGGAGTATTGGAAACTCACTTTCCCAGTAGCGAAGTACATGTGGTTCTAGGTCCGTACGGTCGCAAACTTCGCGAATTGAATAATATGTCTTTTTGCTATTAAGCATTACTTTGTCTCTTTTTTGTAACTGCCTATCATTTCTCAATATAACATGAATGGCACAATTCGTCAACTATGATGTTGTTTTATGGTCATTTTTTTATTAATCATATTTACATTCCTGAGATCGGCAATCAACGGCAACGGCATTGTATCTGTCACAATTTCATGCCTAATAGCACTGTCGCATCTCTCCGAATATTCTTTCAGGATACTCTTTCCGGCTTGAACTGCCGCATCATAAGACCCCGTACCGCATCGAGCGGAGACTTGCCTTCAAAGAGAGTTTCGTATACCGCAGCGGTAATAGGCATTTCGATACCGTGATGCAAAGCGAGTTGATGTACCGATTTAGTGGTTTCCACTCCTTCGGCAACCATGGTCATTTTATTAAGCGCTGCTTCAAGGTTGAGACCGGATGCTATCAGTTCACCCACTTTCCTGTTGCGGCTGTGACGGCTGATACAGGTGGTAACAAGGTCTCCGAATCCGGCGAGACCGCTGAATGTTCTCTCATCAGCACCCAGTTTATTTCCCAGTCGTGCCATTTCAACCATACCTCTGGTCAGCAGGGCACCCTTGGTATTATCACCGAAACCGAGACCGTCGCTGATTCCAGCGGCCACTGCTATAACATTTTTTACACTGGCGCAGAGTTCGACACCGGTGACATCATTGTTGGTATATATTCGAAACGTTTCAGTAGAGAATTCTCGCTGTATCGTCACTGCCAGTGCGTTGTTTTTAGATGCGGCCACTACCGTGGTCGGTATATTCCGCGAGACCTCCTCAGCATGGGAAGGGCCGGAAAGAATGATGATGTTGTTATAGGTGGCAGACGGTATCTCGTCAATAATTACATCACTCAACAGCTTGAGAGTTGTGCATTCGATACCTTTTGAAACCACTATCCATCCTTTTATTGAAGCGAGTACTTCGGGAGAAATCGTCTGTCTGATCAGTTGTACTGTAGCGCGAACCGTTTGTGCAGGCACGGCAACGAGAATGTATTCCGTTTCAGCAAATGCGGCGGTAATGTCGTTGGTAATGGCAATTCTTTCAGGAATTGTTATTCCGGGTAGTTTAATGATATGTTCCCTCTTTTCCAGTAACATCCGGGCGTCTTTTTCATTAAACTCCCACAGGGAAAGACGATGATCACGTTTGTCCAGAAGCACGGCAAGGGCAATAGCCCAGCTTCCTGCACCCAATAGTGTAATATTCATACTCACTCCCCTTCTGCTGTTTTATCAGGAGTATATCCCTTTTTTCTGAATGATTTTCCGGCAGGTTTAAAACTGAGCATGATGGGGCAACCCGGGAAATCAAAATTTTCCTGAATTTTATTATTCAGGAAGCGTTTATATGAAGGTACGACACTCCCTGGATTGGTACAAAATATAGTAAAATGTGGGTACGCGGTTTGTATTTGTTTTATTCCAAGGAAGCGGACCGTTTTCTTATTAGTAATATACGGATGTGGATGTGCTTTTATCCAGGAAAAAAAGTTTTCTCTTATTTCCGATGATTTAATCCGCTTCTGCATTGTTTCCTGTACATTCAGAGCAATTTCAATAACGCCGGTCACACGACGACCGGTCAGCGCGGAAATGGCTGTCATTGGAATATACTGAAGCTCGCGGTAGGTACGCTTAGTTTCTGCAACCAGCCGGTCAAACGTTTTTGAATCTTTTTCAACAAGGTCCCATTTATTCCAGCAGATAACCAATCCTTTTCTGTGTTTGATTGTGTGGTTTAGTATTTTCAAATCCTGCTCACCGATGCCCCGTGTGGCATCAATAAGAAGGACACAGATGTCGCACCGTCGTATACTTCCCAGTGCTCTTAAATTTGAATAGTATTCTATGTCATTGTGTACCTGTGTTTTTTTTCGTAACCCGGCAGTATCAATAATACTGATCCGTAAATTGTTATGGTAGAGAAGGCTGTCTATGGCGTCTCGTGTAGTTCCGGGAACAGCATCTACTATCATTCGCTTATTATTTAGTAATTTATTCACAAGGGAGGACTTTCCGGCATTGGGTCGGCCAACCACCGCAAGGCGCATATCAACTTCGGACAGTGAGTCAGCGGGGCGTGCATGATCTCTTAGAATCTCACAAACCTTATCGAGAAGGTCACCTATTCCTTTACCGTGAATAGCTGAAATAAGGTACAAGTCAGCACATCCAAGAGCTTTATGCCGATAAGCCTCATTTGCAGCTTCCGTTGATTCCGTTTTATTGACAGCGCAGATTACCTTTTGGGGGCATTTTTTTCTCAACCGTTGCGCTATCTGGAGATCGATATCGGTCGGGCCCGGCAGTGCCTCAACGAGAAAAATAATAGCAGCGGATTCTTCAACGGCAATATCCACCTGTTTATGGATCTCGGTGGGTATGCTTTCCTTTGCAGCGGGCTGTAAGCCTCCGGTATCAACCAGCATGAAAGGTATTCCATTCCATACGGTTTCGTGATAATTCCGATCACGGGTTACTCCGGGAGCGTCATCAATAACCGCGATTTTTCGCTTAAGGATACGATTAAAAAGAGAAGATTTGCCGACGTTGGGCCTGCCGACAATTGAAACCACTGGTACTCCAGACAAAGACAGCTCCTCCGTATATCGGTTATCCGATTTGCAGCCTGCGGACATGGTCCCTGGCAACAGCCGCCCACCAGCTTTGTGGATTTCTGGAGATAAATTCATTAAATCCCTTGATTGCAATCTGTTTCTGTGGGATTTTCATGGCTATGATCCCCA
Organism: uncultured Fibrobacterota bacterium; assembly: GCA_964543525.1. Classification (GTDB taxonomy): domain Bacteria; phylum Fibrobacterota; class Chitinivibrionia; order Chitinivibrionales; family JANQEN01; genus CBDVBE01. The sequence goes on along the minus strand of CAZIYW010000092.1, from coordinate 17,613 downwards.
GATTATAATAACTAAAAATATGATTGGGATCAACTGAAATGAGGTCATTTATATAGCGGAGTGATTTTTTAAATTTTCCCTGTTGATAGCAGAGGATACTTGCTGCCCATAGATCTTCAGAGGAAGGTGATTCGCTTTCCTTTTCCAATTTGGATTCAAGGCACTTAAGTAGTTTTTGAAATTGATCGGTGGAGAGCTCAAACTGCTGGTATTCCGGCGGACAGTATATATCAGTTTTACTGGGAGCTATTTCGTGTTCAAACCAGGCACGAGCCTCTTTTTCAAGAACTTTAAAACCCTGGTATTCCGAGGTCATCCATTTGATATAATCTTTCGTCAGGTTTGCCCGCAACGCAACCATTGATCGGGTTTGTTTGTAAGCGGGAAGCTTTTGATAGGCGGTGAGCAGTTTTTTATCCTCATCAACATCAAGGCGATACTCGATAATAGCTGTGGCAATGGAAGCCATGAAATCCCCGGTAGGCGGTGTCATAGGTACAATGAAGCGGTTGTTTTTCCAGTCATATAAGCCGTTTCCATTTCCCGGTGTGAGAATAATTGACGGTTTGCCGAAGATCGGTACCCGTTCGTTGTAGAATACACGGGGATCAAATTCCAGTATTCGGTCAAAACAGGAGCATACTTCCTTGATAGTGAAAAATTTCTGCTTTGGTCTGAGAATAGGACAGCTTTCAAGGCGCAACCGTTTGGCGCTTAGTTTAACCATGTCGCGTAGATATTCCAATTCCGTCCGTACCCGATTTTCCACTTCAACGGCGGATAGTGAAGATTGATCTTTTTCAATAGTATCAATCTCATTTTCCTTTTTTACTATCTGATCGGCGCAGGCAATGCTTCGTTCGAAGAGTTCGGTAATCCGACTATTGTATTTACGAAGGGTTGTCTTGCTGTCTGATGACTTTACTTTTGCAAAAAGAGCATCCTTCTTATCATTTTCTTTCTGGAGATCATTCGTTCGTGCAACAAATTCCCGCCGGCTGTCAACCGAGAAAAAGGTTCCTTTTGCTATTTCTTTTTTTGTCTGGAGATTCTGGAGCGTGAGGTAATCGATGTTTACCAGGTTGTCAATTTGTGCCTTAATAGCAGCATCGTCTGTGCCTGACAGTTCCTTTAACAAGAGATCCTTTCGTGCCTGCTGAAGCGAGGAGATGTCGCTGTCTATCTTTTTTTGCTCTATCTCAATATTTTTGATATCTCTTTCAAGCAGTTCTTTTTTGTCGCCGGCATTTATTTTATGAAATGTTTCTTTCAACCAGTCAGTAACGACCTGTACCTGCAGGTGCTTGTATGAAACGGCGTCAGCAGCTAATTTTGATCGAATGTCATCGGCGTTTTCGAGAATTTTGTCAATAATTCCCGCATTAATAAAATCCTTCTCATTGCTGAGAAATTCATGAATATCACCATTATTATGAATCAGCTCTCCGATTGTACTTATAAGTGTATTCCAATAGAGAGAACTGAGACCATACAGGGCATTTTGATCCGTCGGATCATCCATGTAGACTCGTATAACCTGAAGTGCAGTATTATCAAATTTCATAGTTAGTTAAATATTAGACTTGTTGCATAATTAAAATTAACATGAAAAATATGCTGTTTATACTTAAAAAAAGGCACTTTTTAATCCTAAAAACAAATTATGCAACAACTCTATTAAATATAGGTAAGCTGAATCTTAATAAAGATATTGAATGATTACAGCACATTTAAGTATAAAATGATGTGAACGAGAGTTCAATTATATCTTTTGTTTTATTTACCGATACCGATTTCATAACGGGTATCATTGCCGAGAATCGTGAATACTCCGGCCGATAGAGGGAACAGCGCGCTGTCACTGACGGTAATTGTTTTAGTTGCCTCAAAACCATCATCGAGTGCAATAGTATCTCCCTTCATATCCGATATAAGAATACCGGCTTTTTTTTCATGACTGGTAAGGTATACGGTTTTTACCGTGGAGTCGGCAATATGGAAATAATCGGTATCATGAGCAGGTGAAATGACACCGAAACAAACGGTCAGAAGCGTATCGGCGGTTACTTTATCGTTGTTCGGCTCATATTCTCCGGGATAAGTGACAATATCAAAAATGGCATCATCGGGGTAGAGTTCATTTCCATTCTCAGCAGTTAATTCGCGGGTGAGGGTAATAACGTATGGTGTATTTCCCTTAAGAGTTCCGGTGACTGAAAAATACAGGGTATCCTTTGTGTCAGCAAGATAGGTATCATAGACGGGGCCTGGATCAGGTAGTATCAGTAGATCAACAATAGTGTCTTCAAGAGGTACTGAGAAAAGAAAAGTAAGTCGTGGCCAGATTGAGACGGTATCGGAAATGTTCCTGATTCTGGTCATAATAAGGGGCTCGTTATTGCCGCTGTCAAATGTGCAGGAAACAATTATAAGGAAGAGTACACCGGTGTATTTTTTACCCAGTAAATACATACGTCAAATCTTTTCTTTATATGGATCCGCCTCTAAATTAAAAAATAATTACACTAATATATATTAAAATCAATATTTCTTAATTGCAAGGTAATCCTTTTCTTTAAAATTTTTTTCAAGAAATAATAGCAGACGGTGGCTATAGAAATCGGTATTTTCAAGACTTTTTTCAGTAAAAAAAGATGTTGAAATCATTAAAGAATCTTCTGGTAATCTGCGGCCCGACAGCATCCGGAAAAACACGGCTCGCTGTGTCCTGTGCGTTGCATCTGCAGGGTGAAATCGTATCGGCTGATTCGCGACAGGTATATCGCGGTATGGATATTGGCACCGGTAAAGATCTTTCGGAATACAATACACCTTCAGGAACAGTACCGTTTCACCTGATTGATATTGCCGATCCGACTGAGCTGTATACCCTTTTTCACTATCAGCAGGATTGCTATACGGTTATTGCCGATATCCTGGGAAGAGGAAAACTGCCGGTTTTAACCGGTGGTACGGGCCTGTATATTGAAGCTGTTTTAAACAATTACCGCATTCCCAATGTGCCTGAGAATTATTCATTGCGAAAATCTCTCATGAAAAAAACAAAAGATGTATTAGCAGAGCATCTCAGGATGCAGGATCCCCGGTTACATGCTGCTACCGATCTCAGCAGCAAGAAAAGGATCGTACGGGCCCTTGAGATTGCGGCCTTCGCAAAGAATCATACTATTCAGTGGGGTATTGATCAGCCGCCCGCTGTAAGTCCTGTTATAATAGGCATTGCCCGGCCGCGTGAAGAGTTGCTGAAAGGAATAGACCGACGTCTCAGGGAGCGTCTTGACGCTGGTATGGTTGAGGAAGTGGAGAATCTTCTGGCGTCGGGTATACCTGTTGAGCGATTCAACTATTTTGGGATGGAATACAAACATGTTGCGCGGTATCTGAACAAACAGGTTTCCTATAAGACCATGGTAAATGAGCTTGCCCGTGATATTCACCGACTGGCAAAACGGCAGATGACCTATTTTCGTGGTATGGAGCGTCGGGGACTCACTATCCACTGGATAGAGACTGCCGATAGGGATGCAGCGCTGAAAATAATCGAATCATACAGATACCGTTAAAATGATCACCTGGGAAGCGCCGGGAAATAAAAAGCCCCGGACAGCGTTGCCCGGGGTTATGGTGATTACAGAGTGATTGCGTTGTTAATTTTTCTTCTTATCCTTGGTAACGTCTTTGGCAATTTCGTCAAGGTCTACCGCAGAGTCTTCATCTTCTTTACCTTTTTTGCTTACATTCAGTACCGAAGTATCTGAGGGTTTACCACCGGCAGGTTTTGGTTCTTCTTTCGGGGTGATTCGTTTGCTGTCAAGAATGATATGCCCTGTTTTTGTAAGCTCGGCCTGAATTCTCTGTGCAGCTTCAGCTTGTGCTTTCTGTGCCTGCTCAATAAGTTTTTTCTGCGCTTCCTCAGCTTTTTTCCGGTATTCAGCCTCAGCTCGTGCTCTTTCAGCTGCATCGGAAAGGACCTTCTGAGCAGCATCGGCAAGTGCACGCTGGGCGGCCTCTGCCTGGATACGGTAGTTGATTTCAGCCTGGCTTCGCCGATAAATTTCGCTTGAGTAGGCGATTGTTTCGTTAAGGAATCCGTGGACTGATTTGAGCAGAGAGAGTAAATCACTTTCCAGTTTATTCTCAGAGGCGGCAATATCATCACGCTCTTTCTGAAGTTCCTTTTCCCTTTTTAACAGGTCAGCCCTCTTTTTCTGCGCATCCTCATAAGCGGTAGATAATTTCTTTATATCCCCTAAAAAAGATTCTGTTCTTTTTGAAATATTTTCAAAGGGATTCGGCATTTGATTCGGATTAGGCGTTGCGGTTGCGGCAGCACCCTGTTTTGTATCTTGGCTTTGAGTTGCATTCATAAAGTCACTCCTCCTCTATGATAGTACGTACAGTTATTTCAGTCGAGAAAATTCCAGACTATGTAATATAATAAAGATGTATTTGGTAATACCGCATATTTATATTTTTTTTAAAAATAGTTTCTTTCGAAAGGGTGGGTAATGAAAAAACCCCGGAAACCAGTTCCCGGGGTTTTCCTGCAATATATCCGAATATATATGTACTTATTACAGGTCAAAAAGGTATACCTCTTCATCCTCTTTCAGGGCTTCTTTTTCCTTTGATTCTTTTCTCACTTTTTTTTCAGCCTTTTTTTCTTTAGTTTCTTCTTTCGTTTTTACTTCAAATGCCACCTCATCCTCGTCTTCAACCTGTGGTTCCGCTTCCAGTTCAGGTTCGGGAGGTTTTTCAGCCGGAGGTTCAGGTTTGGTTTTGGGTGCTGCTTCGGCCTTCGGTCCGGGTTTAATAACCACTTCAGCCGACGGCTCAGGTTCTGCTGCCTTTTCAGCTTCAGCCTGGAGTTTTGCATACAGGTCGCTGAGTGTTGAAATGGTTTCCTGTTGGAATTCATGAAGAGAATGTATCAGTTTAAAAAGATCTTCTTCGAGTAAGGCTTCTTTATTGGTAAGAGCGGCTTTTTCTTCTTTAATCTTGTTTGATAGGGAACGGGCTTTTTCAATCTGTTCAGAAAAGGCCGCCGCTTTTTTTAGAATGCTGTCAAGGGTAGCTCCGTTACTTGTCATAGAAAACCCTCCTTTTTTCCTAAAAGTTAATCTTCCTGGAATAGTTCCTCTCCCCCATATCATAATAAAACATTTTACACTATTCCGCAGGAATTTTATCGTAAAAATATTTTGATGATAACATGTGTTCTATAGCGTACCATTATGCCCTGTATAATTCAAAATATATTTTTGTTATAGCAACAATCATCTATTGTAAGGATATTTTAAACTGAAATAGAGCGAGAGAATGACTGAGCACCATGCGGGGCACCGCGAACGTTTAATGAAACGCTATGAAAACGCCGGTTTGTCCGGCATGCATGATTATGAAATTGTTGAACTGATTTTAACCTTCGTTATTCCGCGCAAAGATACAAAAACGATTGCCAAGGAGCTTATTAAACAGTATAAAAGTGTGAATGCTATATGTAACGCCCGCCCGGAAGATCTGCAGAAGGTTTCGGGAATGGGCAGAAAATCAGCGCTCTTTTTGTCTCTTTTCAGAGAGGTTACCGCCTACTGCCTGTGTGAAAGATTTGAGAAGCAGTCTGCTATTTCGCGCAGAAAAGATGTCGAAGAGTACCTTCGGTATCATTTCGGTATGCGAAAGGATGAATTTGTTGCGGTCCTGTTCCTTGACAACGGCAATCGCGTGATTGCTACGGAAGAGATTGTTTCGGGCACCGTTAACCAGTGTGTCGTCTATCCACGGGTAATAATAGAAAAGGCGTTGAAACACGGTGCCGCGGCGCTCATTATGGCACACAATCATCCCGGAGGCAGTTCCTGTGCGTCGGAATCAGACTGGCAGATCACCGAACGGTTGCATGCAGCGGGCAAGATTATTGATATATTGCTCCTTGATCATATACTCATTGTTCGTGATAAAGTTATCAGCCTGCGGGACCAGGCACGATGGCCGAAATAGTCTTTTCAAATGAAGTTTGCGTACCGGTGCAATAGAGTGTTGCAGGAATTACGGGGTTATAAATATGTTGCAGGACTCTATTCCATTGGAGTAGGGCCGGAACTCGGTTGTTCCGGTAATATGAATGGTACTATCCGTTTATGTTTAACGGGAACCACATTTTTATCGGATTGTAGTATGCACATACGTATTTCGATTCTTCCGGTGCTGCTCTGCTTTTTTCCTCTGTTTGGTGGGGCAATAGTTGGCACGGTACAGAATGCCCAGTCCGGCAAGATGATACCCGAAGTAACCGTATCACTCCTTGAAAACGACGCGGTTACCTTTACTGATTCGTCGGGTGCATACCGGTTTGACTCCTGTTCGCCGGGGACATATACGCTTACATTTCAGGCGGCCGGATTTGAGCCGCATAAACGAAACGATGTGTTTGTTGCCGGTACCGGGGTGAAGCGTGTTGACGTTGAGCTGGTACCGCAGATTCTGACTCTTGGCAAGATGGTCGTACACAGTACTGCTTTCCATCGTTCCACCGATATGTCTTCATCAACGAAAATTATCAATGCCGATGAGCTGCTCCGGGCACCGGGCGCTCTTGTAGATGTGCAGCGGGTGGTGCAGAATCTGCCAAGTGTAACCTCCGGAGGCGATAATGTTAATGAGGTGGTGGTGCGGGGCGGCACCCCCGGCGAAAATTTGTTAATTATGGATAATATTGAAATAGTCAATGCAAATCATTTCGCCGACCAGCACTCCGGGGGCGGTGTTATATCACTGATTAATCCCCTGCTTGTTAAAGGACTGATCTTTAATGCAGGCGCACCGCCCGCCCAGTATGGCGGGAAAGCATCTTCGGTTATCGATGTTACGTTGCGTGAAGGGAATGAGGAGATTGTACTCGGTGGGCTCGATATGGGGATGGCCGGTGCCGGCGGCCACCTGGAAGGACCTCTGTGGAACGGGGCAAATTTTATGTTCTCCGGCCATAAAAGCTATCTCGACGTTATCACCCATTTTGATAAAGATATTCCGGTACCCAGATTCTGGGGTCTGCAGGGTAAGTTCGCACAGCATGTCAAGGAACAGACCTTGCTGGTAAACGGTATTTATGGAAAGAATTTTATTAAAATAGAAGATACAAAAGAGCAGGTAAGCGAGTATGATTTGATCCGATCCGGCGGTATTGTCTATGCCGGAGGAGTGAGCTGGAAAGCACCGTGGCGTGAGTCATTTACCACTCTGCTGACACTTTCGGGTACCGGTAATACATTTGACCGTTTTACAAAAGACATATCGTATGATACGGTTGATACGGTTGTCGATCCGGTAACGAATGATATTTCTTACACTACCTCGACAAGGGTAGATACCTTTTTTACCGGCGGAACATGGAATGACGAACAGCATATTACCGCAGAGTGTTCGTTCGATTTTCAGAAAAGCAACAGATTAATTCTGGGCGTCTATGCAAAACGGTTTGAATTTATGATAGACCAGCAGGAACGGTCCGATACGCTGAAGGATTACCAGGATTCCCCGAGCGGTATTCCGGTGCTGACGGCTGATGGAGAGCCGAGAGTCTATCGTGAGTATGCGGTTAATCACGATACGACATACAAATACGGCGGGTATGTTTCAGGCACCCTTCATGCCTGCAACCGGTTTCGCCTGGTGCCCGGAATCCGCTTTGACCGGCTGCGCTATAACAACAGTTTTGTCGTATCCCCTCGTTTCAATACGGTTATATCGCTGAACGAAAAATTCGATGTGACTACGGCGTTCGGAATACAGTTCCAGGATCCTGAATTTGTCGATCTGGTACTGGATTCCCGGAATAACCATCTGAAGCCGAAAAGAGCGATTACCGGCATTGGAGGTGTGGAATATTACCTTGACCGATTTGACGTCAAACTGGCGGCTGAAGGATTCTATAAAAAGTATGATAATTTACTATTTGATGCTTCTCTGTTAACACCCGATTCACTTGACGAAACGGATGTGCTTGTTGATGACGGTGAGGGACATACTTTCGGTATAGAGCTGTTTGTCCAGAAGAAACTGACCGGCTCTTTTTTCTGGACTGCTGCGCTGGCTCTTTCAAAGTCTCTGTACAAAGATTTGCGCCCCGGACATTATGGTGAGTGGTATGACGGTGATTATGATTTCAGGCATACTGTTACCGTCACCGGGGGCTGGAAAAAGGACCTGCTGGAATTCCCGTGGTATAAAAAGAAATTTCATGACAAGATCTGGTTTAAAATACTGCACCCGTTCATGCCGCTTGCGGACCGCATTGAGCTTTCGGGTAAATGGCGTTACCTCGACGGAAGGCCTTATACGAAGCAGAAATACAGCAGCAGATATAAACGATGGTATGTTGATCCGGAAGCACCTCTTAACGAAACCCGTCTTAAACCCTACCACCGTCTGGATATACGGTTTGAACGCAGATATGGCTTTGGATTTCTCCAACTGATTTACTATATTGATATGCAGAATGTTTATAAACGGGAGAATGTCTGGATGTATCTGTATTCCGATAAGACCGGGAAACGGCTGACTATTGACCAGATACCCTTCTTTGTCTCCGGAGGTATAATCATTGGTCTTTAAACCTGAATTTTCATGGGAATTTTTATCCAAGGATGAGATCACTGCCCGCTCTCTTAAAGCCCTGCGTAATCATATTGCCCATCTGAAGGAGGTCTCTCCCTTTTACCGGGAACAACTGGCGGCGGTTGAGCCGTCTGATATTACCTCATTTGATACCTTTGCACAGTTGCCCTTTACCGACAGGACAACGCTGGTTAACGATGTTGAGCGATTCAGAGCGGTACCTGAAAGTGAGATCGCAGAGACAGTGGTTACCAGCGGTGCAACAGGAAAGCCGCTGATTTTTTCCATGACAAAGAGTGATCTCGACCGTCTTGCGTTTAATGAAGCCCTTTCTTTGCATGCTGCAGGGGTAATACCTGAGGATCGTGCACAGATACTGATAAGTCTTGATCGTCTCTTTATAACCGGTATGTCCTTTTATCGCGGATTAACATCCCTCGGAGTTAATACGGCACGTATCGGCGAGTTATCCTTTGACCAGTACAAACAGCATCTCGATCTGCTCAAACCTACTGTACTTATAGGGATTCCGTCATTTCTGAAAAAACTGGCCCAGCATCTGGTAGATGCCGGACTTGATCTCAAGGCATCATCGGTACAGAAAATTATTTGTGTCAGTGAAAGTCTGCGGAATGAATCACTCCAGTTAAACAGTGTGGGGCAGAAACTGCAGGAACTGTTTGGTGCCCATGTATACAGTTCTTACGGGGTGACCGAACTTTCAGTAGCCTATTGTGAATGTGTTGAACAGAATGGAAATCATACACATCCGGAGTTGATATATACTGAGATTATTGATGAACATGGCAAACCGGTACCCGACGGGACACCCGGTGAGCTTGTCGGAACCCCGCTCGGGGTCGAGGGAATACCGTTACTCCGTTACCGGACCGGTGATATGAGTTTCACGTTGCCGGGAGGATGCGGCTGCGGAAGAAATTCGATTCGCATAGGCCCTATACCTGCCCGGAAGTCCCAGATGATTAAACTGGAAGGGACCATGCTATATCCCCAGACGATCACTGACGCGCTTGATGAACTGGAATATGTAAACGATTATGTCATTCTTCTTGAGGGCGACGAATCATTTGCCGATCGGGTTACTCTTCATGTAGCAACTCAGCCTACTATGCTTGAAAGTCTTTCTACTCATCTGCGTGCCAAAACACAGGTAACCATTCCGGTGCTTATCTCCAATGTTGCCACGATCAATGCATACCGGGAGGACAGCAAACGGAAAGATAAAATTATTGACAGGAGGAAAAGAAAATGAATTTCGGAAAGAAAACGGCGGCAATACTTATTATTGTATCAGCAGTTCTATTGGTACCCGGTTATTCTTTTGCGCAGGATTCCCTGGAGGTTTCCGGGCAGGCAAAAGAGGACACAATACAACAGGAAGCCGCTGAGCAACCGAAGGAATCAGTAAAACAGGGAACTATGGAAGAATCTGGCAGCAATCAACCGGTGGAAAAAGTAACTAAACCGGTAGCAAAAATTCTTATAGCACGACAGGAAAGCGATTTTAAACATGCCGTTGCGCTGCAGACTAAAAAACTGCTGAAAGAGCAGAACCTGGCCGTCGAATGTATCGATATAAAAACGTTAAAGAAAAAAGTGAGTAAAAAGTATGATGCCATTGTTATCATTAATGAAGTCCGCGCCTGGCACCTGAATATGCATACCAGACAATTTTTTGACAAGCTCGAACAATCCGAGAGAAAAAAGATAATCATGGTCAGTACCGCCAAAGGAATAGACTGGAAGACAAAGGAAAAAGATATTGACGCAGTGACGGTTGCTTCCGAGATGAATACGGTCAATGAGATCGCTGAAACTGTGTTTAAAAAGATAGCCCTTCTAGTTAAATTAGACTGAGTATTACCTTCCAATTCGTTATAGTTATGCAAATTCACTTTACCCTTGTCGAACCCTTTGTGCCGGAAAATGTCGGGGCGGCGGCGCGTGCGATAAAGACCATGGGGTTTAAATCACTGCGTCTTGTTAATCCCTGTGATTATTTGAGCGATAAGGCACAGATGCTCGCCCATGGTTCTGTAGATATTTTAAAAAAAGCTGCCGTCTACTCTTCCCTTGCAGAAGCACTTCATGACTGCGATTTTATTATCGGTACTACCGCAAAACAGCGGATGGCAAAAAACGACTATCATTGTATAAGTGATATTCCGGATATCATCCGAAGAAAATCGAATTCAATTACCGCGGTTGCACTCGTTTTTGGACGGGAAAGCAGGGGATTGAATAACAGAGAATTAAAACTGTGCGATATTCTTTCCTCTATTCCCATGAAAACACAGTATCCTTCGCTCAATCTCGCACAAACGGTTATGCTCTATGCATACACCGTATCACCGGTTGTTCCGGAAGTCAGGAAAGCCAAGATAAAACCCGCTGATGCCATGCAGTTCCGTAACCTGAAAAAGACGGTTAACCGATTGATGAAATTGGTAAATGTAAAGCCGCTTATTCATAATAGAATTATGGAGCGGCTTGGCCTTCTGGGAAATAATGACATTCATCTCCTCCACTCTTTGTGTAACAGAATAGACGAACAACTGAATGATAAAAAAGTTGTATAATGTCAATATTTAAAGTCTGTTACTCATCTTTAATGGCAGTTATACTTGTGTTTTGTCCGTTGATAATATTAGTTTTGATAGGGAGAATATGGGAGGGGGTAAATCTTATCAAGGGGGATAGATGGAGAAAATTTTTATGTGTTGTAAAGTAATAGCCGGTGTTTTTTGTGCTCTGTTTCTGGTATTTTGTTCAGGGGTGAATAGTGAAGCCGATGATAGTGGCGTGGTATTGATTAATGAGTTCATGGTAAGAAATTCAGGTACATCTCCATATATGGATTGTATTAAACAGCATGGCGACTGGGTTGAGTTATATAATCCCGGCCCGGAATCCGTACAGATGAGTAACTTTTATCTTTCGGACAGAATCGGCAATCTTGATAAATATCAATTACACGACACGGTAATCCCGGCCGGAGGGCTCTATCTCCTCTGGAGTGGCGATACAACCAATGACAGCGGTACATGTGTGCACCATAATCATTTCGATTTCGGATTTGACTGGAATGATTCTATCAATGTGGAAATGGTAATTATCTCAAATGAAGACGGCGATATTGTTGACAGTGTCTCTTTTCTGGGGATACCGGCGGCTACTAAGCAGGATACCTCCTATGGACGCTTTCCCGATGGTTCCGAAACCTGGCAGACACAGCTGACCCCGACGCCGGGCACATCTAATGTCGGAAAGTAGCGCCTGTAAAGTAAATCCTTGAGCATTATATTCTATAATATAACGGATATTCGAGCGCAGGTTGCGGTTTTTGCTGCATCAGGGCCCCAAGCGCCAGGTTATTTTGCAGAAGGTCCTGGTATTAAGTGTCCTTTCATTAAGGGTATTCACGAGAGGAGTTCATTTGTATCCGCCGGCCCTGTCGCGATAAACGTGACCGCGGGGACATGTCACGCTTGTGTTTTGTAATACCTAGGCCAATATTGCCCCGGTTGTATTTGATTTTACCTCTGCCGGGTGGAGTGAGATTTACCAGCCAGAATTCATTATACAACCCTTTTTACTGTTAATTATCTATGGCGATAATTAACAGTTAGTCCCGACTCTTATATGTTTGACTATCGTATCTTTTGGTAATTACCGGTATACAACCGTACGTGCGGATAATCTCTTGTTCCCGCTTGTTAGTTTGACAATATACACACCGTTTACACAATTTGCAATATCCCAGGTTACCATATAGGTGCCGTTTGCTTTTTGCTCGTTAACGAGGTTTTTAATTAGCGTGCCTTCGAGAGAATAGACATCAAGCTTGACCTTCTGACCGGCAGCATCGTGATTCCGCTTGATGACGTAGGTGACTGCAACATTCCGGTTGGCTTTTGAATACCGGCATAAGAGATCCGGTGTTTTCCGCTCCGCTTTAGGAACGGACACATCTATTGGAGTTGAAAAATCAACATACCACGGACCGTTGGGAGGATTTCCAGAGATACCCCAGCCTTTGCTCCTGGCGTCAGAGCTGTTAAAAGCAGCTTGAACTTCTTGGCCGTAAAACATTCCCTGCGATATGGCAAACATGGTATTCTGCAGAGTTGTAATATCAATGGTGGTTACCCCGCCCATAAAAGCCTCGACACCTGTTCCAAGGATAGCAGATAAGAAGGGATCATTATGTACCAGGCAGGAGCCGTACATATGAATCTGCTGGGCTAAATAATCGCTGGGAAGAGATGCGAACCAGGGATATTGAATATCAGTCTGGGCAAACAGTATGCCTTTTTCATTGTTGCCGTGGCCCACATGAATGACACATTTCATTTTCGGACAGGTAAGATATTGTTTGAATCGCTCCGCCGTAGCAGCCGCCTGAATATCCTTGGCCGTTTTATATCCCGCACCGACAGCGACACTGTAACACCATTCAGCCGCGCCTAACGGCGGCCCGTCCATTGCCGACTCTACATACACTTCAACCTCGGGGTCAGGACATGAATAACATTTATCCGCCTCTTCTTCAGCATCCGGATCCTCAAATTTACGCTGTATATCAAGGACTTTGGCGTTTTCATCCAGATTAATCTTGAAGCTTTCGTATAAAAGACAATCTGAGCGGAGCAGGTAGGTTATCAGAAATTGTGGAGTACCGTTTTCATCGCTATACACATGGGATATGGCTTTGTAATAGGGATCCGCTTCCAAAACATCCTTTAATGCTGTTTCTACAATCTCCCGAACGTAACTTTCGGAAATGGAGCGAACGTCTTTTTTATAATAAACTTCGAATTGATCAAGCCCGAATGCAGTGAATGCCAAAGTGAAAAATATAAGCATACATCCGGATACCAGTTTCCCCTTTTTCATAAAAACTCCTCAATATTGTTATAAGTTTTATGTAGTTTATGTGGCATTCCGTTTATTGCAATAACCTCTTGAGTTAACTGCAAATAGCACTTTGAATTTAGAAAAATAGAGTTATTTGGTATTTAAACATGTACTGCCACTCCTGATCTTTAAATATAGTACTAAAATTTGGAAAATATTGTAGTCGCATGTCGAAAAAACATACTTTTCGTACACGTTATGTGTACGTGTTGTGGAGGAGGTCTTTTATCTTAATATTATCAGCATTAAGAGACAATTTTGTTTAATGAAATATGGTAATCAATCGTTGCAATGCCTTGTCGTTTACCATTCAGATATATGCTCCTTCAGAGATGTTTTCAGGGAAAAGGATAGAGTGACTTCCTTTAGGGTAATTTTTCTGTGGAAAGGTCATGATATGCCGGCCTTTCACTGTAACCAGGTCAATGGTAATGAATCCGGGTTGATACAGGGTAAAAGTGATACCCTCACAGGTGGTTATTACAGGTGGTTATTAATAGAGTTGTTGCATAATTTGTTTTTAGGATTAAAAAGTGCCTTTTTTTAAGTATAAACAGCATATTTTTCATGTTAATTTTAATTATGCAACAAGTCTAATGTCATTGCAGATACTTTAACACAATCCCCCTTTTTCTTGATTCCTGTACTTCCCTCCGCAGTATAGGTGATGCTCTTTGAAGTCGGCAAGTATTTGTATGAGGAGCTTAACGAATCAAAGGTACGCTCCTTCCTGGTTAGAGCCGCATCGTAGTCATCAAGCCCTTCACCACTTATTTCAACGATAACGTATCCATGTTGTATCACGTGGTACACACTTAGGTGTATAGGGAGCATTTTCACCGTTATAGTTGTGTTTGTCCATGATAGTATCGGAGTCGGGTACATGGGTGTCGTCCAGAACCGCGAAACGCCATGGCTCGGCTGATAACAATCCATGAAGATAAAGTACCAGTAGTAAAGGTAGGAGCAGCCTTTTAACATGCATACTCGTCAATTATTTCCCAATGATGGTGCAAATTTTCAGCTCATGAGATTGTACACCATTTTTCAGAACAGCGATGATAATCTGAGAGGATAGACAATGCTCAGGTATTCGATACGAGTAGCTGCCGGTTTCGAGGAAACAATTTTCCAGGGTGGCAAGGAGAATACCTTTGCAGTTGTATACCTGCAGCGTTACTTTTTCTCTGCTGTTAACAGAAAATAAAACTGTATGGCTGAGCCGATCGTACGTGATCTTAATAGTAGAGTTCATACCGTTTTGTTGAACCTTGCCGTTGATTGCCGTATTATCGGCATCCCTTACACAACGAACGTAGTTATACACCCACCGGACATCACCCTGCGGCCCCATGAACTGTGGATAGTCACTTTGATTACCACTCTTCGGGTCACTCCGCTGTGCTCCTGCACCGTGGACATCCATGAGTGTGCCGTTCATCTTGCCCATGGCCTTACCAAAGGCAACATAGGCTGCTGCTCCTCCGGGATTCGGTCCGTCAAGATGGGTAGTGCCGGACCAGTAGTAAGGATACTGCCCGGGATTTCCTTCTGCATCTTCAACCTCTGTGCAGGAAAACAGCGGATCGATAACCGGTGAACTGGTGGTTGCCGGTGACCGGGTGTAATCGACAATACTCTGTAGCTCTTTAATGCTTGGCAGGCGCCAGTCATCATGGCCGGCTAATTCCAGACCTTCGGCATATTCCAGAGACTCTTCCCAGTCGCGTGCTGTGCCGTCATCAGCCTGCTGCCACATCAGACCTGTGGCATTGTCGGTAATTGTACCATCACCGTTGTCAACAAAATCATTTTTTCCATAATCGGTATTCCCGCGAACCATGCGGAAAAACCAATCCTTATGTTTCGGATAACCTTTTATACGGCCGTCGAGAAAATTTACTCCGAAAACTGTGGCATTACCGTTCATGGTGGTGCTTACATATTCTGTGGCAGAAAGTGTTTGCGCATCTATTGGTCGCGGATCGCCAATGGGCTGGATGAAAACCGTTGTATCGATAAACTTGTCAACGATGGTTTCCCCCATGGCCCTTCCGGTAAACAGTATCAACGAGTACAGCTCTTTTATAGTTGGCACCCGCCAGTCATCGTAACCACCTATGGTAAGATTCTCTGCTTTAGTCTTCGCTTCGTCGAAGGATATCTTATCACCCATATCTTTCTGCCACATAAGGCCGGTGATATTGTCAGTCACCGTGCCGTCACCGTTATCGGTATACGAAGGGGCATTTTTTATATAGTGCCCATCCTGACCGTAAAACGCATCACCCACAGACGGCTCCCTTATTTCTTTTTTATCATCGTAAAACTTGGTCACACCTGTCCCGACAATAGGGAACGGCAGTTGAGCCAATAGCACCGTTGAACTTACCAGTACAATTATTAAAATTTGGATTTGTTTGTTTCTGTTATGCATAGTGCACCTCTTTCTTTCTGCGCCCCTAAATCCTCCGTAGGGGGACTTTTAAGGAGTGATTAGTCATTCCGGGTTGGCTTTCGCCTCTACTCCATTTGCATGGTAACCGGGCGTAGTTGTAGGATCCGGAATCTTTCTTTGTTCAAATATTTTTATAGATTATTCGCAAGCTCACCGAGCCCCGACAACCGCATTCGGGAATGACATTGTTTTGTCTTGTCATTTCGAGTGAAACGAGAAATCTTGTTTTTAAAGCCTGGATATCTCAGTCGTTCCTCATTCGATATGACAATCATTCTTTTACTTCGTTATTCGTCGTTCCTTGTTAGGCATTCTGCGGTTCTTTTTATCTCCCGTCTTGTAATTCCTCCCAATTAGTCTCATAAGAGTTATTATCGATCCATACCTTGACCGGTGTGGGTACAGATTTTAATCTATTGTGAATAAGTGTCAGGAATTCGAGATTTGTCAAATTGATAATACTTTCAGGCAGACTCGAAAGTTTATTGCCGCTGATATCCAGATGTTTAAGATGTGTCAGGTTACCAAAAGAGTCGGGTATATACACCAGATTATTCCTCTGTAATACCAGATGATACAATGACAGAATTCTTCCGATCTCATCAGGAAGCGAATCGAGCGGGGTTTCCTTAATACGCAATTTGAGTAACCGCAGCTTACTAATTACCGGCGGCAGGACTGTTATTGAACAGTTTGACAAATTGAGATCATATACCCGTCCCATTTTGCCGATAGAAACGGCTGCCGAAACTGGCGTGTTTACCAATCCATTGGTATCAAGTATCCTCCTAACCACAAGCGTATCCCGCCATGCCTCGAATGGCATGAGATAGGTTCCGATATTACGGTTCTCCGACTCATTAACTTCAACCGTATCCTGATCGATGGTTCCATAATCAGCATTACACGTGTTCTGAAATACACAGCTTCCTTGGAAGTAAATTTGCAGAAGTGTACAAATTTCTCAACCATATTTTTAGAAAGATGCCTTTTACCCTGAAGAATTTTTACTATATTCCCGGCATCTATACCAATCTTATTCCCCAGATAGCGATATGAGAAGAAGGAACTTTTCTTTTTATTTTCCTCATAGAAATCCTTGATAAATAGTCGATAATCGAGATAATTGTAGAGTGTCGGCATGCACTAAATATACCACCAATTGGGGAGGTTTTGTATAAAAACTTAAATATTTCCTTGTAGTTTTGACTACATTATAAGCTTTTCAGCTTATATTTTCGCCATTTTTTTCTAATATTGGCATTTTTATTGATATTTTTTGACAACACTTTATCAGGTGGTTATATACTTCGCAAAGTGAGTAACTTGAGTTGGTGGTTAGTAATTAGATTTCATTTAAAATTCTCAAATATTCTTCGGGTGATAAATTAAGGGTGCGGAGATCGCTTCTTATAATACTTACCGGAATTTCACGTTTTCTAGGAACAATAACAGGTCTTAACAAACCGTCTTTCCAATAAACCTTGTGACTACCGGTTTGTCTTTTAAAAGTACAGCCTATGTACCTGAATTCAAAAGTACTTTTATACACTACACTATCTTCAACAATTTTTTGTTTA
>CAZIYW010000091.1:0-20809 GCA_964543525.1 uncultured Fibrobacterota bacterium | reverse complement strand
CTCCAAACCAAAAAAGTGGAATAGGAGTAATATACCGTATTTCATCAAATATTGAATTATATACTGCAAATACAGTGGATAGTACAAATTTTTTAATATTTCGGAGGGATTTAACAAAATGTATATTATATCGGCAAAAATCAGTATATTATCAAAATGCAGGTGCAATTTTGCACTGAGGAGAAGCGTAACTCGGTGGAGATCCCGAAGGTCGGTATAAAGACAACCATGCTTAAAACTTTTATAGTATTTTGATCTTTGAAATTATTTCGTAATTCGGGGAGTGGCGCAGTCTGGTAGCGCACTTGGTTTGGGACCAAGGAGTCGCAGGTTCAAATCCTGTCTCCCCGACCATCCGAAAAGGAATGGAGTATTGGAGTGATGGAGTATTGTAGCAATGGCTTGTATTTTTGCCCATTATTTCAGCACTCCAATTCGCCAGTAGATCAATGGGTTTGCGCCCGTAGCTCAGTTGGATAGAGCAACGGATTTCTAATCCGTAGGCCGCAGGTTCGAGTCCTGCCGGGCGTGATTAAAGGCCACCCCAAGGGGTGGCCTTTTTTTATACTACTCTGTAAAATCTATCCTGTGATTTTCCATCGATATCCATAAAGTTGTTAACAAAAGAAATACAATATTGTAGTTTAATGTATGAATTCTTTATCCATATAAATAGAGCATCATAAAAAGGTTAAGAAACTATGAACTCTGACAGATTCAACCCTTTCCTCGAAAAGCTGAAAAGTAAATCCAATCCGGTAATGGTTATTTTAGGGGTGGTCTTTTTGGCAGACCTGTTTATTGGCAGCCTCATAACACGACAGATAGTTCTTTTTCAATGCAGAATCATGAATATCGATCCCGCTGCAGGCGGCCTGAAAATTCTTTCCGTTTTTGGGAAGTTTTCCAGTGTTGAGGCTATGGCCGGAGTGTTTGATAAAGCTCTTTTTATTGGATTTTTTGTGTTGTCGGGTGCGTCGTATTTGTATGGGTTGATAGGGTCGATAATTAATAAATAAATACCGGGATTTAAATATACCTGTAAAAAGAGAACTGTATGCTCGATAAAGTTCCCCTTGCCCTGGAGATTTATCTGCTGGTGTATTCCCTGCTGTGTCTGATCTGTATTGTTCTTATTGTAAAGAACAGACAACGGTATAACTTCCTCACCGGAGAATACCTGCAGTTTATTTTCAGGCTGCCGCGGTTTATTATATACATAGTGGGATCACTGGCGTTGATTCTTCCTGCCCCGTATTTGAACTACCATTCGTGGGATTATCCCATTGCCGTGTTTCAGCCGATCTTCGCCTACCTTACCGCGCCGTGGGCAGTTACTGTTTTCTACAAAATGATAAAAAGGACTGCACGATTCAGCGAGGCGTACATGGCATTCTGCATGATGCTGTTTACCGGTTCATGGTCGGTGGAGATATATCTGCTGCTCCGTGACGGCTATTATATGCCGGACTGGCTTACTAACATTCCTGTCGGGATTGTCTGCCATGTTACCATGGGCATTGTATGGAACATTCCGTGGGATGGTGATCCCCGTCATTTTGCATATAAAGAATAAAATTAAACTATACTCCCGTTAACAAATACCTGTTGCGAAACGGTGTAGACAGTAACCAGCCTGCCGACACCATTCGGATTACATCAATCCTTCAGTACCGTCAGTACTGAGCTTATCAAAGATTCCTTTGAGCAGTTTCTGTCCGTCGGCGAGTTTATCCCGGGCACCCAGATAATTGCCTGCATTATATAATTCTGCAGCCTGAGCGAGCGCGACTTCAGCGGCATCGAGATCGGTCTTCATCTGCGCAATAACCTTCCTGCCCTTTGAACGCGGGACTTTTTTGATGTCGCCACGAGTCTCCTTTGCCAGCTTCTGCGCGGCAGCCAGGTTCTCCTTGACCCGGGTAATCAATTCAGCCTTGGCACCCGGAGCTTCAGCGGCTATCTGTTTGGCAAGATCAGTAGTGTTTCTCAAATACTGTTTGGCTTTCGAATAGTTCCGGGACAGGAAGAAATTACTTTTTTGTATCTCAACCTCCGCCTCTGCCGACGACAGTGCTTTCTGTAAATTCTGAAAATTATTCGGCATGTATTTATCGGCTTCGACATCCTGAGCGGCTTTAACCGCAGCCTTTGCCGCGGCAAGCTCTGCATCGGGCGCTTTAACGCAGCCGGAAAAAACTCCTGCAATACACAAAACGGCAACAACGGGTATTATACGGTGAAATGAATGCATACTATGTCTCCTGTAAAAGAGTGAATTTTCCATACCTCCAGTAATAAAGTTACAATACCGTTATGTACTTATGGACATGTTGGCTGAGGTAGATCTTTCTGACCTCAAGCTACTATTCAAAATATAAAACGCACAGGTGAAAACCAAAGCACTTCACAATATACGTATGCAATGAATAAACAACCGTGTGCCACTGATTCTTAGATATTATTCAGTTTGAAGAATTCACAAAAAAAATAACAGGTTTTAATCCTGTGGACAATGGTATCCAACAATTAAACAAATCCGCAGTGTTACAGAAAAAGGATTATAGCACTCAGGGTTTTTATAACTCAGAATTAGGCGAGTCTGTTACGGTAGTGCCTGTTATTGATTTTGGATGGCCCCTGGTCGGTCAAGAGAAACTAAATACGGAGATAATCATTTCTGAAGAGAAAAACAGGTAAAAGGACAGGAGGGCTTCATACCTTTGATTATATCTATTTCATAAATACCCGACAAAAGGAACAGGTATGTATTAGTTTAATATGTGATTTTTTATGTATCACTGTTTTTCAAATGCTTTTCCGGGGAGGGTACTATGGATTCCAGAATTGAACAGCTTGAGCAGGAGATTCGTCAGTTGAAGGAAGAAATTACAGATAGGGAAGCCGCCTTACCGGTACATTCCGCAAGACCGCACCAACTTATGGCCATTGAAGACCTGGAAGAGACTCTCCAACAGAAACAGGAGGAATTGCAATCCCTGTTGAAGGATTAGCCTTTGGGCTAGGTTCGGATGAATTTTAGTAATATATTTCCCTGCTATTTTAACTAGGCATCAAAAATCAGAAATTATTCCCTACCTTATAACCTTTAAACAAAACCGCATCTTCCCCTTTTCAGTATTCATAATAACTCTGCACACATAAACACCCTCCGTAACAATTTGTCCTGTCGATCCTGTTCCGTCCCAGACACATTGCATCAATGAATTCTCTTTTCTGAGTAATGGCAACGTCGCAACCTTTACTCCGCGGCAGGTATACATTGTAACAGACGCAGCGGCATGTATTGAAGTTTTGATGTTTATAATAACGGTTCCTTTGGAAGGCATGGTTTTTACAAACCAGGCAAAGGGAGCGTTTTTACTGGATTGAAATTTTATCGGCGTAAGTATCTTACAGGAGCCGTCAGGCTCTTCGGGACCGAGATCATCACGGGAATCATCGCAGTCTTCTTCATCGGGGCAGTCGTCGGGGCAGGTGGCGGGTTTGGGGCCGATTCCCCAGTTATAGTAGCCGTCGCCGTCAAGATCAACACAGCGGATATCTTCGTCTGTATATACCTTGCTTATTACCGGTGGAATAAAGGCATCGACTGTTTTCACATCATCCATGGACAACAGGGTGTGCATATACCCGTTATGCCCGCCTATGAGACCGAAACTGTTTTTAAAGATCCAGGTTGTCTGGTCTGTAGCGGAATCGCACATATAACCGACCAGGGACATGCAGTGCCACATGCTGAAAATGTAAACATTCAGAGGGCCGTGATGAATAAGAAACTGCTTGAGGCTGTCCTCAGACGGGACCGTGTCGGTAAAAATGCCGTCTGCGAAATAGAGGTGTTCAACAGGATTGTCGCCGGAATCGCTGCACGTGAGTGAGTCAACCGCCTGGTAGGGAAAATTTGCTTCATCGGTGACGCCGTGGGTCACGATCCACTCAGCAGCCTTTGTTGATTTCCCGCCGCTACAGGGCATGTCCGGTGTGAAACAGGCCTCATGGCAGGAGCAGGTCATGAGATAATGCTCGGCAAGGTCGGTGTCTATATGTTTATTGTAATAAAGATTGGTCATCATCTCAGCGGTGGCAATGGTGGAATGACTCCAGCAGGATCCGCAGTATTGGGGTTTGGACTGATTCCGTACGGCTGTTGCCCAGCCGCTCCCCAGGGAATCGCCGTCATAGTAGGAAGACTGCGGATTGTTCGCCCCATGCTTGGCCCGCCAGTCAAAGGTATCGATAACGGCCGAATGTTTTACTTTGCCGGTGTATGAGTGAGCACGTTTTTTACCGGACCGCATTTCAAACACACCGCCGGCATAGTAGTCCATACCTTGCAGGTTGTGCAGAAACGACTCTTTTCTGCCGAAAATGCACTTTTTTTCCTCATAGGTTTTTCCAGAGAGCTTTGTAGGACCGGCTACCCATAACAAACCCTGCTTCCGGATCTGCCTGTTCAGACAGGCAACAATCTGCCGCTGTTGTTCTCCACGGATGGCAGCACGGTTGTTATCGAACGGCTCGGATTTTCTGTATTCGGCGGTGGAGAATTGAATGGAAGTAACCGTAATTGATGCATCAACCACCTGCACCTTAACCGCTACCGGCTGTATCCCGTAAAGCACTCTGGTCTCCATGCATGCATTATTGAGTGTCACGTTTTCACCATCCTGTAATAATGACCAGGTTTCATAGACCAGATAGTCATGGTTATGAGAATCAGTAATGACTACACGGGCCAGGCCGGCATTACTCGAAAGATGAACCTGCGCGCTCACCGCAGCACCCCATACCTTCCGGGAAACAGTAACCGTAATGACATACTCCTGCATGTTGTCCTGTACTGAAAAGAATCGATTTATCGGGATAGTCAGTGCTTTGGTATCGGGCAGTGTAAAAACATCTGTCTGAGATAAGGCTGCAGCATGAAACAGCATTCCTGTTATAAAAATGCAGAGTAGGGGTAAAAACGGTTTTTTCCTCATACTATGTAATTTAAATATTCCATGCAACTTTCCGCCAATTTAATTGGGGAAGGTGCGGTTTTAGTATGGAATATTTTCCGTAGTGTTATAATGGTAGCATTGTTGCCTTATTTATGGTAAAATTTGTAAAGGGAACAGGCGGGATATGTATAAAAAAATATATACATGTTATTTATTACTCATATGGTCATGTGTTTCGCCGCATATCGGTCTGAGTAGTGCAGCAGCTTTACAGGACGATTTCCAGGGGAGTAATTCCCGGTGGATTTATCAAAAAGGCACCGTACAGCTGTTAATTGCCCGGCCCAATGATCTGGGTGAAACGGGTGATACCAAATCCTACTGGCTCCCCTCTATAGCAGAGGCATTTTTCTACTTCAGAATGGATGCAATTTCTTCACTGGAAATCATTCCTCTTGAAGACATTTCAAAAGAACTTCCTTTCCACAGGCGTTTTGGAACATGGATAACAAAAGAGAAATATGTACAAATCGCTGAAAAACTACATGCCACCCATGTACTCTACTGGGAATTTGAAGCGGGTTCGGCAAAGGAATGGAAATGCTCTATAGATCTGGAACCGGTCAACCAATCCGGGAAGAGTTTCAGGATAGAGGCAACCGTTGCCGCGGATGATATAACCGGTTCCCTTGACCGGGCGATTACCGAGCTTATCGCGATACTGGGACTCAGTGCCAGGGATATTCCCGTTCAATTTTTTACGGTTGATATTCTTGGCGCCGGTGAGAAAAGTGCGCAACGTACCGGGAAGTGTATCATGCAGGGAGAGGGTGCTGCCGGCGCTGCATTATTAGAGGCGGCACAGGAGTGCGAAACAATTATCAGTGATGATGCAACCATGTATATCGCCTATGTTACCGCGTACCGATTTTACCTTAAGGCTGGTGACCGGGCAAAGGCGATAACGGTTTATGAGAGGCTGTATAACAGACTCAAGGATCTTTATCCGAAGCTTGCTCTCCAGCTTATGGATATATATCGTACGGAGGGTGAATTTGACAAAGCGGAGAAGGTCCTGAGTAGACTGGAAGCAAGCGGCGCAGCATCACTCTATACTATTCTCTGGGAGCGGGGGCTTCTCTATGAAGCGGCCGGCAATATGGAATCGGCATTGGCCGTTTTTAACAAACTGAAAGATATCTATCGAAAGAGTCCCGAAACACATTTTTATTGCGCCAAAATCCTTATGGCACTTGGACGGGCGAGTGACGCCGATAATGTTATTACAGAAACCGTGCGATTATCACGAATGACAAAAGGGGAAATTTACCGGCGGCTGGGTGAAGAATTTCTGCGCACCGGCAATACCGCCTTTGCAATCCTTGCATTTAAAAAAAGCCTCCATGTTCAGGTTGACAATCAGGCAGTCTGGCATCACCTGGCCGAATTGTATACACAAAGCGGTAATGACAGCGCGGCCGCGATCTGTTATATGAATCTGTACAAATTAGACAACATAAAAAACAAGGGGTATTTAAAAAAAGCGTGTGCGCTGTATGAAAGCAGCGGTCAGACTGAAAAGGCACGGAAGGCGTATGAGCAGGCTTATGAAAAGGAGAACGATCCGGTGATTCTCATCATGCTGGCCGAGTTGGAATACCGGCAGAAGGATTGCAAACGGGTGCGCACCCTGCTCAACTCGCTGACCGGTGCCTTAACCAATGACCGCAGAGTGAAAGACCTTCTTGAAAAATGTATTGACGATACGGAGCCCCCGTTTATTACCCTTAAAGGTAAGAATCCGATGGTACTCCTTGCAGATAAAGACCAGTACCGGGAACCGGGCGCAATTGCCGTTGATAATGTTGACGGAGACCTTACGTCAAAAATTAAGATAACGGGAAACGTTGACACTCATATCCTGGACACTTTCACCATCACCTATACCGTTTCTGACAGCAGTGAAAACAGTTCGACAAAAACCCGAACGATTATTGTCGTTGATACGGTACCACCCCGGATTACCCTGTTGGGTAATTCACCGTTTCATCTGAGAAAAGGTGACACCTTTACCGATCCGGGTGTTACCGCCGCTGATAACCGCGATGGCGATATCTCTTCATCGGTTACTGTTGAAGGTACGGTAAATACCTCAAAGGCGGGAAACTATATCATTACTTATCGTGTAAGCGACAGAGCCGGTAACCAGGCTATCGAAAAACGGTTTGTGAATGTCTATGGATCGTCCGGTGATTTTGATACAACCGCACCGGTAATCGTTGCATTCAATGAACCACCCGAGGTCATCGCTGTTGGTGACTCTTATCTCATGCCGCAGGTCAAGGCATTTGACGACAAGGACGGCGATATTACTTCACTGCTCACCGCCTGGGGAAGGGTTGATACAAGTTTTCCCGGTGTCTATGCCATAACCTTCTCAGCCTCTGATAAATCCGGAAATGTCGGTAAAAAAACATTCACGGTCACGGTCCTGGATCCAAGTGATATGAAGAAGCTTGTCGATAAAAAGGTGCCGGCCGACATGACGGCTGCTCAAACTGAAAAAGAAAAAAAGAAAGCGTTGATTAATATGGAACCCGATTGGGTTACGGATGTGTCGATTATTGAGACACCCGGAGGAAAAAAGAACAGAAAGCAACAACAGGTCAACGACGACAAACGAGGTGTGAGTACTCGAAAGATAGCACTCAGTATCACCACCGGAGTTCTGGGTGCCGGGTTCGGTGTATTCGGACTGGTAATGAATGCACGAATCCCTGAACGCCAGACCGCCTATGATGCGGCTGACCAGAGTGACGTTAACGAAAAGCGCAGCGAGCTTGAAAGAACCGGATTACTGAGAAATATCGGGTATATCGGCGCAGGCGTGTGTGGTTTGGGATTTACTATAAACATTGCAATTCCCGACATGAAACAAAGAAAAATGTCAGCCGTCGAATAGATACTGCTGCAGGCAGAAAGGAACTGGGAGTATAGAGTGTTGAGAGTTCACCACATGAAAAAGGCGATAAAAACAGGTCTGTTTTGGATTGGCATAGGCAGCCTGCCGGTGTTATTCTTTTGTACAGCGATTGAATTTAACAATCCTTACGACAGTGACGGGACCTTTAAAGGCCATCCGGTAATTACGCTTATCGGTGACGATACGGTTTCGGTTATTGTGGGTGGAACTTATACGGAACCGGGATACACAGTAATTGATGACAAGGATGACCTGACGCAAATAGAAAACAACGTGGTGACTACAGTAGTAAATACCTCATCCGGCGATACGGTAAACAGTGCAGACTTTACAAACCAAATAGGCATCTATCTTTTGTATTATCATGTTGTTGACTCAGAAGGAAAATCGTCAGATATTGTACGCCGTATGGTTATTGTGCGGGACCAGGGGAAAGAGCCGGTTGTCAGGTTGAAAGGTCCTAATCCGCAATATGTATATCTCTACGAATCCTATATTGAATTCGGGGCATATGCCATTGACAAATATGACAACCTGGGACATACCGGTGACGGTGATCTTACCAGCCAGATTGTTGTTACCGGAACGGTTGACACGGCAAAACTGGGGAGCTATTCGATAATCTATAAAGTCACTGATTCGGAAATGAATTCCGCACAGGTGGTTCGCACGGTCATTGTACGTGAAAAGGGAGTCGGTGATACGATAAAACCGGTTATTACTATACTCGGATCAAATCCATGGTACATGACAGAAGGAGATAACTACCAGGATTCCGGTGCAACCGCCTATGACAATGTCGACGGTGATATCTCCTCAAGCATAATAACATCGTACAGTGCAAAGATTGACTCAACGTCGCCACCCGGAAACTATACGGTAACCTACTCGGTGTCTGATTCATCGGGCAATTCCGCCACCGCTTCACGGACTGTCGTAATCCGGCCGGGCGATACAATTCCGCCGGTTATTGTACTTCTTGGCGATAATCCCTATGTAATGGAATTTGGTGGTACCTATAATGAACCGGGTGCGTTCGCCGTTGATAATATGGACGATACTATTCCATTTGAAAATATTACGGTAATAACCGACAGTTTAAACACGACAGTCAGTGACAAGTATAACGTCTTTTATGAAGTGCAGGATCAGGCGGGAAACGAGGCCGACACTTTCAGAATAGTTATTGTCCTGCCGAATGACACGGATACGCCCCTTATCACCCTGTATGGCAGTGATACAGTCAACCTTACAATCGGTGAGCCGTTCACTGACTCGGTAACTGCGTATGATTCAACTGAGGGTGATGTGTCCGATAATATTATAAAAACAGTTCTCAACCATTACAGTGATACGGTTGGTATTGCAACCTTCACGGATACCGGCGGTTTTTATACTATCTACTATAATGTGAGTGATACCAGCGGTAATGCTGCCGCAACAAAACAGAGAATTGTTATTGTCGATGATACCGGCATGGTACTGCTTGAGGATTTTGATTTTGGTGAAAATGCGCAATCCACCGTTGCCGGGTGGCACTTCGGACAACAGACCGGGCTCTGGCACGCCTATGTCGACACTTTCGCGGGACAGACAATATTTATTCCGGATATCGTTGCTGATTTTAAAAGTGGGGTTATTGATTCTGAAGGATACCAAAGCACGAAGGGACTATATATTATTTACAAACTCCTTACCCCTAATTTACCCCAACCCTATGCCGGGATAGTTATCAATATGAAAAGAGACGGTAAGTATTATAATTTTTCAAAGATGGAAAAAATAACGTTCAAGGCAAAAGGATCGGTCACCCTGCACGAATGGGCAACCTGGGCGTGGGTCCGCGTGAATATCCAGACAAAGGGTGTTTTTGATTTGGATACCTGGGGACATCTCGGTGACACCATTACCTTGACCCCGGACTGGCAGGAGTACACCATCGTGCCTTCACAGCTTGTTCCGGAGCCGGGTTCAGTGGCGGAGCTGCAGGGATTGACCTGGGACAGCCCCAATGTAAAAGACAAGGTAACGGCTCTTGAGATTAAGGTTGCAAGCGACAATGATGTTACGGTGGTATTGTACCTTGACGATATAAAAATTTACGGTGTAAAAGTTTCAGATTTGGGTCCGGAATAGAGATTCCCACCTCGCTAATCACATCTCGTATCCTGCCGGTAATATTGTTCGTTGATCTACACCACTGACCTGCATTTAAAAAAGTAATTTTCCTGTGTGTTAAATTAACTTTAACCTAAAAAATAATATGTATCCGGCAATCTTTCAGAATCAATATGCAGTAATCATATATATATCACAGGGATTGACTCGGAACAAGCCCGATGGAAGAGATACGGTGACAGGCCCTGAGATTGGAGGGGCAAGTGACAATGATGTTGCGCTAGTAGTGTACCTTGACGATATAATAATTCATGACGTAAAGTTTCCGGTTTCGGCAAGAAAAGAAGACGCACTCCTTTACGTTAGGGCAGTAACCATTAGTATAGTTGTATAACAATCTTTATTTAATCAACCCTACCATTTGCAATTCTCATAAATTATTTTTATTTTTAATTATACCTAATCACCCATAATAACCAACTATCATAACCCGAAAGGATGCAGTCAATGCCAAATATCGCGTCTATTCTTAAATCTGAGATTGCCCGAATCAGCAAGAGAGAAGCTCGTAAAGCAGTTGAAAAAATCCATGCGCAGAACGTATCCCTGAAAAAAACCATCTCAGGATTAAAAGATCGAATCGCTACTCTTGAGAAAGAAAACATCCGTTTAAAGACTATCGAAAGGAAAGTCGATACTATCACCCCCCGTAATACGGAAGAAATTGAAAAGATGCGTATTACGGCGAAGGGAATACGTGGTTTACGAAAAAGATTGAGTCTTACCCAGTTCGAGTTCGGCAAACTTATCGGGACCTCCACACAGACAGTTTACAATATGGAAAACAAGGAAGGCGTCCTGAAATTGAGAAATGCTACCAAAAAAGCTATTATTGATGCGCGGGAAATGGGTGCCAGAGAAGCAAAACAGAAACTGGCGGATGTAACCCCCCGGGAAAAAACGGCTAAAAAAAGTAAAAAGAAAACAAAATAACCTACTCAACAAAACCGATAGCACCCAAACATTACTGCCGGAGACTCTGTAACCGTACGTCGCTATTTCAAAGCTGCGTTTTACAGTATCAGAAGCTTAATGGAGACAAAACGGGCAACTGATTTAATTGGGTGTCAACGATTTTAAGAATCATTGCGACAAACCCCATATCATTCTCAGGAACGAGGCTGTTGCGCTCAAAACGCGCGTTTGCAGCAGACGCCCCCACCCGAAGCAATAGGCGACATTGAAACAGTACCCTCTTTTTATTCGACATCATTCTTAAGCTTAACCGTTTTTTCCGTTTTCCCTGTATTATTTTCCGATTAATCACCCATCTTCTTATCAGGGAGCAAACCATGAATAAAAACACATATGACCCTGGCCAGGTATAAAGAAATCAAAAAAATGTCCACTGCGCAAATAATGGATTTTATTCATGTCGTTACGGATCTTAAAGCAAACTTTAACAACCGACTGTACGCTACCTTCTTCATTAACGCCGCGGAATTCAATTACGGCAGTTACAGCATGTGCACCGGTTATAACTGTGAAAGAGCAACACGTTTCTTTCTCAACGACGGTCTGAACAACGCGAAAAAGAAGCTTGCCGGTAACACCGCTGAAATGGAAGAAATTAAAGAGATTGAAAAATTTTTAGGGTTTCTCGTGGAGGGAAACAAAAAACTGTGTATGCCCTGGCGCTCCTACAGTCGTGTCAGATGGTACTCGCCGTCCTTTCCCAACATAACTTTCCTTGATTCTCCCCTTGACGGAATATTTTGGAAAGATATAAAAAAAGTAAAGCTCTATGCCCGGATGACTGATAAAGCAAAACGCAAAAGCCTCTCCGACAATGAGAGAGAAAAAGTGATACAAAGATTACTGAAACGAACTGATGTCACCTGTTATGAAAAACAAGCACTTGACTTTGTATCATACTCCGAATTATCCGCGGGTGATAAAAAACTATTCAATAAATACCGTGATTTACTGGCTGCTTTCAATGCTGACAAAGGTGGAGGCAGCAGAACATGTTATGCCGCAGGCTGATCTGCGACTGAATATATACCTTACTACAGATAGGGGAACGGTATGCATTATATGCTGAAAATGAGTGTGGTGGCTATACTTATCATGTCGTTATATTTGATACTTCCCGGCTGTTTCGGCGGTGGACCGCGTGCTTTGTACCCGCAGCCGGATGGAAAAGGTACCGTGGCGGCAGTGAGTTTCAGCCTTGACAACCCGATTTTAGAGGAGGGCACGGAAAAGGATGCGGGTCCCGGCCTGCTCCAGAAAAAAGAGCGCTATTTCGAGCGCCATGCTGAAGAAGTGGAGTGCATGTGGGAACAGTTAAAAGAGAATATTGCCGCGGCTTTTGACAATGCCCCGTTTATGCGTTTCGATGAGATCGGCGGTAATGCAATATACACCGAACTGACATCCTATCCGTCAAAAAAAAGTTCTGGGGGTGGAGATTAAAACCGATGCAAATGAAATTACTCCCAAAGGTATGGGATATGTTTCAGGGTATGATACCGAGCGGCTTGAAAAGATCACGGCAGCACTGGGAGTCGATATCCTTCTGCTGGCTGATTTTGATGCAGCCCTGCGCAAGTCAGGTACCGCCCTGTCAGTCAATAACGTTGATGTCATTCATAAAGGTATACTGGTACTTACCTCCAACCTGATGCTCTATCAGAAAGGAACCGGTGAAATCTGGCATGACAGCTATACCATCGAAACGTCAGTGGGACACCTATCCCACCTACGAGGGTTATCTCAATTTGATGGAGCAGTTTGCCGGGGAGTATCATGAGTTATGCACCGTTATTGAGATCGGCGAGAATGTGAAGGGTCGGAAACTCCTGGTTGCCAAAATTTCGGACAATGTCGAAACCGATGAAAACGAGCCTGAATTTTTCAACACCGGCACTATTCACGGTGATGAAACTGCCGGGTATATACTTTTACTGCGCATGACAGAGTACCTTCTTGACAACTACGGCAAAGATGATCGGGTAACGCGGATTGTCGACAGTATAGAGATGTTTATCAGCCCCCTCTGTAATCCTGACGGGACTTTTCAGAATGACAACAGTACGGTGCAGGGTGCAAGGCGGACTAATGCGAGCGGCGTAGACCTGAACCGCAACTACCGGCATACCGGGGATTACTGAACTTTAAGCCCCTACTTCCAGTGGGGTAACCTTATTATGGGGTTTCCAAAGGGGGCGAAGCATCCCCTTTGGCCAAGACGGTGGTATAAAGCCACCGCCGCGGAGTGGTGCGAGTGGACATGAGCGAAGCGAATGGTCACGAGCGCCTTTACTGTAACACCCGGCAATAACGGCATCACCGTCAAATGGAATAACGCCACCGGTGCGGTGAACACTGCGGTGTATACACCACAGGGACAACTAATCCGATGTTTTCATTCACGTCCCACTGAAAAAACAGGTTGTATTACCTGGCACGGTATTGATAACTATGGGAATCCGGTTGGCAGCGGCTGTTATATTGTACGGATACACACCGCAGAAACAGAGTCCTCTCAGCGTTTCATCCTGTCCCGTTGATTAACCGTATATTTCTATCACCGGATAAAATTATTTGTGTTTATACCCAAATGTTAAGCAAAATACCGGGGGAAATAGTGTGTTGCGAAAGAAATGTTATCTGTTGAAGTGATACGTTAAAGGGTCTCTTTTATTTAACGGCACAGTATCCGGGTATATTTTCTCAGGGAGCACATTTGCTTAACAGACCAACATCACTCCCATGTTTAATCTATCATGTGCCAATAAAAATCTTTTAATTTTTATGTAACTCAAATTCCTTTCCGAACGTTTTACTATCGAAAGTATAACAACAACCCGATTACGTTTGGAGGTAACCATGTATGACCGGGGACACACGGAGCGAGGCAATGCAGAAATTGATTTTAAACCGTTCATGAATCTCATGGTAGCGCTGATACCTGTTTTACTAATCTCCGCTGAGTTTGCGAGAATATCAATAATCGATGCGAATCTTACTGCGGATGAACGTGGCTGTAATATCAACGATAAACAGAAAGAACGGTTTCCGGAAAATACGTCCAACAAACTGATTCTTACCGTAGTAGTCACAGATTCGGCAATAACCGTCGGATCAAAAAGCG
Source organism: uncultured Fibrobacterota bacterium (assembly GCA_964543525.1). Taxonomy (GTDB): domain Bacteria; phylum Fibrobacterota; class Chitinivibrionia; order Chitinivibrionales; family JANQEN01; genus CBDVBE01. Next base: position 6,582 of record CAZIYW010000091.1, on the reverse strand, counting down.
GGTTCCTGCCAAGTATAACGTGCCGTGAATACCACGAGTATGTCGCAAAAGATGACCGGCGCACATTCAAAGTCGAATATACACCGGGGGCACCGGTGCTCCATCCGGACAGTAAACGGGAAATGAACCTCAATGAACGATATGAAATGTATCTCTATGCAACAGACTCCGGCAACAACCTCATTCACGCCTGGTATACAAAAAACAATGAACTGTTACTGGACAACAAGGGAAATCCTGTTATGGAAATTGCCGTTGGTGATACGGCGTATACACCGACCAATCCACGGAGAATGCTGGTTGTTATGCATACATGGGACTACGAGAGGAGACACCTCTCTGCCTGTGATGTGTTAAAAACCAGACTGACGGCCGTTAAGATGCTGTATCCTCATGTTGAAGACTCTTCCGATATCATTATCGCTTCAGAAAGCACGGTACTCTATGACAAGATCATAAAGATTATGGATGTTGCGCGTGAGGCGGATTTTTCGGATATTTCGATTACGAAGCTGCGGGATATTTAGTATGCCCAATTACCTTTTCAATTTTGTAACAACCACCGCCTCAGTCTTCGGCCCCCAGATACCGTCAGGCACCAGCCGCACCGCCCACTGAAACCTGATCAGCGCACCCCTGGACTGCGGCCCCCAGATACCGTCGGCTCTTCCGGACAGATACCCCAGTTTCTTCAGCGCCCGCTGTCTATCCTTTACCAGGGTAAAATCATAGGCAGGCTGCTCTTCCTGGACAGTATTCACCCGCACCGCTTCAATAACCGTACGCAGGGTATTACCGGGACATGACGGTTTGCCGAACAGGTAATGGCCATAGAGATCGCACTCTTTCCACCCCCAGAGATCTTTGCATACCTGCCAGAGTATCAGTGCCGAGGTCATCTGCGTACCGTTGGGCTCACCCGCCGACGAATCGGTAACATGCTCACCAGCAAACATGCCTTCAAACATCACCCCGAGGAATTCGGCATTCTCGTCTCCCACGCGGCCTTTGTATCCCTGCGACCAGGTTGCTTTATTCAGATCGTTGCAGAGCACTATCTGGCCGTTTCGCCTGATCGCCAGGGAATATGAAATGCTCTCCACCCCGCCTCTGCACAGATGGGAATTTTTCCCGGTATGATACTTTGCCACCGCTTCAATACTCCCCCACCCAAGCTCCTGATGCCATACCATACCTTTTAATTTTTTCACATTTCTCAGTTTCCATTTCCTCCCGTGGGGATTCCGTTTCAGCCTGCTCCGACCGTCATAGGGAGCCGGAATGCCAAGTCCCTGATAAATATCCCTCAACTTTTCAAATATTTGAAATTCCATAGTAACTCCTTTTGTAATAAAGTGATACGTAAATATAGTAGAATCGATACCGGTTACCTGTATAAAAAACTAAAAAAGGTCACATCCGTATCGATCCTTTTAAATAATGGTGTATTTTATACGAAACGTATAAGTGCATTAAGAATTATGTTTAAAGTCTTTTTGGAAACCTTCGGCTGCCAGATGAATGTGGCGGACTCGGACATGCTTGCCGATCTGCTTGCTGAACGGGGTTACCGGCAAACGGATAGTGCCGGTGATGCCGATTTGATAATTGTCAACACCTGCAGTGTTCGCGAGCGTGCTGAGAACAGGGCAAAGGTGCGAATCACCCAGTATGCCCGCATGAAGAAACCGTCACAGCAATTATGGGTTGTGGGATGCATGGCCCAGCGTCTCGGTGACACATTACAGCAGGAGATTCCCGGCATTGATCGGGTTATTGGTGCCGAAAAACTCGAATATATCGCCAATGATATCGATACTCTTCTGGCTGAAAGAATTGGAACAGAAGCTTATCCGGATGCACCCGGCCGCGGCATTGCCGCATTTCTTTCGATCATGCGTGGCTGCGACAACTACTGTGCTTACTGTATCGTACCTTATGTGCGGGGCAGGGAGCATTCTATACCTGCCGGGCGTTTGAAAAAGCAGGCGGAAGAAATGGTAGCCCACGGCACCCGTGAAATCACCCTGCTCGGTCAGAATGTCAATTCCTATCGCGACGATTCACGGGATTTTGCCGATCTGATACATATTCTACATGATATCGACGGCCTGAAGCGGCTGCGGTTTACCACATCTCACCCCAGAGATCTCAGCGACAAACTGATTCGAACCATGGCTGAGCTGCCCGGGGTATGCAACCATATCCATCTGCCGGTCCAGTCCGGTTCAACACGAATACTTACGAAAATGAACCGGAAGTACACCAGGGAGCACTATCTCGAGCGTATAGAGTTGCTACGGCAACAAATACCGGATGTCGATATCACTACCGATGTCATGGTCGGCTTCCCCGGAGAGACTGAGAATGACTACCGTCACACCCTTTCATTGTTTGAGCAGGTGCGGTTTACTGCCGCATTCATGTTTTCCTACTCTGTCCGGCCGGGGACAAAGGCGGCCGCCATGGATAATCAGGTCCCGGAAAAGGTGCGGAAAGAGCGGCTGAAAGGTCTGGTCGATTTACAGACCGAGATTACCCGTGACGCATACCGGGCAATGGTGGGTCGAACAGCGGAGGTGCTGTTCACGGGGAGGCAGGATCGGAAAGACCGGGCATGGATGGGACAGGATTACGGATGCAAACGGATACTTCTCAGTTGCCGGGAGGACATCGCAGGAATGATATTAAAGGTGAATATAATAAAAAGTACCGGTATGACACTTATCGCCGAAAGGAGTGCGCCGTGAAATTTGTCAAGTGGGGCATTTTCTTTGTTCTCGCATTCCTGATCTCGTTTATCCTGCTGCGGACCTTCTCCCAGGAGGCTTTCCGGCAGGTTGCACCGGCACGAATCCTGGGTTACCGTACTCCCGAGATACCAATCTATTACTTTATTGCCGGTGCCTTTCTGATCGGTCTGGGTATAGGACTGGTTGTGGCCATATACAACTATATCACAGCCACGGCTGAAAAACTGAAACAATCCAGAATAATCAAAGACCAGGACAGGCGTATCGAAGAACTCTCCGCACAGGTGGTACAATTATCACCCCATACCGACCCCAGGGAGATCACCAAAGAATCCTTCGAAGACACGCATTACCGAAAGAATTTCCTGCCGGAAGATGATGAAGAAGAAGAGAACGCAGATGATTACAAGCATGAGGATCAGGAAGATACCGATTCTTCAGGTAATAGTGAGATTGATTCTTTTCTGAATTAGATAAAAAATTACAACCCCGTTGGAATATCAACAAAGACAGTACCGACCGAAAGTTTCTTCCTGACGTGCTCTGCGAGTAACTTTACCCCCACGGTTTCTGTGGCATGGTGTCCCGCGAACAGCACGTTGATACCGGCATCTCTTGCCGTATGATACACATCCATCTGCTCACCGGTAATGAACAGATCTAGTTTTTTTGCAACCGCTTCATCCATATGGGACAAACTCCCGCTGCCGGAAATCACTCCTATGCGGGTAATCTTTTTCGGGCCGAAGGGCAGTACTGTACAGGTGGTGGCAAGCGATGCATTTAATTTTTTGATAATTGCCGCGAGGGTTACCGGTTTTTTAAATCTCCCGGTATAACCTACAGATGTGCCGTTATATACGGCAAAATCACCGTCAATAGCCGCACCGATAAGCGATACGATGCCTGCGTTATTGCCTACCTTTGCATGGACATCCAGGGGAAGGTGGCAGGCATAAAGTGAGATGTTGTGCTTGTAAAGAATTGCCACCCGTTTCCCGGTCACGGCAGTGAGTGACGGATTAACGTTGGCCCAGAACAGACCATGGTGTACCACAATCATATCGGCCTGCTCTTCAACAGCCCTCTCAAAGGTCTCGGCACCCGTATCAACCGCAAAGAGTATCTTTTCTACTGAAGAAGAACCTTCAAACTGTAAGCCGTTCCAGCATCCGTCTTTCACAGCATGGATATCAAGATAGGTATCCAGATATGAAACTACAGACTGTAATGATTTCATAATGAACTCCAGGTAGAATTGTTCCGACTGTAAAATAATGGCCAGTCTCGTTACTATCGGTAGAGAAATAGAAAAATAATAGCTTGTTGAAGAGGAAGATGTTAGTTTATATGTATTATTTTTGGGATATGATTTCATTATCTTTTTTCGATGAATATTACCAACAGCGAAAATATCTGAATAATGGAGCATTACTATGACTATTAAACCAGTACCCAGCTGTTTACTAATAGCATCACTGTTGTTGCTGCCGGTGTACAGCGGGAAAAGGATTACAGTACCGACTGACTATAAGAGCATCCAAAAAGCGATAAACGAGTGCGAAGAGGGTGACACGGTATATGTGCTGAAGGGAAGATACCGGGGAAATATAGTTATGGCCGACAATATAGTTCTCATGGGAGAGAGTCCTGAGCGGACCATTCTCTGGGGTAACAGCACCGATCCCGTGATACGGGCGGCAAACAATTCAATTCTGAAGAACTTTACTATCAAGCATGGCCGTATCGGAGTATTGTCGGAAAACACGAACATGATTATTCAGAACAATGTGATTAATCAAAACGACAACACCGGTGTGCAGTGTCTCATCTCCCTGCCGCATATACAGAACAATATAATCCTGGATAACGGCTGGAGCGGTATCTTCTGTGAACTGGTGGCCTATGGCGCACGCACGGCTATTGAACATAATATTATCGCTTTCAACGGGTACAGTGGTGTTACCCTTTCACGAAAGAGCGGTGTTTTAATTCAGAATAATGTGTTTTATCGCAACAAGCAATTCGGTATTCATGTCAGCAGGGACTCAAGAAAATCCCGCATTATCTATAACGATTTTTATATGAACCGTCGTGAGTATAATAATTTCGCAGTTATTGATGCGACGAATATTTCCAAGGACCCGCAATTTCCTAAGAACCCCTGGTCAAAGATTTCAATTTATTTCGGTCCACCAGAGTACTCCCCCGACTATTTACCGACGGATAACATAGATAAATTCATTCAGATTAAGAAAACAAAGGATGGCACGATACGGGATACTCTTGCCATGTATGACAACCCGCTCGACAAACTGGGCAAAAACGGGGCACCTATCGGGCTGGTGACTCCTGAAGTATTGAAAAAACTGTTTAAGGACAGCGATGAGGATGCTATTGCCGATGATGAGGATAAGTGTCCGGATATTACTGAAGATTTCGACGGGTTTGACGATGAGGACGGCTGTCCCGATTATGACAATGATGAAGACGGTATTTATGACACCAAGGATAAATGTCCTGATAATGCGGAAGATTTCGACGGGTTTCTTGACCGTGACGGCTGTCCCGATCCTGACAACGATGAAGACAAGGTGCCTGATACAGTCGACAAATGCCCGAACAGGGCGGAAACGATGAACGGGTATAAGGATGAAGACGGGTGTCCGGATGAAAAGCCGCCTGAGGAACAGGGGAAAAAGCAGAAATAGCATCCTGTACTGGAAACTGTATAATATGAAGTAGAACTCATTATCACGCATTCCATAGCTACAGCGAGCGCTGGTGGAATGAGCTTTGGAAAGGGGGGAGCTATGAAGCTCATATCAGTAGTGCTGCTGTTGTGGCCGGTGGTACTGATTACCGGCTGCAGTGAAAAAATGGTTACCGAAGATGAACTGCTTTCGTCGCTCCGTGCGGCTGGCTATATCGTTGTCAAGGAAGGTAAGATACACCACTCGCTCGAGGGTGCCCAACAGGCATTCTGGCTGAATATCGACGGCAATAGAATTTCGGCATATCGTTTCGATACCATAGCCAGAGCAAAACTCAAAGCAAAGACTTTTCAAAGTGGATTGAATGTCGGGTTCTGGGCGTTTGAGTATGTTGACCGGTTAACAGCCGGAAAAATTGAAAAAACATTATTAAAATAAGGTGCTGCCGGTTTACCTCACCTGTACGGGTGCCCTGTCTCAATTAAGGATGGCGATGGTTACATACCGTATCAGAAAAATTGTACTTTACTCAGGGTGATTGATCGGGTGTACCAGTGCGCCGGGGACTCACTGTTTATGCTAAGCATGTATGGCGATCCGGTATTCGATGCCTTTGAGTGGGAAGCGGTCTATGCCTATGCCAATATCTACAAATCCAGAATGATACGTGACCGGTGGAGCGGCAGCGATATCTGGAGGAGGTTTGAAACGAAGGATGTATTTCTTTCATTTATGACCCAGATCGACTGCTTCTATCTCTTCGGCACCGGAAGTGACGGTCTTGTCGGCTACATTGACGATACCACCGATATCGGTATCACTCTCATGACCACGGGCTGCTCAGTCCAGCTCGGCAGTACCGGTACTATCCTTCGTCGCGGTACCAAGGCAATAGAGTTGTTGCATAATTGGTATATTGCTTATCCGTTTATTCAAAATCGAGAAGTTTCGATGAAAGATTTCTCATTTGGTCTATGATTGCCTTTAGTTTCTTGTTGTTTTCAATATACGTTTTGCATACCTCTACTTGTTTTTTTGATAATTTTTTTGAAATAGTCTTACCTAAATTGAGCGTAATTTCTATCAAAAGTAAACCACTTTGGGCTGGAAGAATA
>CAZIYW010000090.1:0-21107 GCA_964543525.1 uncultured Fibrobacterota bacterium | reverse complement strand
TGTATTTCAACATACCGCACTTTTTAAACGGTCATGCACGTAGTGTTTTTAATTCAATTCGTAAGAACTGACAATCTGAAAATGCTTATTGAGGGCAAAATCTTCAAAGAGGTATTTAATATCCTCGTGGAGCGATGACAGGATTATTTTTTTATTCACTTTATTCAGAAGCAATTGTGTGTAGACTAACGCACCCAGTCCCGGGCTGTCGATAAAATCGACATTACTCAAATCAAGTACAATATTCTCGAATTTTCCCGTTTTTAACCTGGTCAGTATTCTGGTTAATTGCACTGAATATTGTCCGGTAATCTTGCCTATGACCCGAAACAGTACTGTCGCCCCTTTCATTTCTGAAGTTATCTCCATACTCTCTCCTCAATTACAATTAGGTCAATAGTTACATTATATCCCTAAAATGTGAAAAAAACAAGTCTCTCCGGGCTTTGTTTCATTTTCGTGTTATAATAAGTTTTATGTATATTACAGGGCCGGTAAAAACCAAAAAAAGCAGAAAATTCTATGAAAACTACCGTTATTTTTATCATCCTATTACTGTTTTCAACCTTTTTTTACGCTGAGGCGGGACTCGCAATCACGGAAGTTCTTAAAGATCCGGTGGGTCCTGAATCAGCTATACCCGGGGGTGAATCGCACGAATTTATAGAATTCTTCAATTACGGCTCAGATACGATTACCCTTGACAGTCTTTTTATCTCCGACGGCTATACTATCGATTCGGTCATACCCTGGCAGCAGCCGATTGCATGGCATCCAAACTGCTGCTTCAACCGGACCAGTGTCAACCCCGGCCAGTTCGCCCTTATACTGGATCGTGATTATGCGCAGTCTCCTGTTGACAGATACTATTCAATAGCTGACAGTACGGTTATTCTCACTGTGGACGCCTCATCCCTGCTAAATAAACTGGCCGAAAACAGGGGTATATTTCTCTATAGAGGCACCCGAAGTATCATTGATGATTCACTGGCCGCACTACTTGACCACGGCTCCACGGTTTCATTACATAATAAGGTTTACCATACCCTGCCGGAAAACTGTACTGAAGGCTTCTCCTGTATACCCACAAAACTTCTTTTCTCTCCACCGGCATTTTCTGCAAGTCCGGATACGTTGAGCCTCGGCCGATATGAATATATACAGGAAGACTGGCTGTGCGAATATTCCTGTTGTAATCCGGGCCCTGTTTCCCCGACCGTTATCTGTACCACAGGGGTGTTGATGGCAGGTCAAAAAATGCCGCTCAGCGCAACCTGGGAGGTTATCAATACACATTCGTCGGATGTGATTGCAGCCGGCACTCTGCCGTCAGAGCCGTATCCGGTATTTTTCACAGTCTCACTGCCCAAGGACAGCGTGACCTATCAATTGACAGTCACCGAAAACAATCATGAAGCGGTTATCCCCCTCGATATCTCCAGTGTCTGGCTTCCTTCGTCGCCGGTAAAAATTAACGAAATATTCCCCCGCGCCACCGCAGCAGTACCTGAATGGATCGAACTGGTTAATATCTCGTCAATGCCGGTCAATCTGAAAAACTGGCGGTACGGTACACCGGAAAGCCCGGATAATACCATAACCTCAGCCGATTTCATTCTTGATCCGGGCAGATTCTGCGTGATTACCAAAGACAGCGAACGGTTTTTTTCATGTTATCCTGTCGGTGTTGTCTGTATACAGCCCTCCTCCTGGCAATCTCTTGATAACTATCACGATACACTTTTTTTATACAGCAGTCTTGAGGATGCTCCGTGTGAGACAGTCTGTTATGATTATCACTGGTTTGATAACTGGGAGCATCAGTCGGTAGCGCGTGTTGCAACCGAAAAGGGCGGTCTGGCTGCTGATGCCTGGGCACTGTCAAACAACAGCACGCCGGGACTGCCGAACACGGATGTTGACTGGCAGGCGGGAGAGAAAGCCGCCCTGCATATCGGACCCATTCCCTTTACACCGAACAACGACGGCAGGGACGACTCACTTGCTATCCGGATTGAAAAACCCGCTGCACAGAACATGACCATTGCCATTTACAGCTTTGACGGGAAAAAAATCCTTGATGTGCCGGAATCAACCGGAGAGAAATACACCTGGAACGGCAGGACATCCGACGGCAGGTATGCACCGGTCGGGCCGTTCTTTGTGGTCGCCACCGTGACAAAGGGTAATAAAGAGAGTTATATACGTAAAAAGGGGGTATTGTGGCGATAAGCAGCGTCAGACTTTCCCTTCGTCAACACCCCTCCAATGCCTTTGCGATAACCGGCAGAGCAGTACCTGATTTGTTAAAAGCCTGTCTCTTTCCGGTCGTGATTCTGCTGACAATACAATCCGGCAACGGCGCACTCAACGACCCGTTTCCCATGGGCTATTCAATGCTGAATTTCGGGACTGTTTTGCAGGGAACCGGCATATCCGGCAGACAGCCCTGGCTTCCCGCCTGCTTTGCAAAAGACAGCGCACTCTTTTCACTCTCCTCCGCCTATATCAACTACTACGACGCCATGGACAACCTTACCGAACAGGATTTCCGCCAGGCAGCAGTCGGCTTCTGGATTAAAGCGGAACGTATCAGTATAAAGGTGTCAGGCACCTTTTTCAACGCCCTCGGAATCTATGAAGAACAGAAAGGCTTCCTCTCGGCCGGGACCGTAATAGGCCGGTATATACATATCAGTACGGAACTCGAAGCATATCGCGTTGGATTGATTGCCGACAAAAACGAATCGGAAACACTGGCCGCACTGGGAGTATCACTCCGGGTGCCCTGGTCATTCGCTTCAGCAACACTCACGTGCAAAAACATCACGGTGGAAAATGCCTCGCAGCCCGGTTTCAGGCAGCCCTTTTCACTCAGCCTGGGTATTCATACCATGCCGCACCGTTTCGGTGCACAGGGAGTAGTAATAACTGTCGAACCGGAATACCATAACGATATCCAGCTCTGTATCGGCCAGGAATTCTATATCCATAACATGGTCGGCCTGAACTTTGCCCTATCGTCAAAACCGCTCATGGTAAGTTTCGGTATCTCCTTTTCGCTGCCGATGTATGGTGTATATACGGGATTCGTGCACCATCCGGTGTTGGGGTGGTCGCAGGGGGTGGGGATGGAGTATGTGAAGAGAAAAAAAGCGGAATGAGGGAGTATTGGAGTGGCGGGGTATTGTAAAAATTGAGCATAAAGTAACTATATTCAACCCTTTTATCTGAAAAAGGTGGTATTTATGAGAAAGCTACTTATTCTTTTTGCTATACTGGTATTATCAAATTGTTTTAATTACAAAGAAGAACTATGGATAAATGAAGACCTCTCCGGTAAAATAAAGATGTCCTTTCAACTGGGAGATTTATTCTCTTCATTTATAACAGACTCTTCAGCAACTTCTCAATTTTTCTCTCCGGGTAAATCTTTCAAGGACATTAAATCCATTTCCGGAGTAACCCTGCTGGATACCCAGATTATTAAAAAAGACAACAAAGTTACGATTGTCTCTGAATTCTCCTTTAAAAATATTACGGACGTTAATAAACTTAAGGATTTCATATCGCAGTCGGATTTTTTTCCACCCGTTGAGCTGCAGGAAAACCAACCCGGTCTCTGGACATTGTCACGAAAGTTTACAAGTAAAAAAAGCAGTGACACATCGGAGCAACTCGATGAGGCGGCTGAGCAGATGGCCGCATCAATGGCCGGCGCAATGTTTGGAGACATGGCTACAGAATACCGTGTACACATAAAAAGACCCGTGTTCAGATCGAATGCAGACAGTACTGTTGCCGGGAAAGAATATACAACCTTTTTCTGGCACTATGCCATATCAGAGTCATTTACCGGCGATCATACGCTCTATATCGCTTTTGCAAAGCAGCCGCTGAAAGCAATAAAAAGCAGCGGGAAACAGATTGGCTACATCTGGCCAAAAATCCTGGCAGCCGATTCTCTTACAAATGTTATCGGTAAAAACAGGTTAACGTGGGGTAAAATCGACAGCATACACACCCTTGCCTATACACCGGGAATAACCAACATCAATGATAAGAATACATTCTGCAACAGGGTATATTCGCTGCAGATCACCTATGACAAGGATAACAGGATCTCCTATGGAGAGATTGTTCCGTGTACGAGCATATATGACCTGTCCGTCCATGATGCTATTCCGCTTATCAGCAAAAAAAATAAAATCGTTACGGTCATTTCAAACTATAGCAATTTTCTGGGATGGAGGATACAAAAGGATACCACCCAAAAGAACGGTTATACACTGAAGCAACTGAAGTAACGAAAAAAAATCACCCTTTTATTTATATACTGTGACTGATCTCTGAGCATATACTATTCCTCCGCATGCGGAACGACCGGAACGCTGTCGCCGGTTTTCTCCCGATAACAGTTGATCTTCAAATCCCTGATATTGTTTTCAATTGAATAACCTTCAATAATATCAAGGACCTCCGCAAGCTGCCGGTTATCCTTGACATTTTCAATTACGATTGTCTGTGGCTGCATGGGCCCGGTATCATGGGCCACAGTATCATTCATTACAGAAGACGCGACAATGGAATCCGCTACAGATGTCTTTTTTCCGGAAGGCAGTTCTGATGATTTTATACTGAAGAAGAGAACCAGTCCCACAATAATAAACGCGATAATTCCCGCTATAATCGCTGGCACTCTTTTTTTTGATTGATCCATGCCACCGGCCTGTATTGACTAGTATATAAATCGTTACCGTTACTGTAAGTGTACTATAAAGTCAATGCCGGGGCAATTGTTTTATCCTAACCGACAAAGAGGCCGACAGATACCAGTACCGGGGTGGCGAGATTGACAATGACATTCATGCCCAGAAAAGGCATCAGCTTCCCGACCTCATTTTCCGCGTTTTTAAAGGTACCGATACTGAGCGGGATTGCTATAACCAGGGTAATCAGGCCGAGAAGACTGTATGGCGGCAGATAGTCAAACCAGGTGCCGATCACAATCGCCAGATAGGTTAACACAAGGAAAAGGCCGTAGATGATGCTGCTTTTCCGCTTGCCGATAAGCACCGGGAAATGTCTTCTGCCGATACTTTTATCCGCTTTCACATCGGGGAACTGGTTCAGAAGAAGCAGATCATTGACGAGGAAAAAGGGCACCAGTGACGCTATGAATGCCGACAAGGAATAGCTGCCGGTCAGGACAAAATCGGTACCCATGACCATAAGCGGGCCGAAACCCAGTCCCGGAGCAATCAGACAGAGGAATGGATTGTGGGTCATAAACGGTGTATACACCACGATGATAAAAAGACCGAGAAGACCGAGCGGCAGAAGAGGATAGCCGTACACGTACAGGAAAAAGATGCCTATAGCAACGGTTATCGCAAAGGAGATCACGCAGATCATAAACGCCTGTTTTTCCAGCTGCGGATGAGCCGGCAGGGTACCGCTCCCGCCGCTGAACGGTGTCCGGTCCGTTCTGGTATCAAGGCCGCTTTTAAAATCAAAATATTCATTAAAGGCATTTACACTGATATGGGCGCAAACCGCACCGATTAGCGCCAGTACAAAATAGAAGTAATTCACCTGTCCCTGAGACCACAGAGCAGTGCCGAGTCCCAGCAGGACACAGGCCGGGGCAAGAACAAGAAAAGGCAGTCGCATCGGACCGAATAACAATCTGATATCGCTCAAAACAGTACCCTCCGCTCAATTCAAAATACACTGTCAGTATGGTTTGATGATGTCGTTTGCAGTGATTGTAAAATAGCTTAGAGGAGCAACAATGGCAACTATCCACTATTTTAACCGCATACAAGTACCCATACACCTATGGGCCTGCGTAATATACTGGTAATGAAGATTTGATTCTCTTTTTACGGATGGAATGATTCTCCCTTGGTGGAAATAAAAAAGTCGTTTCGGGCCCCTCCCCTGTGAGCACCCGAAACGACAGGTTGTCGTTGTATTCCTACATCGACGACTCTTATTCAGTATTGACCGCAGATTCCCCCTCCCGTCTCTGCGAAACCAATACTCATTCAGTATGAACCGGTGTGATGAATAGGATGCAGCTACCACATAAAAGAGAAGTTCTTTCATACTGTTGTCCCTCCCTCTCCCAGAGGGGACAAAGCTACTGGACACCGCTCCCTTTTAAACTTTCCTCCCCAACATAATTCTATTTAGATATAATACCGTCTCCGGTTTCTTCCAGAGCCCACATTACGCATGCCGCAAACATTTTCCAGCCGTCTTCAGTGAGATTGCGGACTGTATACTTCGTGTGTGTGAAGAAATGGCCGACCCTTCGCGCCGGGGCCCTGTAATTATTAAACATTACATCACCTTTATCATAGCAGAAAATCAGGGCAATTTCCTCTTTTCCCGGATATACCGCGATAATCTCAACATCGCCCTGTGGTATACCCCAGCTCACCCAGCCTTCGTCAAACAGTACCTGAACATAATTATCCAGACCCGAGGCAATGAAATGGTCGGGATTAACCACTTTAATAAACCCGTCTGATTTCGTATCACCAAAATCATCATCTTCCGTTGAATCAGTGATCATCAGATAGGGATAGTAATTATCCTCGCTTGACACAATGGGTTGATGAACATCACGGAGCATGGCGTGGGCCAGCAGGGTATCGGCCAGAATACTGGAAGACAGATAGATAATATCCATCCCGGCGGTATCGCTGATCGAGACCTTATTATGCTCAAACACAAACACCGAGAAATCCATATCTTTTTCAAGCCTGCTCACCAGATTTACATCACTGCACCATACCGCATCGGAGCCGACAATAAACAGCATGGTGTATTTCGGATTGTATTCCTTGAGATCTTCATCAACAACCGCGAAATATTTCGGGCCGGTAAAATTTTTATTCAGATACCAGTCCGGCTCATTACCGGGCTTGTAACCGATAGGCAATATTGAATATGAATACTCGAATTGATGGTCATAGAATGCGTAATCATCATACAGATTACTCCCCTTCAGCTCAACCTTGACATCCTTCATATACACGGTCGGGGCGGTAATATTCTCAACGGTAGTCGGCAGGAAATTGATAGTGTTACCGGAGATGAACGCTATTTCAAAATGTCCCTGCGGCATCTGGGGCAGGGAATAAACTCCATCGGAATCCGCAAAAACCCTCGCTGAAACGCCGGGGATAAACACCTGAATATTTGTCTTCGAGATCCCTTCTTCACTCAATACCCGTCCGATAAGAGTCACTTTGGATCGCAGAACCATGTTACTGGCAACAACGGTTGAATCGGTTTTCCGCTCAAACTTTGCAATAATCGCAGAGAGGCCCGCCGCAGAATCATCGCAGGAAATGATATACTTTCCTTTTGGTATACAGCCGAATTCATACCTGCCGCTTTCATCAGTTACCGCGGTCGTATCAATGGTACAGCTGTCATTATCCGGTGTGATAATAACGCTTTTTATGGAAACGGTCTTCCCGATCGCCGGGCGAGAATCCTCGTATACTACATTGCCGACAATAAGATTGGGAATAACGGTACCGCCGGCCACCGGTGCCGGACCGCTGGAACACCGAATCAGCAGCATACTCATTGCACAAAGTAATCCCAGATATCTGATCATTGCGTATCCTCCCCTCCGTCCAGATCCTTTGATACCGGGAAAAACTGAAGATTAAACTGATGCACCTTTTTAATCTGTGTATTGTCTTCCGTAATAAAAATCGACTCAAATTCCCTCTCAAAATGTTGTATCAGTTCCAGTAATCTCTGATGACTCTCTTCACTGAGAGAAAGGGTACAGTTAAAAAAGTACCGCTCATCAGGAGAGAGTCGCTCAGAAGCTTCAATGGACTGCAGAATCATATCACGACGGGCTTTTTTATAGGAGTATGACGGCACTTCACCGGGGTAAAGGACATTATCCACCTGAACATACCTGCCGTTACTGTTTCTGGTAATCATATTAAGCTCCAACAGTGTTTTAACCGCATCCTTTGCCTCATCAACGGAAATGGGCGGATCAACACTCTTGGCCAGTTTTTTATAATCATCACCCCAATCGAGATACACGGCAATTTCCCGGATAACCGGATAATACCATTTTTCAAAATATTTATACTGGCGCTTCTCCAATTTGTAATATTTAATCTTCTGCCTGATAACATTCAGTTTCTTGAAATATTCCTCTTTGTCTTCAATGCTTTTCGCCTGGTTAAAATTTACCAGGGCGACAAAATATTCCGCAGCTTTACCTTCAAGACGAAGAATCTCCAGAAACTGGTCCATGGTTTTTCTGGTAATGTTTCTGCGGCCTGCAATAAGGTGGGAAATCTGGCTGTGACTTGAAAAGCCCGCCTTTTTGGCAAAATAACGCTTGGAAAGTGAGGTGCGAATCTGTTTCTGCTCATTAAAAAAATCACGCAGAAACATTCTGTAATTGTCGTATTGGAAAATTTTTTTTACTGTTGCCGGTGTCTTTTTCCGTGCCAAAACCACTCCCCGCTTTCAAAGATATAACCTAAATATATGGCAGAATATTCTGGTTTGCATAAAAAAGTGATAAAAACGGTTACATTTCTGATTTTTTTTGACACCATTTAGAATTCGTAAGTCATTGGTTTTGCTGACAGTTGGCTTAAAGTAGGCTTTTATCACCCATGAAATTTTGTAACATATCAAAAGGGCCAGTCGATACGATAAAAGGGTTAAAATATACTGATAACCAGCCGTGAATAGTGTTAAATAGTACAAGTCCCTGCACTATCCTTTCAACTCCCTTATGGGGAGAAATGGTTTGATTTGTGGGTATCAATAATTTACCGATCTGAGTTATTTGGATTTAAAGGTGGGTAATATCCATATTTTGGATTATTTTTACATATAAAAGGGGTTTTAAATCAATGTTGACTGGTGCCTTTTTACTGCTCATTGTATTCTGTGGTATACTTCCCGGAGCAACCACAGCCGCAGAAAAACCGGAAACAATTCCCGCCGTACAGGAATGGACACCGGGCACGGGCTCATTCACCCTTTCTTCAGCAGCGCATATTGTCTTACGCAGCGATGATGCCGATTCATTGCAGGATGCGGGAGAGACATTCGCCGGGGACTTGAAGGAATTGACCAACCTGACCATTACGGTAGTTACAGCAGCCGCACCGGCATCGGGTGATATCTTTCTCTCCCTGGATACATCAGATACCACAGTCGGTGATGAAGGCTATCTCCTGCATATTGACAGTACGTTACACATTCGCGCCAGCGCAGTGGCCGGTGCATTTTACGGTACCCGCACGATACTGCAGCTTCTCCGGCAGAGTATGACAATTGACTGCGGTGTGATACGCGACCGGCCGGTGGCACGGTGGCGGGGACTGCATATTGATCTGGGACGCAAATACTTTACGCTTGACTGGATAAAAGACCACATAAAAGATATGGCGTATGTAAAGAAGAATCTGCTGCATCTGCACCTTTCCGATGCGCTGATCAAGGAGAATGTGGGCGGCTTCCGTCTTGAAAGCTCAAGCCATCCCGAAATAGTCTCTGTGGATCACTACACAAAAGCGGAGATTGGGGAGCTTATCGATCTCGCGGCGAAATATCAGGTTACTATCCTGCCTGAGATCGACCTGCCCGGCCATGCATCATGGGCATATGCCGCACACAAAGGCCTGCTGCTGCCACAGCGGGTGCTCGGTGATCGTTACTGGGCCTTTGATCTGAGTATCGATTCGGTATACACTTTTATCAACGAGCTTCTGGATGAGTTTATACCCCTGTTCCCCGGACCATACTGGCATCTTGGGGCGGATGAATACATGACACTGGATGAATACGGCAATTTCCCCCGGTTGTCATCGTATGCAAAGAGTATATACGGTCAGGACGCCCATCCCAACGACTGCTACCGTCACTTTGTCAACTGGGCACACAATCTTATCAATGAGAAAGGAAAAATCACCTGGACCTGGAATGACGTGCTCCTCGGCGTGGGAGTGACCAGCGCGGGCGTGTGCAGTGTTGCCACCGATATTTACAGTGATCACTGGTCGAACCTGAACTGGTTCGGCTGGGGCGGCAGCTATCCGTCAAAAGCCTACGATCGCGGCCAGATGCTCATGAACAGCGCCTGGGACAACTACTATATCGTGGGCAAGGATCTGAATACCGGCAATCCCAAAACCCTGTATGACAATTTCGAGGTGTACACCTTTGACGGCGGCACTCTGCCTGAAGGGGATCCGCAGATTCTCGGGTCAAAAATGTGCATCTGGTGCGACGTTCCCGATGCTGAAACTGAGGAGGAGATCGCTGAGAATACCTTTGAACTGATGCGCGCCCATGCACAGAAAGCGTGGAGCAGTCCCAAGCTGATGAATGACTACGCCGGTTTTAAAACACTGGCCTATACCCTTGTGCGTGCCCCCGGCACCTCGATTTCACCGACCGGTATCAATAACAAAAAAATACCCGACAACCAGGTCATATTTCATAACAACGTAACTGTACAGGTGTTCAATGTAAAAGGTGCTCTGGTGCAGACAGTAACGCTTGGGCCTGCTGATGCACAACTGCTTGTCAACAGAAAAGATACCATGAAATCTATGAAAAATTCGCTGGGTGCCGGGGCGTATTTATGCAGGATAGGAGGTAATTTCAGAATGGATAATGTTTTTCTGGTGCTGGTACCATAAGTGTAATTGATAACTGGATACATATGCACAAGGCTGTCAATGAGTATTGCAGAGAGGTTATAAAAAAAGAAAGGTCGCCAATGAAAACTCACGTTAACTACCGTGTAAAATAAATAGTCCAGGCGCAGCAGCGAAGGAGATTATGCCGTGTTATATATATAAAGATACATGGCGGCATCAGGCGCCTATTCCACATCGTTAAACTGCTTATTCAGCGTCTCGTAACCCTGATTAACACCTTGCCATTTCAAACAATTTTAATTTTTTTTATTTAAAAGAGAGGTAAAAATGCTGAAAAAACAAATGAAGTCTAACTTATTGAAGCTGCCTACATTGGAAAAAATTGAGGCCATTGAACTGCTATCCAACAGCCTTGATAAACCTGAGCCTGAAATTGAAAAGATTATTGCTGAGGAATCGGAGTGAATAGACTTGTTGCATAATTAAAATTAACATGAAAAATATGCTGTTTATACTTAAAAAAAAGCACTTTTTAACCCCTAAAAACAAATTATGCAACAACTCTAATGTATAAAAACTACAAAGCAGGTAAAATAAAAGTAAAAGATCTATCAACCATACTTAACTAATTTCTGTTGATACTCACAACTAATCATCCCGTATACTTCCCCACAAACTCCCCAATACCACCAACAGCCCTCTTCGCCTCAGGCACCACCGCAGCAAAAGTATGAAACACATGCCACATGTGATCCCATATCTGGAGGGTCACTTCAACACCCGCCTGTTTTGCCTTTTCTGCAAGGCGGGTTGAGTCGCTCAGGAGAATCTCATGATGGCCCACCTGAATAAGCATGGGAGGCAGTTCGCTGAGGTCCTGCTGCAGCGGTGTTAACGGCAGTTTCTCAACTTTCGATGCGTCAAAATAGAGAATGGCCGCTTCATTGACGGCAGTAACATTAGCGGCTCTTACCCACTCTGCAGGCAAATCTGCGACAGTCACTCTTTCCACCGATGTTCCGCGGGGCAGCCTGACAAATTTTGATAACCCGGCGGACTTGCGTCGCACCTCTTCCAGTGTTGTTTTCTGAAAATCAAAGACTTTTTTCAGGTGGCCCTGTACGAATATTGAGCGGGTAAGGCGGCTTCGAAGAGACGGCATTGGCAGATCTCCCTTGTGTCATTTCAGGTTGAAAGAGCCGTTTTTTTGTTACTTCGTTTGCGTTAACGATTGACAAATCGTCATCTTCCTCGTCCATCGTCCGCGTCCCAGAATTGCTAAAATCGGTCTCATTTCCGAGGATGAGGTTGAGGATGAGGATGAAGAAAACGGTCTCTATTAAACAAGAACTAATCAGTGGTTGTCAGGAAACCAGGCATAACTGTCAGATTTCTCCCTCCGGTCGAAATGACAAATCAAGGATTTTTCGGACAGATACTAATCAAGATACATTTCTCTAGAAGTAATGATACAAAATAAAAAACACCAAATGGCATCTCTTTGATGGAAAACCCTTTAATTTTCTTAATATTTTTAATAATATTTAAATTTATTGTATTTTATTATTATTAGTATAATAAATTGTTTTACAATAAGTTATATCGTTTTTAATGGTTTTTATTTTCTTAAATTAAATGTTGACATTTCCAGATTTTTATGCTAAATTATTAAGTATATACTCCGCAATAATTTAAACATTGCAGAAACGGGGAGAGGGGATTGTATGAGAGTTTTAAAAACTTTTTATCTGTGCGGTTTGTTATGCTCTTTTTTCAGTGTCACGCTGCTTTTTGCTCAGGATCCCTGGGCTGACTTCAAATTTCCAACCATTAACTTTGTGGACCGGGATAACGGCTCAACGGAAGGATCGAAAATTTACAAAAAAATAATACCTGATCCGCAAACCTATATGAAAGAGGTGTGCAGGGATGTATGCAGGCATTTTTACCGGGGGGCGGATGAAGTGCGCGACTTTGACAAACTGAATTATTACCTTAAATACTATGACGGTATCTCCGGCAAATGGGGAAGCCCGCCGGAGATATCCATACAGTTCAGCACTAAATATATACAGGAATATTACTCCAATAATAACAACGATGATATTAAAATGGAGGCTGAGATTATCGGGGTGCTGTTCCATGAGATGACCCACGGGTATCAGCATGAGCCGAAAAACTGCGGCGGGTATCAATCGGGAACCGAATTTTTCGGTTTTATTGAAGGGCTGGCCGACGGCACCCGTATCCGGGCAGGTTACCACCAGAACAGGAGACCCGGCTCAAGCAGCTCTAAATGGAAAGCGGGCTACACCAACACCGGATTCTTCTATAACTGGATTGCAAACAATTATGACCGGGACTTTTATATCAAACTGAATGAAACCTGTCTTTCCATGAATCCCTGGTCATTGGACAAGGCCTGTAACGCGATACTGAACAAAGGTGCTGATGAGCTCTGGAATGAATACAGCCAGAAGCTGAGCAATATCGGTACAAAACCGGCGGTTGATTTCAGCGCGGACAATACTGCTGTTAACGGCGGCGAAGCGGTAACGTTTACCAATGCTACAACCAATGCCGAGACCTGCGACTGGACATTTGACGGCGGCACGCCCCGCAAATCGTATGAAGAGAAACCACCGCCGATCACCTATGAAACACCCGGCACCTATCATGTTATTCTGGTGGCACACAACAAAAACCCTATCGGGCCGGGTATTAAAGTTAAAAGAGACTATATTGAAGTGGGACCGACTTGTACCGCAGACAAAACAAAAATACATCCGGCTGATTTCTCACTTGCAAACTATCCCAACCCGGTCAGACAGGCAACAACCATCAGTTTTACTGTCCCCCGTGACGGGGATGCTGCACTGACAATTTTCGATCCCGGCGGTAAAACAATCACCACAGTAATACGCGGGAATGTAGCGGCCGGGGCGCATCAGGTACGGTGGAACGGCACAGACGCGGAAGGAAAACGGGTTGGCCCTGGAATGTATATTTACCGATTGACGCATAACGGAAATATACGGACCGGGCGCATGGTGGTTTCCGATTACAGATAAGTACTTTAAGATATATAATGAAAAAAACGTAATGATAGTTTGTTAACACTTTGCAATGAACATGTAACCCATTCTATGGAAGAACCAGATTATGCCCTACATCTACGACTACCTCAACTACCGGGAATTCCTTCAGGACTTCTTCAAAGCACAGAAGAAGGAGCGGGGTATGACCCAGCTTACTGTCCTGAAGAAGATGGGCATATCATCAACCGGATTCCTTTCCAATATCATTGCAGGGCGCAATAACCTTACCCAGGCACAGATAAACGATCTCACGACTGCAATAAAATTAAGCAAGCATGAAGCCGCCTATTTCGAAGCACTCGTGCTGTTTAACCAGGCAAAACGAATCAAGGAGAAAAACCGGTACTGCGACCGTCTCTCAGCCCTGCGAAAAACCAGGGTAAAAGATATCGGCAAGGACCGGCTCACCCTGTTCTCCCGCTGGTACTATGTTATAATCCGCGAATTGCTCAACTTTCTGCCCTATACGGGCGATGCGAAAGAGTTTGCCCGGCTGATAGATCCGGCAGTCAAACCGCAGGAGGTCGAGAAGGCGATTGCGGTACTAGAGGGGATCGGCCTTATCAAGAGAAAGGCGGACGGTACCTATATCCAGGTCGACACGACCATCTCCGCGGCAAAAGAAATAAAATCACTCGATATTGCCAATTTCCAGCTTGACACTATTGAATTCGCGAAACGCGCGCTTGAGCGCAGAAGTGCGAAGGAGCGTGATATTTCAACAATCACCCTGACCCTTTCTCCGGAAAGCTTTGAAAAAGTACGTACGGAAATTGCAACATTCCGGGCACGGCTTGCTACTATTGCGGAAGATGAGTCTGCTCCCGACCGGGTGTATCAGTGCAATATACAGGTGTTCCCCATGACAAAGAAAAAGGAAGAGTAGCCGTAGTTATGAATATAAAACGACCATATCACCTGTTTCTTTCCCTTGTCTCCGTCGCAGTGTTTCTCAGTATCCTGCATTTTCACTGCGCCGCACCCGATGTTGCCGGAAGCTCTACTGAAACGGGCAATGTGGAGGCCATTGCGGTTACTGCAACAATCTATGACGGCAGCGGCCTGCCTGCAGAAGGTGCAACCGTGTATGTCCGGAAACAATCATTTGTAAAAGATATCAAGGATTTCGGAAAGACCCCAATACCCGACGCTGTCGTTGACAGTAACGGTATATTTATTATCGATTCACTGGATACGGGCGATTATTCTATTGAAATACGGGACGCTTCCTCGCAGGCGGTACTGCTGACCTGCAGCCTTGACGAGGGCGACACCATTATCACCATGAACCCCGATACTACCAGAGCAACGGCAACACTGACCGGCACCGTCACCCACTCCCTGCCCGAGCGGGAGAACCTGTATGTACAGGTCTACGGCCTTGACCGTCTGGTAAAAGTTGACAGTATAACAATGCAGTACACCATTCCCGATGTTCCCGAAGGCGATTTTACCGTCAATATAGTAACCACAAATAAGATATACAAGCCGACAACCATTACCGATGTTGCTGCACAACCGGACAGCACCACCACTATCGACACGGTTCCCGTTCTTTCTATGACCGATGAATATTATGTCTACTGGCAGTATAACAGGCAGTGCATTATCAACACCGCACCCACCGGAGCGGATATTACAGACGATGTCTATCACTTCCCGCTGCTTATCCGTCTGAACGATGCCAATTTTTCATTCGGTGAAGCGCAGCTTGACGGTCGGGATATCCGTTTCACCAAAACGGACGGTACCCCGCTCTATTATCAGATCGAGCGCTGGGACCGGCAGAACAGTGTCGCGGAAATATGGGTGCTGATCGATACTGTCTTTGGTGCCAACAGCACACAATCCATCACTATGTACTGGGGCAACGACCAGGCGCAGAGTCGCTCAAACAGCACAAAGGTATTTGAAACAGAGAACAATTTTGCTGCTGCCTGGCACCTGGGCAACAATGTCCTCGACGCTACAGCCAATAAAAACGACGGGATAAACAGCAACTCGGTAAATATAGCCGGTATTATCGGTGACGGCCGCTATTTTGACGGCAGCGGAGACTACATTCGTTTCGGTAACGACGCTTCAATTAAAGAGATCTCCGCAGAAATAACCACCGGCTGCTGGATTAAAACAAGCCTGCACCCGGATACCAATGTCAGTATCATCCGACATGACGGTCACTATACCGGGCTGCAGACATCATTCGGATCCATGGATGCATGGGTTGTGGTATGGACGCCTGATCGGCGGATCACCGCCTTTACCTGGGACAGTGTATTCAACGATAATAACTGGCACTACTATGTCTCAACCTATGATATGAACAGGGGTGTGACGGTGTATCTTGATGGAAAGGTAATTCACACGGACACCACTATTACCGGTGCTCTGGCGACGGATGCAACGGAAGATTTTTTCATCGGCGGCAGTGAGCTCGGCCATGAATTCTATGAAGGGCTTCTTGACGAAGTCAGAGTTTCGTCACACGCCCGCTCCGCCGCATGGATAAAACTGTGTTATGAGAATCAGAAAGCTGATGCAAAGATGGTGATTTTTCAATGAAGGAGGAAAGGATAAAAAACCGGATTCCGGCATGAAATAAGCGGACGATATGTCAAGGTCTGATACGAACTAATTAGCTTAAAAAAAGGGACCCGAGGCACCGTACAGCACACTCCTGACCCGGGCAGGTCATTCGGGGAGTATGCTGTAGAAACCGGTCTCAGGTCCTTATTATATCAAAATAACACAAAAACGATTAAAAAATGCGAAAAATGGTATATACAATAAAAAACGAATTCCCTTGTTTCTTTGAACCCTCTCCCCTCCCCTCCAGCCCAGGCAGGAAGATTTAGCGGTATTAGAGGACAAGGGAATTTTCTTCCTTCTCCCGGTTTCGGTGTATAATGTTTGCAAAATTGTTACAGAGGACCAGAATACGCAGCAATACGAGTCTTCAGACCCGGTTAATTACCTATACAGTCATTTTGCTCTCGCTGCTCATGCCGGTGACAACCTATCTGGGAATAAAACGGGAGCGGCAGAGTATATTCGACCAGATGCAGAAAGACGGCATTGCACTTGCAAAGGCTTTTGCATTGGGGGCTGAAAACGCACTTCTTCTGCAGCGCGCGGGGCTGTCACGGGTGGCTGGTGAGGCGAGCCGGACAAAGGGTATCGAGTACCTGCAGATTGTTGACCGGGAGCGGGTGGTTATCGGCCATACCGATATATCACGCATGGGTGTCAGAGTTAAGGACTCACTCTATATTAAGGCGCTTCAGACCCCGATAACCGCAGTGGAACAGGGGGATAAACCGATAAACCTCATCAGTAAAAATGCTGCCGGTGAGAATATTTTCAGGGTAATCGTACCACTGGTAACACTGGATTCTATCGGCGGTCTGCTGGAAATCGGTCTGGATATGACCGGCATTACCAGAGCGATACGGCATACCAATTACCAGTCCCTTCTCATAGCGGCCATAGCCCTGTTCTGCGGTATTATTTACATATGGTTTTTCGCCCGTTCGCTCACCCGTCCGATAAAAGAGCTGGCAAAAGCCGCAGGAAAGGTTGCAGACGGGGATCTCGAACATGCGATTCATATCCGCGGCAGGGATGAAATCGGCAATCTGGCCTCCTCATTCGATTTCATGACGATTAAACTGCGGGAATATATGGGCAACCTTAAAAAGAGCAACACTGAGCTTGCCGAACAGATAACCCTGGTAAAAAATCTGCATGTATATATCGAGAACATTTTAAACAGTATCACTGTCGGTATTGTAACGATTGATTTGGATGCCACCATCACCTATCTGAATACTACGGGGAAGAATATTCTTGAGTTGGACAAACGCGACCTTATCGGCAGGCATATTGAATCGGTTTTTTCACCGGATCACTTTATCCCCGTTGCCCTGCGGGAATTAACAATAAATAACCATATCTGCCGGGGGCACGAAATGTCTTTCAGAAGAGCGTCTGGGGGAGAATCGCTGTTAAGTCTGAGCACCGCACGCCTGTTTAACCAGCATGCCGATGTTGTCGGCTATGCAGTTACCTTCGAGGACGTTACTGAAATCAGGCTGCTGCAGCGCAGTGTACAGCATACTGAAAAGATGGCTGCCATGGGAAAACTTGCCGCGGGAATCGCCCATGAGATCCGTAATCCCCTGGGCGCAATAAAGACCTGCGCGCAGTATCTGGAAAGTAATTCTGCAGCGGAGGAGTCGGTTCACCGCTTTTCCCGGCTTATCGTACGGGAATCCAAGCGCATGGATCAGCTCATTTCACGCCTGCTCAATTTCACCCGGCCGGCAGAGTGCGATTTTCAGTATACCGATATTAATACGCTGATACAGGGTGCCGTTGATCTGGTATCCTTTAAAGTAAACGGCATGGACATTACTATCGAGAAAGAGTATCAGGAAAACCTGCCCGGAATTTTCGTTGATGCGAAACGACTATCGCAGGCGGTTTTCAATATTCTGCTCAATGCAATCGAGGCTGTTGGCGATACCGGTAAACTAACCGTTTCAACAAAATGCAACCAAGTCAACGAGCAGGTAGAGATTGCAGTTACCGACACAGGCAAAGGGATTCCGGAAGATCAGCTGGAGAATGTTTTCAATCCTTTTTATACTACCCGGCCGGGAGGTACAGGGCTCGGGCTGGCAATTGTGCAGCAGATTATCGTTGAACACAACGGTACAATTGCAGTACGGAGCGATGTCGAAAAAGGAACGTGTTTCACCATTGCACTGCCGTTGATCCGGCAGCACAGACCGGCGGTGCATGCAGAGGTGTTTGTCTAATGCAGCGGGTATGGTTTTATTCTATGCAGTTAACCGGAACTAATCAGATTTTTTAACATACAAACAATCCTCCTCCTCGCTTTTTAAGAAGACAAAGAGAAAAAGCGGGAGAATGGGAGTTTCGGAGACAGGGAGAAAAAGAATAGAGACGGGGACGAAGAACGAGTACGACGAAGAGGACGAACAGAGACGCCTATTGGCAACAGGAACGAATTTAAAAAACAAATAGATGGAGCGTAATTATGCAGGAGAATATTCTTGTCGCAGACGACGATCCGGGAATGCGGGATACACTTGAAGCTGTGCTAAAGGCGGACGGGTACCGGGTGAGTACTGCAACAAACGGTAAAGAGGCTATTGCAGCCCTGCAGCGTAACGAATATGTTCTAACGCTGCTTGATCTGAAGATGCCCGACTGCATGGGCACGGACCTGCTGCCGAAAATCAAGGAATTGACGCCCAATACGCCGATTATCATGATGACTGCATACGGGACGATAAAAACCGCGGTTGAAGCGGTAAAACAGGGTGCCTATGATTTTATCACCAAGCCCTTTGAGCTGGAAGAGGTACGCCATATAATAAAAAAGGCGCTGGAGATGCAGCGTCTCTCCAAGGAAAATACCGAGCTTCGTATGATGCTGAACGAGAATGTGGTCATGAAAGGAATCGTGGGGAAAAGTCCGGCAATGTCCGCGGTGTTCGAAACAATAAAAAAAGTGGTGAACTATGACGTGACCATTCTCATTACCGGTGAAAGTGGTACCGGTAAAGAGGTGATAGCCAATGCTATTCACCATAACAGCTCACGTCGCGACATGCCGTTTATAAAGCTTAACTGTGCGGCACTGCCGGAAACGCTTCTGGAAAGCGAGCTCTTCGGTTATGAAAAGGGCGCCTTTACCGGTGCAGCCGGCTCAAAACCCGGACGCTTCGAACTTGCGCGCGGCGGAACCATGTTTCTCGATGAGATATGCGATACCAGTCCCGCCATGCAGGCCAAGCTGCTGCGGGTACTTCAGGAAAAGGAATTCGAGCGTGTCGGCGGGAACAAGACCATTAAATCCGACGTGCGCATAGTTGCGGCAACCAACAAGGATATCAAACAGGAGGTTGAAAAAGAGCATTTCAGATCGGATCTCTATTTCCGCCTGAACGTGGTACAGATTCACATGCCTCCTTTACGGGAAAGAACCGAGGACATCCCCGATCTGGTTACCTTTTTCCTCAAGGAACTCAATGATCAGTTCAATAAAAATTTTACCGCCGTCTCCCCTGTCGCCATGAATACCCTTCTTACCTATCACTGGCCCGGAAATATCCGCGAGCTCAGAAATGTCCTGGAAAAAGCGGTTCTGCTTGGCGAGGGAAATGAAATAGTATTGTCGCATCTGCCTGATGAGCTTAAAAACGCCGGCACACCCGCCGGACGAGTGGTTGCTCCCGGAGCAACCACCCTTGCGGAACTGGAGAAGATTCAAATCTATGATGTTCTCTGTAAGGAAAACTGGAATCAGACCCGTGCGGCTGAGTGCCTGGGCATTCATCGCAATACCCTCCGTGAAAAGATTAAGAAATTCGAGATTTCGATACCCGCGGATTAATTTTTTGAATAGCCTTTTCAGTTGTAACAATTGTTATTGCACTGGAGTTGAAAACAGATACGTTGATCCCCCTGTTTTTAAAACGGGCAGGTAACGTTTTCTTATAGGGTGTCACCCGGAAAAAAGTATGGATTTTGAGTTGGATGTGGCTGAAGAAAAATTGGAAGAAAAGATAAAAGAAGAGATTAAACCACGTTTAGCTATTGGTTAATTTTAAATATTACAAAACATCCATGCCCGGGAAAAAGAACGTGTCGAACACACACCGCCTTTTATTTTTCGCTTTAGATAAACCTTAAGATAATAAAAATAGTCCGTCCCGTTGATTACTACCTCCTTCGGGGGAAAGCTTACCGTTGCCGGGGGAAGGGGTACCTCTGTCGGGGGGAAGTGAAAAGTTATTGGAGGAATACCTGCCTTTGTGGCGGGTTCATTTTTCTTTGCACTTAATTTAACAGAAATTGCTTGCCGGAGGGGAGATGTCTTGTTTTATGTTCGGAAATTACAATACCTGTAACGTATACATAACCGCACGCTAAACATTGCCATACACCTTCCGGAACAGAGTACTGATTTGCAGGTAATCCAGGAATTGCCCGGGCACGGCACTATAAAGACAACGGAAATCTATACGCACGTGTACACCGGGAATAGTGCAGATACGCTGAGCACGATGGATAATTTGAATAGATATGAATAACAATTGCATTCACCTCAGGTGAAGTATTTTTAATAATGAGATATACTGTACTCACCATATAGTGAAATGTAATGTTTTTTTGGTGGTAAATGCAATCAATAGTTGTGCGCAGGGATAGCCGTCCCGGTTTTTTTATCTAGAGCGTATGACCGAGGCAGCAGGGAATATTATTCTCCGTAAGCAGGTCAATAAGCCAGTACCAGTTACAG
>CAZIYW010000089.1:0-21400 GCA_964543525.1 uncultured Fibrobacterota bacterium | reverse complement strand
CGAGGCGAAGCCCGACGAACGCGGTGCCTACAATGTGATTCACGGCGAATTCGATTAAATCGCTATCTTGCCCAGTGTGGCCTCGGGTCCCGGAGAGCGTGTGATAGATTGATAAAGGCCGGAAAGATCCTGCTAAACGGTGAAAAGACGGCAAAATTGGGTGTTACAATTGATCCGGTTACCGATAGAATAGAGTATGCCGGAAGAAGGATACTGCAGGAAATTAAAAAACGCGAGTATATAGCCTATCATAAGTCACGTGGATCTCTTGTTACCGGAAGGGACCCCCGGGGCAGGGAAACCATCTATGATGCGCTGAAGAGAAATGGTTTTAATGCGGATCATCTCAAGTATATCGGGCGGCTGGACAGGAATTCCGAGGGACTTCTGTTATTGACCAATGACGGTGAATTAATTCATGCGTTGACACATCCGCGGTTTCATATCAAGAAAGTATACCGGGTACAAATTGACAGAAAGTTAGAAGGAAAAGATGCCGGGCGGATGGTTACGACCGGTATTCTTTCAAAAGGTCAGTTGCTGCATGCCGGTGCGGTGCGTGAAGTGTCCGGTACAACCAACCGGGAGATATACCGGTATGAACTGGATCTGTATGAAGGAAAGAACAGACAAGTCCGTCGTATGTTTGAAGCGTGCGGGTATACGGTCCTCAGATTAAAAAGGACACAGTTCTGTGTGATCAAACTGCGAGGTTTAAAGAGAGGTGCCTGGCGTCATCTATCTGAGCGGGAGATCAAAGCACTTAAAAGTAAAGGATTTTAGTATCTCGAAAAAATTTTGCCGATACTGTACGGCAGGACATATTCAACCTTCTGGATCCGACTGCCCAAGGTGACCGGGGTAAAACCCCGCTGAACAAGCTGGTCAATTTCATAATCGATAAACCCGCCCTCAGGTCCCAGGGCAATCGTAACCTGTTTTCTGTTTTTCACGTGCGTGAGTGTCTTTCCGGCTTTGGGATGAAAGACGATTGCTTTTGAGTTTTGGATAAGTAGGGGAATTTCATCTTCAATAAAAGGTTTGAACAACTCCCTGAATTCAACGGTCGGCATAACCGTGTCACCTGCCTGTTCTAATCCTAAAATGCATTCGTGGGTAATGGAATCCTTTTTAAGAACCGGGCTCTGCCAGTAACTTTTTTCAACACGCCATGTGCGGATAAAGAAAATCCGCTTGATACCCAGCGCTGTCGCGCAGTGAAGTATCTTTTTCACTGTTTTAGGACGCGGTAATGCAATAATCGCAGTCACCGGCAATGGTGGGGGCGGCGGCGAGGTTAACGTAACATCTATTGTTACCCTATTGTCGGAAATCTCTTTTATTCTCCCTGTTCCCCTATTTCCATTAATAAGACCGACCTTAACCGTATCCCCCGGTTTGGCGCGATGAAACGTGCGTATATATCTGAATCGACGCCCCGAGAGCGCAACGCTGTTTTGATTTTCCGTGAAATCTGACGGGAAAAGAAGGATGAGGTTCATAATGCTTTCTGCACGACTCGTGTTTGAAATTATTAGAGTTGTTGCATAATTTGTTTTTAGGATTAAAAAGTGCCTTTTTTTAAGTATAAACAGCATATTTTTCATGTTAATTTTAATTATGCAACAAGTCTATTATTGTACACCTTTTATAGAAAATATACCATTTTAGCTGACTCGATATAAAATTAGTCTCACCGACAAATATTATTTTACTATTTTATTGTTTCATAACTGTAGCGAGACGCCATACAATTTTAGTGGACATGAGAGTAGAATTACGGTACCGGATCAGGAGATTAATGTTATGCGATCAGGCATTAAAATGAGTAAATACGGAGAAATCCCTGTTATAAAGCTCTCGGGCCGTATAATTGCTGTCGAATCAAGAAAATTTAAAAGAAAAATGGAATCTCTGTTCCTGAAAAAGAGTGTTGATAGAATAATTGTTGATATTTCTGAAACTGAGTTTCTGGACAGCTATGGTCTCGGAGTTATTGTGTATTATCACACATGCATGCAGAAAGCGGGACGGGAATTAATTCTCCTCAATAAAAATCCTAATCCAAATGCATACATTACCCGTCTATTTGATTTAACCCGACTGGTAAATGTATTTAAAGTTGTTACCTACCTTCAGGATATTCGATAGCGTTGAATAGTAAACAGTCTGTATTATACCTTGACCATACCTTTGTACTAATAGTACAATTGAACTCTCATCACTCATCGTCCAGTTATCGGAGATTCATTTAAAATCATGTACGTCTTAAGAAAGTAAATGATATAACAGATTATTATTTAATAAATCAGGAACATGAGAAAAAAGGTTGTAGGTATACGGTATATTCAGGAGAGTAAATAGAAATGTACTGCACTACCGGGAGCGGAGCAGTGTAGGTTCAGATTTAATTCTTAATGGCGGAGGGGAGAGGATTTGAACCTCCGGTAGAGTTGCCCCTACGACGGTTTAGCAAACCGTTGCCTTAAGCCGCTCGGCCACCCCTCCGTGAGTAAGGTGGTCTATAAAATAATAGCTCTTTCCGATAAAACACAAGTAGAGAATAGTGATATAAAGAAAAGCGTACTGTCATTCTCTTGGCTAAAAAAACTCATTTTATATACTATGTGTCCGAAATTGCATTAAATAGTATTTTTCTGTATAAGAAACCGGTTAAATAAAGTACTTTATTATTATATAAAATTATGGACATTTAAAAGGATAAAAAACCTGTCGGAAAAAAATGGAAAATCTCACCTCCTTCTACTATAGATATTTACGGTATATTCAGTCCAAAGACGACAGTACAGCTACGTCAAATGATAAATATATGGCTTTGTCCTACGCGGTCAGAAGCCAGATGGTTGATAAATGGATTGCCACACAAAAAAAGTATCACGAAGAAAATGTCCGTCGTGTGTATTACCTTTCCATGGAGTATGTATTTGGTAAGAGTCTGAAGCAGAATATTATTAATTTGGGATTGGAGAAGAGTGCGTTAGAGGCTGCCGAGAATCTGGGATTTTCATTAGAAAAACTCTATGATGAGGAAGATGATTTTGAGTTGGGAAATGCGGGTATTGGCAGGTTAGCCGCTTCACTGCTTGATTCGATGTCGACTCTGGGAATACCGGCTATGGCATATGGTCTGCATTATGATTATGCGGTTTTCCGTCAGGAATTGAATAACGGTATGCAGATGGAAAAACCCAATGACTGGCTGCACAAAGGGCATCCGTGGGAGATTAAACGTCCTGAATATTCCTGTACGGTTGGTTTTAACGGTAGTATCACACAGAGTAAAGACAAGCGGGGTAAAAAGAGGTATCAATGGATTCCCGCTGATGATGTTATTGCGGTACCGCATGATTATCCAGTGCCCGGTTACAGTAACGATACGGTTAATACGTTACGGTTATGGTCCGCGCAGCCGTCGGAAGAATTTTTACCTGATTATTTAAATCATCGTGATTATGTGAGAGCCTGTGAGGAAAAATTTTTATCGGGAAGAGTTACCAACTATCTCATACCGGATGAGGATATTCATCGGGCAACTGAGATACGGATCAAGCAGCAGTATTTTTTTGTATCCGCCTCATTACTGGATATTATCCGTCGCTATAAACAGCACAATACCGATATACGAAAGATTGATAAAAAGGTAGTGATCCAGCTGAACGGCAGTAAGTGTGCAATTGCTATTCCTGAATTCATGCGTATTTTAATTGATATTGAGGGGTTGTCGTGGGAAGAAGCCTGGCGGATTACCCGAAATATATTTGCCTATACCAGTCATGCCATTTCATTCGATAATCTTGAGAAGTGGCCGATATATATAATTCAGGAAATCCTCCCTCGTCATACCCGCATCATTTATGATATCAATGAGTGGCATCTTAAAGAAGTGCGTGCAAAGAAAAAGTTGAGTGATACTGAATTAAAACAGCTCTCCATTATCGAAGAGGCTGAATTACAATGGGTCAGAATGGCACAAATGGCGGTTCTGGGATCATTCAGTGTCAACGGGGTTTCACAAGACCATACTGAAATTTTAAAGGCTCGCATTTTTAATCCGTACCCTGAGTATATACATAAAAAAATTATAAATATTACAAACGGGATAGCCTTTCGCCGGTGGTTGTTGTGTGTCAATAAGCCACTGGCAAGTCTTATTACTCAATTGATAGGCACGGCATGGCCGAAGAAGTATCGGGAAATTGAAAAACTTGAATCCTTTAAAGAAGAATATGAGGTCATAGCCCGCCTTGGTGATATAAAACATGCAGCGAAACGTCAATTGCAGACATTTCTGGCCACTCACTATAATATTATTATTAATCCGGATACTTTTTTCGATGTGCATTGTAAAAAGATACATCCGTTTAAACGCCAGATGCTGCATATACTATACCTGTTAAGTCAGTATTTAAAAATTAAAAACGGCAGTACCTCTGTTGTTCAACGGACACACATATTTGGTGGGAAAGCCACACCGTCCGATTTTCTTGCAAAACAAATTATTCATTTAATCAATATTCTCGTTGAAGTAATTAACAGCGATCCCATGGCGAATAATGCATTGAAGGTACATTTCGTTCCCAATTACGGAATTTCGCTTGCAGAAAAGATTATCCCGGCAGCCGATCTGTCGGAGCAACTTTCCGCTCCCGGTTTTGAAGCAAGTGGAACCAGTAATATGAAGTTCGCATTAAATGGCGCATATACTATCGCCAGCCCCTGTGGTTCAAACATAGAAATGGTGGAAAAGTTGGGAGCCGAAACTATTTTCTTTTTTGGACATCACAGTAAAAAACGTAATTCGATGAAGAAGTATTCTCCTGAAAAAATTCTCGATTCACATGAGGAATTAATAAATATTTTTTCTTTTCTTGATGAAATCCTTCCCTCATTCCCGGACAGTAATTTAGTTTATCCATTACTTGCTTCTCTCAAGGATACTGACCCATATTTAGTATTATACGATTACGATGATTATTGTAAGAAGCAGGAGCATATTAACACGTTATATAAGGACCGGAAGGCTTGGCTTTCAAAATCACTGGTAACTATTGCGCGCGCCGGATGGTTTTCCGGTGATCGGGTTGTTGGTGAATACGCTCGCAATATCTGGAAAGTGGAACCTTATGACTAAAGAGAGAAAATTATCAGGCATTACCATTGTTGAAGGAAAGGGCCTGGGAAAGGCTTATTTTGTCGGCAGAGCCGTACAGCACGAATCGGTAGTGTCCATTTCTCGGCAGGATGTTGGTGACCATATCATGCTTTTTAATGAAATACGTGAAAAGGCGAAAGCCGATTATCGTTCGTATGTTAAGAGTTTTGAAGGCACCTCTACTTTTGACAGCTCTATTTTGAATATTTACGAGCATATTCTTGATGACCCCGCCTTTATCGGTCAGGTCGTGGAGACCATTACCACAAAACTTTTTGACCTTGAAACTTCAATACGCCTGGTCTCAAACGATTTTATAAAACGATTTAATACTGCCGGTACGTCCTATTTCAAGGAACGAAGCAGTGATATGGTTGAAATCTGTGAGAAACTAATCAGTTATATAAATGAGGACAAGGGAAGAATTAAAACATTCACCGATCCAATCGTTCTTGTTGTTCTCAGGACATTTACCCCGTCCGATATTCTTAATTATGACTTTACAAAAATAAAGGCCGTTATTAGCATGAGTGGTGGGAAAACTTCTCATGCTGCCATTTTAGCACGTTCATATTCAATACCGGTTATCTCGGGTATTCGTAATATCGCTGAGCACATCCACCCGGGGGATCTGTTGTATGTTGATGCTGATAAAGCAACCGTGTACATACGACCTAGCGAAAGTGTGGTTACCAGGTTCCATAAAAAGGAAAAAGTAACGAAGATAGTAACGGATGAACTGATAAAAAAGTGGAATCGTCCGGTCTATACCCGTGACGGTGTGCATATTGAGGTGATGGCCAATATCTCGATACCTTCAGATGTCCCCTATGCTGAGGAGAGAGGCGCCGACGGTGTTGGCCTGGTGCGAACTGAATACCTCCTGTCAAACAGAAAAGAATTTCCTTCGGAAGAAGAGCAGGTTGAATTTTACCGTTCCATCCTTGAAGGATTGGGAGAAAAAGAGTGTATTATTCGCATGATGGATATCGGCGGTGATAAAATTCCCGAGTTTTTTCAAATGCCAGTCGAATTTAATCCGTTCATGGGATGGCGGGCAATACGGATTCTTCTTGAACGGCGGGATTTGTTTGAGCAGCAGCTGCGGGCGATTATGCTGGCCGGAAAAAACTGCAACTATAAAGTCATGTTCCCCATGGTTACCACCCTGCAGGAATGGCTTGATGCAAAAAAAATCATTAAAGAAGTATCTGAGAAACTCGGCATGGATCCGCCAAAGAGTGGAGTCCTCTTTGAAGTTCCGCTTGCCATCCTTGAAATGGAGACATTTATGAAGGAGATAGATTTTGCCTCAATCGGCACCAATGATCTTCTTCAGTATTTAAGTGCGGCAGACAGAAATAATCCAAAAGTCAATTATCTCTATAATCCGATTGAACCGGCATTTCTCAAGATCATTAAAACCGCTATTGACGTATCAAAAGATAACGGCATTTCTATTTCGATATGCGGGGAAATGGCGGGTAACCCTATTAACACAATACTGCTCATTGGCCTGGGATTGACCCGCTTCAGTGTTATTCCAAAAAATATTCCGATAATTAAGGAGCTTATTTCAAATATAAGTTTTGTCGAAGCTGCAGAAAGCGTTTCACATCTTTCCGCTATTGAGACATCTGACGGTATCAATCGCTGGATAAAACGAGTGAATAAACAGATGGTCGGTGATCTGTTAAACAAACTCCCTTCTTTTGAATAACTATTTTACGATATTAGCATGTGAAGGACTGGCTTTTTTCAGACGCAGTATCGATTTTATACTGTATTAAGGCATTTCGCTGTGCATAAGTGAGAGGAGTGTCTATGCATCATCCCGTTAAGAAAAAGCAAAATCCTTTTATCAAGGCTATTGTGTTGTTTGTCGCCTTAATTTTCGGGTTGTTCTTTTATAACAAAATTGCAACAACCAATGTAATGGAAGGCTTTTTTGCAGCATTTGAGGATTCTGCCACAGAGTTTAACTCACAGGTTGAATTCACTGAAGCACAAAGGGACAGTTTGATTGCCTTAGCTTCAGGCTTCTGGGAGTATCAGTCGGACGAAAATGCGATTATGAAACATAATGACCGAATCGAAATTACTGAAAATGGCTATATCTGGCAGGTAGAGCAGATTCAATTAACGCTTCCCCATGAAACGAAAAAAAACATAACGCATGTATTTCACGGTTACTTTTATCCGTCTTCAGTGTCGGCATTTGATACCAACTATATAAACTGCGTTATACGCCATTTCCCGCAGTTATGGATTTATGAGGATGATACCTGTGAGATAAGAAAATATTTCGGAACACCGAAAAAAGATGCAATAGCTAAAAATGCTTTCAGTGATTTGGTTATGGTTAATTTTATCGATGACGATATGGATGTATTTATCGACGGTACCACGTTACAGGTCCGGGACCGAAGGTATCGTCCGTTTCCAAAGGAAAATATTCAATCTTTTTTTCCTGAAGGATTGATTGACAAGGTATATAACATGACCATGGCCGTTCAGATCGCTGAAGGTAAGAAATATATGGTAGATAAAAAGAAAAAAGAGGTAGTCTTTGGCAGACACGACAAGATGGAGGAAAACATCCAGATAGAAACGCATAGGGAATGTAAAGACTGCCTGGTATTGAGAGATTTTATTAGAAAAGCAATCATTGAAGACAGACAGAAAAGTGTGGCAGAAAAGCGTGAGATTGAAACTGTCACTTCAGTAATTCAAGAGTACTACATGCCGCTTTGTTTACATGATGAGATATTCTCTCTGTTGAGAAGTAAAAAGGATGAGGTGCCATATATAACCATATCGTTCAGTCTTGACTGGCAGGGTAACGTCGATAATGTTTCCATCCGTGTTTCCGGTGATACGTATGCAAGAAAATGGCGGGAAAATGAAATCAAGCAGGAAGTTGAGCGATGGAAATTTCAACCGCTGGAAAAGGAAACTACCCCGTTTAATGTCACGGTGACTGATACGTTACTATCATGAATGGATCAGCGAGTGGTGTTCTTGTAAAGTTAATAAAAATTATTTCCGTGATTTCTTTTTATAGTCCAGAAGCAGTTTTTCGAACTGTTCGGCGGGAACCGGTTTACTGAAGAGATATCCCTGCAGCAGGTCGCATTTCTGTTCTTTGAGAAATGCCAGTTGCTTTTTTGTCTCCACTCCTTCCGCGACAACCCTCAGTTTGAGTGTATGGGCCATGGATATAATGAGTGATACGATTGTCTCGGAATCCTCTTCTTCACCGATATCGCGGACAAATGACTGATCGATTTTAAGTGTATCAATAGGAAACTTTTTCAGATAACTCAGTGAAGAATAGCCCGTACCGAAGTCGTCGATAGAAATTCGTATCCCTTTCTGTTTAAGTTCATCGAGTATCTGAATGGTATGCTCGGCATTTTTCATACCAATACTTTCAGTGATTTCAAGCTCCAGCGATTGTGGTGCCAGGTCGCTGAGGAGTAAAATAATCTCTACTTTCTGGATAAGATCATGCTGTTGAAACTGTCGGGCGGAAAGATTTACTGAGATATGAAAATTGTTATGCCCCTTACTCTGCCACTCCTTTGCCTTTTCACAGGCACACCGCATGACATGTTCACCGATTGGTATAATCAGACCGGTCTCTTCGGCAATGGGGATAAATTCGGCAGGAGATACCAGACCCAGTTCCGGATGATGCCATCTGACAAGTGCTTCGGCACCGGTAATTGACGATGTGGGTATGTCGACGATCGGTTGGTAGTATACAATAAATTCCCGCTGTTCAAGTGCCTTATACAACTGGTGCTCCATAGTCAGATGTTCAAAGGTTGAAGCATTCATGGCGGGGGAGTAATGCTGGAAATTATTCTGCTCAAGTTCTTTCGCCTGATACATGGCAGTTTCGGCATTTTTAATAATTTCCTCATAGTTAGAACCGTCCTGCGGAAAAATACTGATGCCGATACTTGCCGATATATAAAGTTCATCTTCATAATAGGAAAGTTTGAACGGCAGGCTGAAGGTACGTAATATCTTTTTGGCAACCTTCGCCGCGTCTTCAATCTTGGAAACCTCTTCAAGAATAATAGCGAACTCATCATTACCGAGCCGGAATACTGCATCCACTTCACGAAGCGCCTTCTTCAGACGCTCGGCAGTATTCATAAGTATCATGTCGCCCGCATTAAAGCCGAGTGTTTCATTCATGACTTTAAAACGATTGAGGTCAAGGAGCAGGAGGGCAAGAATCTGATCGTTTCGCTTTGCATGGGCAAGCATGAAGCTCAGGTGATCCCTGAAAAGAATTCGATTCGGCAGGGTGGTTAACGGATCGTAGTTGGATTTATTGCACTGCTTTTCTTCCTTATTTGATTGATCGGTCAGGATGCCCAAATACAGATTTTTATTATCGATGCCGTTTTTTACTGCAGTTATGGTAAGCTCTATTGGGAAGACTTCGCCGTTTTTTCGTCTATCCCATAAAAAACCGTTCCAACGTCCGATTTTTTGCAATTTGGACCACAGCATTTCATAAAAGTGTTTATCGTGCCTGCCCGATTTCAGAAAGGAGGGTTTTTTCCCAATAGCCTCTTCTGAGGTGTATCCGGTTATAAGGCTGAATGCAGGGTTTATTTTCTGTATAATACAGTTTTCATCAGTGATGATGATACCTTCATGGGTATTCTCAAAAAGAGTATGATAAATTGAAATCTGTTTCTCGGTGCCAAATGAGGAGGGCATAAAAATTCTTACCACTGTCGATTCATTGATTGTTATAAAAAAAACACCTTTATCGTAAATAGCAATGACGCTACTTAACAAAAAAAATACTTTTAACGAATAAACCACATTTACCTTTTCATTATACTGAGAAGGGCATAGGTTGTCAACCGGAATATAGAGTTCTTTCGTATAAGAGGGAAATTACTTTTCGCATTAAATTCAATAGGTTATATCGCAAGTACTGTAACACAGGGAAAACTGGTTTCGGGCATAACGGTTTCCGTCTTCCAAATAGTATTTTAAGGCCTACCCAAACGTTATTTTATACATTTTTAAAAAGGTTTTTACATAATGCATGAATTCAGAACACATACCTGTGGTGAGTTGAGGAAAGAGCATATTGGACAGCGGGTCCGGTTGTCGGGATGGATTCACAACAGGCGTGACCACGGCGGCGTGTTGTTTATAGACCTTCGTGATCATTACGGCATCACACAGATCGTTATTTATCCGAATGTTGATTTCCAGTATGAGGTTGGTCATCTTCCGAAAGAGACTGTCGTCAGATTTGACGGCGAGGTTGTATTTCGTTCTGAAGAGAATATTAATCCGAAAATGGATACCGGGGAGATAGAGGTAAAGTGTGATGCTTATGAGGTGTTGGGGCCCTGTGAGCAGGTGCCGTTTACTGTATTTCAGGAGGAGGAGGCTCCGGAAGATCTTCGGTTGAAATATCGCTACCTGGATCTGCGAAGAAAAAACATGCATGATAACATTCTGCTTCGCTCGGATATTATAGCGCGTATCCGGACCAAGATGGTGGAACTGGGATTTCATGAATTCCAAACGCCTATCCTCACCAGCTCTTCCCCTGAGGGCGCTCGTGATTACCTGGTACCGTCACGAGTACATCCAGGCATGTTCTACGCACTGCCTCAGGCGCCGCAGCAGTTTAAACAGTTACTTATGGTTTCAGGGTTTGATCGTTATTTCCAGATTGCACCATGTTTCAGGGATGAGGATGCCCGTGCAGACCGTTGTCCCGGGGAGTTTTATCAACTTGATCTGGAAATGGCTTTTGCCACTCAGGATGATGTTTTCGCTGTCGTCGAAGAGGTAATGCATGATATTTTTACCACATTCGGATCCTTTACCACGGATACAAAACCTTTTGTGCGCATTCCCTATCGTGAAGCGATGGTAAAATATGGTACTGATAAGCCGGATCTCCGCATTCCGCTTGAGATAGAGGATGTTTCAGATATTTTCGCTCAATCGGATTTCAATGCATTTAAGTCTGTAGTATCTGACGGTGGCGTTGTCAGGTCAATATGTGTAAAAAGAATTTCTGAACGACCCCGCAGCTGGTTTGATAAACTGGTTGAATATGCACAATCAATTGGCTCGAAGGGACTGGCGTATCTTGTCTGGACACCTGACAAAATAAAAGGTCCCATTGCTAAATTCCTCAAGGATGAACAGATCGCTCAGATAGCTGAAATCAATAAGGCGGAAAATGGGGATGTGGTGTTCTTCATTTGTGAGAGTATTAAGGAGGCAAACAGGATTGCCGGTGACATTCGGATAAAATTGGGAAACGAGCTGGAAATTATAGAAAAAGACGTATTCAGGTTCTGCTGGGTTGTGGATTTCCCCATGTTTGAGTTAAATGAAGAGACAAACCGAATCGAGTTTTCTCATAATCCTTTTTCCATGCCGCAGGGTGGTCTCGCGGCCCTTGAAACTAAAGACCCGCTAGAGGTTCTTGCCTACCAGTACGATATTGTCTGCAACGGTGTCGAATTATCAAGTGGTGCAATTCGTAACCACCGTCCAGATATCATGTATAAGGCATTTGAAATAGCCGGGTATGACAATTCGGTAGTGGATGAAAAATTCCCGGCCATGATTAACGCATTCCGTTATGGTGCGCCGCCCCATGGTGGTATTGCTCCAGGTATTGACCGTATTGTAATGCTTCTTGCAGATGAATCAAATCTCCGTGAGGTTATCGCCTTTCCTATGAATCAGAAAGCGCAGGACCTCATGATGAATGCGCCTGCTGCGGTTACCCGGGAGCAGCTGAGAGAACTCCATATCAAAATACAGCCTATCTGAGCTACCCGTTTTTTAAAACTCCGGGTATTTCCGGTCAGAATACCGTTGGTTTCTGTCCCATATCCGGTAATACCCGCCGATTGTTCTTGTTAACCTTATCGACTGTCTGCCACCAATACGGTTATCATGGTGTGGTTTTAAATAGTGCATGTTTTACCAGTTACAATTGGATCATAGTGGCCGGATGATTTATATTCTACACCTTAAAAAGAGTATATTTTATTTACCATTAACGGGTGATCGACAATGAGTACGATTTTAAAGAAAGAGCAACTCGCACCGCAGGTTGTCCGCTTTCGCATTTCCGCACCACGGATTGCAAAGAAGAGAAAGGCGGGACAATTTATTATTCTGCGGGGTACTGAAGACGGCGAGCGTATACCTTTAACTATTGCCAATGCGGATCCCGAAGAAGGATGGATCGAAA
The DNA here is from genome assembly GCA_964543525.1 of uncultured Fibrobacterota bacterium. Lineage (GTDB taxonomy): Bacteria > Fibrobacterota > Chitinivibrionia > Chitinivibrionales > JANQEN01 > CBDVBE01. The sequence goes on along the minus strand of CAZIYW010000089.1, from coordinate 8,957 downwards.
TAATTTTTCAGATTGTCGGTGTCGGCACGACCCTGCTTGCACAGCTTAACGAGGGGGATACTGTTACGGATCTGGTAGGCCCGCTGGGGAAGCCGACCCATATCGAAAACTTCGGCAGATGTATCTGTATCGGCGGCGGCGTCGGCATTGCACCGCTCTATCCGATTGTGTGTGCCTTGAAAGGGGCCGGTAACGACGTGACAACCATTATCGGTGCGCGAAGTAAAGATATTCTTATTCTTGAAGAAGAGATGCGGGCGGGCAGTGATTCCCTTCATGTTGCCACTGATGACGGTTCATACGGATTTCACGGTTTTGTCTCCGATGTATTCAATCAATTGATTGAAGAGGGAAACCGCTATGACCTGGCGGTGGTAATCGGCCCGGCTGTCATGATGAAGGTCACTACCGCCTTAACGGTAAAGCAGGGTATAAAGACCTTTGCATCACTCAATCCCATTATGATTGACGGCACAGGTATGTGCGGCGGCTGCCGCGTGTCTGTGCACGGGGAGACGAAGTTTGCCTGCGTTGACGGTCCTGAATTTGACGCTTCGGGAATAGACTGGGATCTGTTAATCAAGCGTCTTAACAGTTACCGGGAATTTGAAGAGAAATCAAAAGAGAAACATCTCTGCAAACTGGAAGGTGAATAATGGCGACGGAAGATACAAAGAAGGAGCGTTTTATTCGAACACCCATGCGGGAACAGGAGCCTGCAGAACGAAACAGGAATTTCAATGAAGTGCCCCGCGGGTATAACGAAGAAGAAGCTATACGAGAAGCAGGGCGTTGTCTGCAATGTAAGAAACCACTCTGTGTACAGGGATGCCCGGTTGATGTAAAGATACCGGAGTTTATTAATCTGATAGCCGAAGGTGATTTTACCGCAGCCGCTTTGAAACTTAAGGAGACCAATGCTCTTCCCGCTGTCTGTGGTCGGGTATGTCCGCAGGAAGAGCAGTGCGAAATAAAGTGTGTTCTGGGGAAAAAGGGTGATCCAATTGCCATCGGTAATCTCGAACGGTTCGCAGCAGACTGGGAGCGGGAGCATACCGAGATAACGGTTCCCGAACTAAAACCCAAGAATGGTAAAAAAGTTGCCATTGTCGGTTCGGGACCGGCCGGGCTGACTGCAGCAGGTGAACTTGCAAAAGAGGGCTTTGCTGTAACCGTTTTTGAGGCGTTGCACGAGGCAGGCGGCGTTCTTGTTTACGGCATCCCTGAATTCAGGTTGCCCAAGGAGATTGTACGCCAGGAGATACACTACCTCGAGCTGCTTGGAGTTAAAATTGTAAAGAACTATGTGGTCGGTCGTACCGCCACGGTGGACGAGCTTATGCAGGAAGAGGGGTTTGATGCGGTATTTGTCGGGTCCGGTGCCGGTTTGCCGTCGTTTATGCATATTCCGGGTGAAAATAATATCGGTGTCTATTCCGCCAATGAGTATCTGACTCGCAGTAACCTGATGAAGGCGTTTAAGGATGACGCCAAGACACCGATAATCAGGGGAAAAAATGTTGTTACTGTAGGCGGCGGCAATGTTGCCATGGATTCCGCCCGTACCGCACTACGTCTCGGGGCCGACCATTCAATTATTGTATACCGCCGCAGCGAGGTCGAGATGCCTGCGCGGAATGCTGAAATACACCATGCAAAGGAAGAGGGTATCGAGTTTAATCTCCTTACCAATCCCATTGAGATCCTTGCTGATGAAAAAGGATTTGTAAAGGGAATACGCTGCATCCGTATGGAACTGGGGGAGCCTGATGAGTCGGGCAGACGCCGTCCGGTCCCCATTAAAGGGAGCGAATTCGAAATACCATGTGATGTAGTAATTATTGCTATCGGTAATAAACCGAATCCGCTTATTCCCAATACAACCCCGGATATTGATGTTTCAAAATGGGGAACTATTGTTGCCAGTGAAGAGGATGGCAGGACCTCAAAAAAATATGTGTATGCCGGCGGTGATATTGTGACCGGTGCAGCAACGGTTATTCTGGCGATGGGTGCCGGCAAGGTTGCGGCGAGAAGTATTGCTGAGGATCTGCTGGGTAAAAAAGTGGAATAGAAAACGGTCGAATTAAGGTGGTAATGCTGATTTTGTCCGCAGGATAGTGACGAAAAAAAATGGAAAAGGTCTTTCTTGACAATACAGGCATTATTGCCCTTTCCCGCAGTCCGATACCGTTTTTTGCATGGGCCATACACCACTTATTCTCGTTCGACCACCGTAATCTCCCGCCATTTACCGGTTGAATATCGCCAGATTATAAGCGTCCCGAACGATACGAACACCAGAACGGTTGTGACCCACCCCACTCGTGCCGAGAGGTTGAGAACGTGCAGAATAATAAAAAGGATCGGTACCAGTGTCCAGTGCAATATGCCCGTAATAATCATTGCCCACAGGGTATCACCGGCTCCCCGGAGTGCTCCGGTAAAAACGCAGAACATGGTATCAACCATAACATAGACCGCAGCCATCCGCACCATGAATATTGCCAGGGGACGGGCATCGTTAAATACGCTGCTGAATTCATGGGGGCTGAAAAGATCCACCAGCGGTTGAGGAAAGAATGTAAAAATAATGAGTACGGTACCGGAATACATCCATCCGATGGTAAGGCCGGAGAGTGTTGCTTTATGTGCTGTATCGGGGTATCCCATACCCATGTAACGGCCGACGAGGCTGGTGACGCCTATCTGTATACCGATAAGCGGAACGAAAGAGACCATATCCCAGTTAAATACAATTGTTGCCGCTGTTGCCGTGACAATACCGTCCGCATGGAAGAGCATAATCATGAGATTAAAGGCAATAATATTCAGGAACATTTCAAGACCAGCGGGATATCCGTACCGGAGCAGTTTTATCATGACATCGTGCTCATAGTGCAATGATTGTGTGATCCCGAATTCCCGACGGTATTTGTATCCCACATAGATTAGAAAGAGTACCATAACTCCAGAGAATCCGCCGATAATGGTACCGACAGCAGCACCCCGTATACCCAGTGACGGAAAACCCAGTTTGCCGAATATCAACACATAATTCGCGGCGATATTTACAATCATTGACACGATGGCAGCTATCATGACGTAACCAGTTTTGCCGATACCGGAAAAGAAACCGCTGAAACAGTTGCGAAGCAGATTGAATATAACTCCATAAATTACCATGTTAAAGTACATTTTTTGCGGCACTAATTGTGCCTCTGCGATACCCGAGATATCGAAGTACCAGTTAATGAGTGGACTGAGTGAGAGTATTATCGGATAGCCGATCAGTGAGAGTATTCCCGCCTGAGTGACCACGGTACCGCATTTATTTTTTTTGTCCGCCCCATAGTATTGAGCCGTCAGTGCATTGGTGTACCCGGTAATACCGATAAAAAAAGTGGTCATCATAAAAACGGTTAATCCACCCATTAATGCGGCGCTCATCTGCTCAGGGCCGAGCTTGGAAAGAAAGAGCCTGTCGGTAAATATCATCATCGTTTCACATCCCTGTGAAACCATCATGGGAAAGGAGATGGCAAACATCTCAATTATGCTTCCCTTTTGTACTATTCCTGTTTTTGCCATTAATTTTTCCTGCCGGGGAAAGTCCGTTATTTTCAGCGGACATGTTTTTACAGGCCTTCCAAACCAAAAAGCCCCGATAGTTCCCTGATGATCATACTTATGTACTCTCTTATGTACTCCCGGGCGCAGATAAAATATATCATACATTATTGTTTGATGCGTAGAATCGGGTTCCGGTAGTCAGTATCTTTTAAATGCTGGGTCGATTATTCGCTTTATATCCACCATCACCCCCAGCATACATCCGAGATGTGCATGGTTTTATGCTAAAACCCTATGACCGGGTAAAGGGTTACATATATTTTAATTCTACCGGGATGATGTTCTGAAAATCATGAATACATTGATAATAATCACACGATTTACTCTATAAGCGGAGGAAGCAGACCTATGCCTTGCATTGTCCAGAAATATGGCGGCAGCAGTGTTGCCGATGTTGAGAAACTGAGGAAGATTGCCCGGATAATAGCGGGTGTTAAAAAACAGCATATTGATGTGGCCGTGGTTGTGTCTGCCATGGGAAAGACTACTGATAAGCTGGTGGAAATGGCTCGTGAACTTTCACCGACACCTTCACGGCGGGAGATGGATATGCTGCTCAGTACGGGTGAGCGGATTACCATGGCGCTGGTATGTCTGGCACTTCATGAGCTGGGAATAGAGGCGGTATCGCTAACCGGTTCGCAGTCGGGAATCATTACAGATGATCGGCACAACAACGCGCGGGTGATAGAGGTACGTCCATTCCGGGTACAGGATGAGCTTGACAAAGGTAAGGTTGTGGTCATCGGTGGGTTTCAGGGGGTCAGTTACAAACGGGAGATAACCACCCTGGGACGGGGTGGATCGGATACAACTGCGGTAGCGCTTGCCGCGGCGCTTGATGCGGAGCGATGTGAAATCTATTCGGATGTGGACGGGGTATACTCAGCGGACCCGTCGGTTATTACAGAGGCACGTCATCTTCCGGAAGTATCCTATCCGGTCATGCAGGAGATGAGTACCGCCGGCGCAAAGGTGTTGAATGCCCATGCCGTACAGTTTGCAAAGGAAAAACAGATCGCTATTTATGCACGCAGTACCTTTAAACCGGGAAAAGAGACCATAGTCAGGAAACTGACCCCTGATGCATTGACCGGTGTTCAGGCGGTGGTGAGTGAAAAGGAAATCACCCGGGTACGAATCCATGGGGAACACGCACTTAACCATTTCGAGTGGGCTCTCGGTTACCTTGAAGACGAGAATGTTCCGATTAAAGAACTGCATGTGGCGGGTATTCAGTCGGATGCAAAACAGTCGAAGGCCTCATTTATTGTCTCGCAGAAAAGTATATACCAGTGGAAGCGTATTAAAAAAACGCTTGAAGATAAAATCGGTGATGCTATTGCGTTTGATACTCACCTGTCTGCATTGTCGCTTATTGGTGAGGGATTGAATAAGAGTAATGCCATCCTGTATGAAACAGTTGAATTACTGAAAGCTTCCGATATCGGTATTGCTGGTATCACAACTACTTCATTTCGAATTTCTCTCCTTGTTGTAAAAGAAACTATTGAAAAAAGCGTACAGTTATGTCATGATAAGTGGGTAAAAGGTTAACTATTAATCACTCGATTTCAGATTCAAATTGTCATCGCGAGGTATACTTTCAATTTTATCCACCCGACGCGATCTCCCGGCGAAAAGTCTATTCGAGAAGATTGCTTCGCCCGGGAGTAGCAGGGAATCTGCACTCGCAATGACAACAAGTATGAGATCCCACTGTGAAACAGGGAATGTTGAAGGCCGCTTAATCCTTGCATCTGGGATTAATAATAATGAAGGAAAAGCGACACGATATTGAAAAGCTTTTTAATCCGGATTAGAAAAATTTCTCTATCGTATTCTCTTTGGTAAGAAGAATTTTTTTTGTTTCAACGGGTTTTTCGGCAAGTTCAAAACCCATGATAATGATCTCATCACCTACTTTGATAAGGTGTGCTGCGGCGCCGTTCATACCAATGGTTCCTGAGCCGCGTTCTCCGGTAATAACGTATGTTTCAAGGCGTGCACCTGAGGTGTTACTTACTACCAATACTTTTTCATAAGGAAGAAGACCCGACTGTTCCATAAGGTTTTCATCAATGGTAATGCTGCCTTCATATTCAACACTGGCTTCGGTAACAACCGCCTTATGAATTTTTGATCGTAAAAACCAACGCATTATACAATCCTGTATTTCTATTAGTATTTTCAGATAACCGGTATTATCATGATGATAATAAAATATATTTATACCGTAAATTTCGCTTATTTTCACCCTGCAAAGCATAAAATATATAATTATAATTATGGATCGGAAAAGAAAAGACAGTACCTTGCGGCTCCTCGAGGGGCTTGCTGAGATAAGCACCGCTGTGATGGAGCGAAATTATCTCGACGATATTCTGACGCTTCTTGTATCGGTAACCGCGAAAGTAACCGGATCAAAAGTATGCTCCATACTTCTGCTGGATAAAAAAAAGGAAGAACTGGTATTGAAAGCGAGTCAGTCTGAGTCGGGTATGTATAACCAGAAGTCAAATACTCCGCTGGGGAAGGGTATTGCCGGTCGTGTTGCGTTGCACAACAAACCGATAAAAGTCCTTGATGTCCGTAAAGATCCCAGGTTTGTGAACAAACGCATTGCCAAGGAGGATGGATTGGTTTCACTTCTTTCCGTTCCGATGAGTGCTGACGGTGAGGTGATTGGTGTCATTAACTGCTATACGTCAAAGCGGTATGCTTTTTCAGTAAAAGAAATGCATATGCTAACCACTGTTGCCAGTCAGGCGGCTATTGTATTAAAGAATACCGAATTGAGAATCATGAAAGAGGTCGTGGAGCAGGAACTGGAGCAGCGGAAAAATATCGAAAAAGCAAAAGAGATTTTAATGGAGAGAAAAAAGGTTTCCGGTGAAGAGGCCTATGAGCTTATACGGAAGCACAGTATGAATACGAGAATCTCCATGGCAAAGATAGCGGAGTCAATAATTTTAACGGCCAGTATTGATACGAACAGTGAGATAAAATTCTAATGGTATAATCCGGTTGATTAGACATGAGCGGATATGTATTTTAACTACCTTATTACTCGTCACCGGGTACTGTAAAACAGCACAGCATAACAAAGGCGTTATGCTGGAGGTGTATCAACGATGATGCGCAGAAGCGGATTTGCATTATTTGTCTTTTTCTTTAAGTGGTCTATGGTGACCCTAATAAGGAAAAGACTTTTCTATTTTTCTGTATATAATCCCTTTACAAATAAATAACAGCAAAGGAGTACCTAATGAGTAACGTATCAGCTTTTATGGAGCAGGTTGTTGCCAGGAATCCGGCTCAAAAGGAGTTCCACCAGGCAGTGCAGGAAGTGGCGGAAAGTCTTATGCCGTTTGTTGAGGAGAATCCGCGCTACAAGAAAGCAAAAATTCTGGAGCGTATTGTCGAGCCTGAGCGGGTAATCATGTTCCGTGTCCCCTGGGTAACCGATCAGGGCGAGATTCAGGTAAACCGGGGGTTCAGGATTGAGATGAACAGTGCTATCGGCCCATATAAAGGCGGGCTGCGTTTTCATCCCTCTGTCAACCTGGGCATCCTCAAGTTCCTGGCCTTTGAGCAGGTATTCAAGAATTCGCTCACCACGCTGCCGATGGGCGGCGGCAAAGGCGGGGCAGATTTCGATCCGAAGGGAAAATCGGATGATGAAGTAATGCGATTCTGCCAGTCCTTCATGAGCGAATTGTTCCGTCATATCGGACCTAATACTGATGTTCCGGCAGGGGATATAGGAGTCGGTGCCAGGGAAATAGGTTTTCTCTTTGGTCAATATCGAAAATTGCGTAACTCCTTTGACAGTGTTCTAACCGGCAAAGCAGTCGGGTGGGGCGGCAGTCTTATAAGACCTGAAGCGACCGGTTATGGCGCCGTTTATTTCGCACAGGAAATGTTGAAGGTAATCGGCGAGTCTTTTGAAGGAAAAACTGTTGCCGTCTCCGGCTCCGGGAATGTCGCCCAGTTCGCTACCGAGAAATGCATTCAATTGGGCACTAAGGTTGTCACGCTTTCAGATTCGAACGGCTCGATTTATGATAAAGATGGTATCAATGAAGAAAAACTGCAGTATGTCATGGAACTGAAGAATGTCAAGCGGGGCCGTATTAAAGAGTATGCGGAAAAATACGGCTGCGAGTACCGTGAAGGAAGCCGGCCATGGGGAGTCAAATGTGATATTGCCCTGCCGTGTGCGACACAGAACGAGATCAGCGGCCGGGAAGCTGAAGAACTGGTGAAAAACGGCTGTATCTGTGTTTGCGAAGGCGCCAATATGCCCAGTGAACCCGAAGCGGTGGAAGTCTTTCTCAAGAATAAAATCTGTTTCGCGCCTGGTAAAGCTGCAAATGCCGGCGGTGTTGCTGTCAGCGGTCTTGAGATGTCACAAAACGCCATGCGCCTTGCATGGTCACGGGAAGAAGTCGATAATAAATTAAAAGATATTATGACGGCAATTCATGAACAGTGTGCCAAATATGGTAAGAAGGAAGATTTTATCAACTATGTGGACGGCGCCAATATCGGAGGTTTTGTCAAGGTCGCCGATGCAATGATCGATCAGGGTGTTGTGTGATGTATTCCTGAGAAAATAATTAGTTTGTGTTAAAATTTAACTGTTGCGTCCCCTAAATCCCTGTGACGGTATGGAAGTGATTATGGTTCAGAACGAGCAGAAGGAAACCCTTGCAGAAGTTGTGCGGCTGATTTAGGGGGCAACTCTGAATGTATTCCTGTTTGTTTGACGACAATTATTCTTGAGGTATAACGACAATTAAAAATGAGGTATTTTGTAATATACATTACGTTACCTATAATTGGTTTTTAGATGGCAATGGTCATTTGGATAAACGGATGCCAGTCGTATGGAACGGAGCCCGTCTCCGAGCGAAGCGAGGAGCCGCCGTAGGCGGAGGGCGTAGTGGTGGAATGCGACTGGCATCCGCGCCGCGTCGATTGCCGTCATTATTTTCAGCAATAGTCCTCCCGGTAATACCCGACACGTCCATGTGTTAAAAAACAGTCACGCAGCACCTTACATACAAAGCTAAGCGAAGGAAGCTTTTGTATTCCGCATTTCTTCAATTTCATCCCAAACTGATTTAAAGGGATCCTTCCTGGTGCGCCATTCATGTTTTACCGCAAGCTCACTGGGAAGAAGGCGGGCGCGGACATACTTACGGGCAGTGTTCTCACAAATATCCGCTTTTTGTGCTGCCTGGTAAAGAGTCTTTCCTGATGACATAGATTTGAAGAGTCCTTTCACTTGTTTGTCTTTGACCATCTTTTCTCCTTTC
>CAZIYW010000088.1:0-21521 GCA_964543525.1 uncultured Fibrobacterota bacterium | reverse complement strand
CGATACAGAATCTGGTATTCCGGCCGATGATAGTCACTGAAAGCTCCTGTCCGATTTCACCTGCAGCAGGTATAACTTCAGTCAATACCGGCTCGTTGCTGGCCACAACCGTGATCAAGTCGTTGCCGGTTACAGTATCGTAATAACTATTCTGGACGACATCGATATCATATTCACCAAGGGGTGTGGACAGCGGTACGGTAAAGGATGCACTCAGTGATGTGGCTGAGTGAAGAGAAAAGTAGTCCGCAGGGAAAAGAGTATGCTCGTTGCGGATATAGACATTTTTAACATTTGGTGTCGGGCTCGCCTGATTGATTATAAACGAGGTGTTATCACCGACAATGGAAACGGTTAATTCTGAACATTGTCTGATAGTGTCGGGAGTAGCGGATTGAATGCTCGGCTGGCCGCTGCTGCTGTTGACAAAAGAAATTGAGGCAAAGAAGCCGATTGCTGTGATGAAGAAACGTTTCATAGTATATCTCCTTCATAACTGGTTTGTATATAGTACCGGTTGGTAAAAACAATATCTCAGGGAGCGTTCATTCTACCATTGAATAAACATATTGGAACAATATTTAACTTATAGTAATAAGATACTAATGCAAGAGTATACTAAATGACGGACGAAATTACAAGATTTTCGTTACTATTCTGACAGACACTAATTGTTAACTATCATCCCCGTAGAAAATACCAGCATAAATATCAGCCAGAGATACAGGAGAGCCATATTTAACACCTGCTCGCTTACAGACTGCTCATCCTTTTTCCCCTCCAGTTTCGCCTTTTTCTTTTCCTTGACATGTATAATGATTGAACGTATTGTCCAGATTAGCAAAGCGAGACCCGTTATTTTTATCAATAATATTGATAGATCCATTTTTTCCCTTTCAGATGTACTGGTTAGATATTCGTTTCATCGTCCGGTTTATTTTCGTCAGGCGGTTTCGGCATGGCGATTTTTATGGCTCTGAGGCGGCGCTGGAAAATCTCTGCGCTGTTCCACGAGACCACAAATTCATAATTGCCTTCCTCCGGTAACGGCAGTCCGTTAATGTTGCCGCCGATTTCCACGACCGCCCTTCTGTCCTCCGGACAGCGCACATTCCACGGCGGCAGTTTCATGGAAAAATCACCGTCTTCTTTTTTAAAGGTCAACTGCACCGTACCGTCCTGCGCAACGTCGGAAAGTGCGATGTATACCGCGCAATTACCGTGCTTGGACGGAAACTGCACACAGTTTATTGAGCTGAATGTGCCGGTTAAGATACTCTTACCCGTATGGGTGTCACGGTAGTAATGATCGCAGATTATCATCGCCAGAACAATTGGTTTCATGGGTTAACCGCCTGAAATTAATAATGATGATGTTATGCAGTAATAAATATATATGGTGCGTTTCTTTTTCCGTAATGAACTCTAAGATATATTTTACTAGCAGCCGTTACACTGGGAGAGATATGGTTACAGGTAAGAAAAATATGCGCAAAAAGAGTATGGCGCTGTGTGTTTCAGTGGTGATGATTGCCTTTCAGGTATCCGCCGAGTCATTGGTATTCCCCCCGTACGGCCATTCCCACGGCATACGTAAAGCAACGCAGGTGCATCTGTTCCTGTTCCTGCCCTTTGCAAAATTCAGCGATCCTCAGGGACTGGCCACCGCAAAGATGGAATCCCGTGACGACCCGTCCACCGAGCATGATGACGATGAGGTGGTAGTGTACGGGGTCAATTCCGGCAGGCATCAGCTTATTTATAATACCTCCATGTGGGGACTTGCCTCCTACGGCAAAAAGGGGAGCGGCAGAGGAGAATTTTTATCGCCCAAGGGAATCGCCTGTGACCCCAAGGGAAATGTTTATGTAGTGGATGCGGGAAATAACCGTATTGTCCATCTGTTTAATCCCAAAAAGAAAGTTGCCTGGGTAAAGGCGTTTACCGGAAAAGATACGGGCGATTCGGGATTGCGCTCCCCCATGCAGGTCGCACTTGACGCTGACGGCAGAATCTATGTCACCGATACCGGCAACCGTCGCATGGTAATATTTGACAAAAGTGGGAAAGTAGTGGGAAAAATCACACCGGGAGGGACAGGCTCTTTTCAGGACGGTCCCACCACCCTTGCCGTGGCCGACGGCCGGTTCCGCTGGAGCTATTATACCGGAGAACGGTGTGTCTTCTGCGCGGATAATAACGGAAAGCGGTTGTGGAAAATTGATTTTGCCGGAAACGTAGAGAAGACCGTTGCCATGCCTGAAGGGTATCATGCCTTTTACGGTGCGGTCGATTATTACCATAACTTTTATGTGACCGACAAGCATAACCACTGCATACTGAAGTTTGATCATGATCTCAATCTCATTGACCGATTCGGTTCCTACGGAAAAGGGGATAATCAGTTTATTGAACCGCGCGGTATTACGATATGGAAACGATACGGCCAGACGTTCGTTGCCGAAAAGGGTGGCGCCCAGTATTACTGGGTCGGTACTGAATTAAAAGCGGTCGGTTTCTGGAAAAAAAAGACACCGCATCATTATTGTATTAAGACAAATGTCGCCGAGTACTGTTATATATCATTATTTTCCGTTTCCGGTACCGATACAATCACCTATATGACTCACAAGTTCATCAGGCCGGGCGAGCGTCTCTTTCCCTTTAAAAATGAAAAGATAAGTAAGGCGCCGGACACCGGTTTTCTATTACGGGTAGAACCGACCTATTCGTCTTACACTTACTATCACTGGGATTATCCGATCACCCTGTATGCCGATGCATCTGCCGTTCCTGCCGGGCTCCCCCGTGGGGTATTTGTAAAGAAAAAGGGAACCAAGGGGAAGAAAATGACTATTGATGAGATGAAAAGAGAGCTTGATAAAAGGAAGGATGAAGAATAAATAATGGCTTTGACAAAGGAAGAGATTAACCGCAAGCTGCTCCATATCCTCTCCGGGTGTGCCATTCCCATGGGAATTCTCTACATTCCCGAGATTCCTGTTGTTGCCGATACCGTGCCTATGATTATTCTCGGTGTCCTGTTCGTATTGTCCGTTATCGTCGAATACATCAGATTTAATGTCCCGTCGGTGCAGAAACTTTTTTACGGCATGGTCGGCTCTATGCTGCGGCAGGAGGAAAATAAAAAACTAACCGGCTCGACCTATATCTTCGCTTCCTCATTTCTCTGTACCATAATTTTTGCACGTCAGCCGCATATTTCGTTTATGGTACTCAATCTGTTTATACTCGGGGATGCCGTGGCCGCGGTGGTCGGTCTGAGTATCGGAAGAATAAAAATAGGAAAGAAATCGCTCGAGGGTTCTGTCGGCTGTTTTATTCTCTGCCTGATACTTTTCTTTTTTGTCTATCCATCCGTGCCGCTGCTTCTTGACCGGTGGCAGGGCAGGGTGCCGGTGACTCTGGTGATTATCGCCTCACTCTGTATCACCCTGTTTGAATTGATCCCGATAAAAATAACTTCGAAACTTGTGCTGAACGATAACCTGACCGTCCCTGTGATTACGGGATTTGTGATAAAATATCTGTATCCGGTACTGGCCTGAGAAACACCGGGCGTTGTGTATCCCGCCGGCCGGATACCTTTTCTCTTGTATACCACCGCCCTGTTTTACCTTTAATAGTGACATTAATTCCTATGAATATTATAATTGAATTACTATATTTTACGTAAGAAACACCGTAACGGTGTACAGGTTCGGGGCTCGGCGGTGAGAGGTTGCAATAAGTCCTCCGGTGAAAATAACATGCGTCAATGCTTATCGCATTTGTTACTTTCCCGAATACACATACCGTAAACCTTGAACAGTGAACGGGTGAATACGTGCTGATTCCATTATGTACCGTTCCAGTGAGGAGGTCTTTCTGCAGGAGAAGGAAGCGATTTGAGTATTCATGAAGTAAAAAAAGTCTCGTTATTTCTGTTATGCAGCATTATTGTTTCACTCCAGGCCCAGGTTAGTGTCGCACTGTTCCCGCTTTATAATAAAACAGGCGACAAGCTTCTTGACTGGATCGGCTATTCTTTTCCTGAACTGTTCTTTAGAAACATATCGGAGCTCTCAGGAATACAGGTCTGGGATCCGGTGTTTATTTTCAGCGCCGATTCGTCAATATGGCGTCTGGAGGTCGACACGCTGATGACTATTCACCAGGGGCGATGGAAATGGGATTTCGCAGTTGGAGGGTCATACACCGCAACCGATGACAGCCTCTGGATAACCGTTAAAACTGTAAGACCGACAGGCAATAAAACGGTGTCTAAGCGTAAGAAATTCAGGGGTGCGATAGCGTCACACCAAAAGCTTTTCCGGAATATTCTCAATGATTTTCTTTCGTCAATATTAAAGTATACCCTGTCCGCGGAAGATGCCAGGCGCCTGCAGCAGGTGCAGTACCACACGGAAAAGAAAGAGGTATACGCCACCTACGCCACTGGTTACGGGTATGAGATGCGTGGAATGATAAACCAAGCGATTTCCGCATACAGTCATACTCTGGATATGGATGGGTCTTTTGCGCCGGCATTGTATCGAATCAGCATGCTGTACAGCCAGAGTCGAAAAAGAGATGCAGCGCAGAAATACCTTGAAAAGGCAATTGAAAAGCAGCCGAATTCGTCGGTCATTGCAGCGGAAATGGCCGAGTTTCTAATATACAATGACAAACCGGAGAAAGCGCTTTCCTATGTTAAAAGTCACCGGGAAATGCTTGAAAGAACCGCCGCCGGCATGAAGACTATTGGTATGGGGTATATGCTTACCGGGGAGTATCAGCGGGCGGTTTCCGTATTAACCCGTGCACTTGCCGCAGGGCCCGCTGATCTCGAAACGGATTTTATTCTGGGACAGGCCTATCTTTCTCTCGGCCAGTTTTCCACCGCTGCTGAGATTTTCGGACGATTGATTAAATACCGGCCCCGACACACCAGATATTACTCGTTTCTTGGGGAATCATACCGGGAAGCCGGCCGGCTCATGGAATCATGTAATGTTCTGGAGCAGGCAATGAAACTGGATCCCGACAATGTCCCCAATCTCATTAATCTGGCGAACACCTGTTTCAAACTGGGATGGCATGAACGGGCGGAGCAGTATCTTCTTCGGGCACGCGAGTTAAACCCGGACATGCAGGAAATCGTGCTGAACCTCGGCGTGCTCTACTGGCATATTGGAAAAAAAGCTGAGGCTGTGACAATGTTCAGACAGGCTGAAGAGGATCGGATAAGTATGCAGTCGGCCCTGAATAACCGGGCAAATATTTTTTTTCAATCGGGCGATATAAAAAAGGCGATTAAAGCATACAAAAAGGCGGACAAATACGGTAAAAAAAGTGAGATAATTCTTTACAATCTGGCATTAGCCTATCGGGCGGCAGGCAAGATAAAGAAATCGGTTGCCTGCTTTGATGAAGTGCTTATGCTCTCGCCGAATCGTATGGATGTGGTTATTATGCAGGCGCAGCTCGCCTCGCTTCTTGGAGATGATGAAAAAGCCGAACTGTACTACCGTAAAATACTCGAATTGTCCCCGGACCATAAGGAAGCAATGACGAAGCTGATTGGACTGTACGAGAAGCAGGAGCGGTTTGAGGATGCTATGAAAATTGTCGAAGGCTACCTGGCCGATTTCCCGCAGGATCTCGAATACCGCCTGCTTCTGGCGGATCTCTATCGGAAAATGGGCTGGTATGAGGTTTCTGTTGCCGAATATGAAAATATGCTGAAGGATAAAGAGTTGAAAAACAACGCCAAAGTGTATCTGGGGCTCGGCAGAAGCCAGTTTGATATTATTCGTTTTAAACGGCGGCGAAATTATGAAGAAGTGATATATACCCTGAAGAAAGCAAGTGAACTCGACCCCGGCAATCCCGAACCGGATATTATCATTGGTCAAATTTATATGGATTTTAAAAAGTATCGTGTTCTTGCAATGGAGCATTGGCAGAAGGCATATAACAAGGCTAAGAGCTCGCACGAACGCCAGCGGGTTAAGGATCTCATGGCAGGAAAGAAGCAGTGAAACACTATCTTTTTTTATCTGTTATTCTCTGGGTTGCAGTGTCGGATCTTTTCAGCCGGACTGATTCGGTACCTACATGGCTCGATACCATTCCGCCAGTCGTAACGGTCCTGCCGGAAAAGAGGATACATGCCACCCCTTTTTCTGTCTCGCTGAAAGCAAATGAGAATGCAACTATCTGGGTCGGTATTGATTCTCCCAGGGACATGGTGCAGTATAAAAAGAGTATAACGATATCGAAATCGGGCAGAACCGTCGTGTATTTCTATGCAGAGGATATGTACGGTAACAGGTCCCGGCGTGACACGGCGCAGTTTATCCTTGATTTTCAACCGCCTCGGCTGACCATTTCACCGGATCCCGGAGTCTACCGTTCAACAGTTACCTTGCAGCTGAGCTGCGATGAGCCTTGTCGTCTGTTCCGGCACAACGATCCCGCCGGCAAGGATAGAGTGCCGATTCGGGATAAAATAACTGTCAGTAAAGAATTTACCGGGTATATCTCGGCAGTCGACCGTGCGGGGAATATCGCCAGAAGTGATAAGCTCCATTATGTGATTGATACCGCAACTTTGTATGTGTTAATAGAGCCCCGGCCCGGTATATACAACTATCCACTGACCCTTTCATTGAAAGGGCCGCGTGAAGCGGATTTATATTATTCCTTTGATCCCAATGCTACCTCGCAGCGCTTCACCCTTTACAAGGGGCCGGTACGGTGCCCCTATGGTTTGACGCTGGTGCGATATTTCGCGCGGAATAAATACGGAAACGAATCCGCGGTCCGGAAGGCCCGGTTTGTTATCGATACCATTCCACCGAAAATCAGACATACCATTACAGAAGGTAAAACCGTCGACAGAGTGGAACTTTTCACCAAGGAAAAAGCGGAAATCAGATATGCGCTTGATGAGGTCACCGGTTTTGACAACAGTTTGATTTATACAAAACCGATTGAATTCCAGCATAAAGGGCGTGCCTATATAAAAGCGCTGGCCCGTGATAAAGCGGGAAATATGTCAAAACGGTTTATATGGGAACGGCGGTATGACAAGGTGCCGCCAACGGTGAGACCTTCCCATGTGTCCAGCACCTATACAAAACCGTTTACCCTGACCTTTACCGCCTCGGAGCCGGCAAAGATTTTCTATACCCTTGACAACTCGGCTCCCGATGAAAATGCGCTGGTATACCGGGACAGTATCCCCATTTCAAAATCCGGGTATACCGTGATTCGCTATATCGGCATTGATCAGGCGGCGAATAAAAGTACTGAGGGACGTCTGGAGTATATACTTGATTCCTCACCGCCGAAAGTAAAGGCGCGGATTGAGGGAAGTCCCGGTGAAGATGTGTTTTATGTCATTCTCACCACTCAGGAGCGGGCGAAGATTTATTATGAAATCGGCGATAAGGCCCCCACCCCTTCATCAACGGTGTATAGACAGCGGATACCGTTGAAATCGAAACAGGTGCTCAGATATTTTGCCGTGGATGAGGCGGGAAATCGCAGTGATGTCTACCTGATGGATGACTTGCTCAAACCGATGGTTTCCATTGTACCGAAGGGTGGTGTGTATCGGACAAAAATCCCCGTCTCCTTTACGAAAAGTATGGCAACCGACATTTACTGGCGCCATCTCCCCGATACGACATTTAATCTCTTTACGGATACCATTAGGCTGGAGCGGGAGGGCTCTCATACCATTGAATACTATTCGTTATCCCCGGCGGGCATGAAAAGTCCGGTGCGCCAGGTACAGTACCTCATTGACTGGACGCCGCCGCGTGTGAATATATCAGTGAAAAAAGGCGTGGGTGATTCAGTTTCGGTTTTTTTCGAATGCAATGAAAATGCATCTATATATTATACCATTGACGGTACCAGTCCCTTTTTCAGTAACACGACCCGAATCGCCGGTAATAAGTTCAATAGGAGGCGGGACCGAATCAGTATCTCACGGCAGAGCGAGGCAAAGCTTGCCTTTTTTGCCGAAGATGTCGCCCGTAATCAGAGCTCAATCTCGGTACTGGATATTTTCAAGCCGCGGGCGATTCCCAATATTCCGTCAGGAGTGAAACGGGTATATAACCGTATCCTTTCACTGTCACTGAATACCTATGATGATCGATCCCAGATTTATTTCGAGCGGCACGGCAGAGTTCCGACGCTCGAATCTCCTCTTTTCAAGGAACCGATTACCCTGGTTCGATCCGATACCATAAAAGCCTTCGTGGTGGATGCATCAGGGTACAGAGGAGAAACGGAGACGTTTATTTATCTTATAGATCTGCCGCCCTCACCCAATCTTACCGTAACACCGGAAATAGCGGATGTCAATGGTACGGTGACCTTTGATGCCTCCGGTACGTTTGATCAGGAGAGCCACATCTCGGCATTAACCTTCCAATGGGATTTTAACGGTGACGGTACGATCGATGCCGAGCAGAAAGGGAAGCCCATTATCACTCACAGGTATCGGAAACCGGGGAAATACACAATGCTCCTTTCCGTCATTGACCGGAGCAAAAGGAAGGCAACCCTGTCTCGGGAAGTTTTAGTCAGAGGGGTATGTCCGGAAAATATGGTCTTTGTGCCGCGGGAAAACGGTCGCTCATTCTGCATTGATAAATATGAGTGGCCCAATAAAAAAGGCAAAAAGCCACGGGTTATGGTGTCGTGGATACGCGCGAAAATGTATTGCTACGATGAAGGAAAGCGGCTGTGTACAGCCGAAGAATGGCAGTACGCCTGCAGCGGCACGGTACAGAAGAAAGTCCAGGGAACCACTCTCGGACGATATCCCTATGGGAGGCACTATGAGGCCGGCCGTTGTCCCACCGAAGGGGAGGAACGGTATGAATCGGGTAAGTTTACCGAATGCAATGAAAAATTCGGTACCTTTGATATGCTCGGCAACGTCTGGGAATGGGTCGCGGATAAACTAAACGGGGCGCCTGTCATTGTCGGCGGGTCTTTCGAATACGGCAATAAAGCCCATTGCGCACTGACATCCGAAAGCAGCCTGACGGCAGAATCACGGTATACGGGGTTTCGATGCTGCAGATAAAAACGCTCTGGATATCACTGCTGATTATCGGATGCTGTATATATACCTATGCAGATCATCCGGCTGATTCTGTAGAGTGGATACTTGAAGACGCCCTCAATGAGGAAATTATCGAGTTGGAAATTTCTGAAATCACCACGCCTGATGATCTCAGGAAAGCATTTGCTTTTTATAAAGAGAGGGATTTCCGTCAGGCCGTCGAGATTCTGGAAGATCTGTTCGAGTTGAAACTCCCTGACGGACGCACCGATTTTATCGCCTTCATGATTGCCGAATGCTACCGCAAACTGAGCATGAAAAAAAAGGCACAGCGGACATACTGGTATGTCATCAACCGTTTTCCGGAGAGCTCAAAGGTGCCACCCGCTTATTTCCGTATTCTCCAGTATGCCTATGAAGATAAAGAGGCCCCTCTTGCCGATACTATTGTTTCGATTTTTGAGAAGCAGTATAAGATTCATCCGTTGTACAATTCAGTCCATTATGTTGCCGGTAAGCTCTATTTCCAGCTTGAGCGGTATGGTGAAGCGGGGACTCTTCTCCTGAAAATTCCCAGGGTCTCCTCGCGTCATTTCCAGGCGCAGTTCCTTGCCGCCCTTTCCTTTATTCAATTAAAGAAACATGATAAATCATTGCTCATTCTGGAGTATATACGTCAGAATACACTTGATGAAGAACTGGCTGCGAGTGCTGCCACTCTGATCGGTGATATTTATTTCACCCGGAAGAAGTATCCCGCCGCTATTCAATATTATCGAAATATTCGAAAGGGGAGTAGCCGGTATACCTATGCACAGGTAAGGCTGGCCCGGATCTGTCTGCTGCAGAAGGAGTATCAGCAGGCACGGGATATTGCTCGTCCCTATATCGGCAAGGGACGGCAGGTAGAATCGTTCTTTGAAATGGCTTCAATCATGGAGCAGATATATACGGAGCAGGGGGATAAGGTAAAGGCGGCAAGAATTAAGCGGCTGGTGCACAAACAGAACATCAATGCACGCCTCTCCTTCGATATCAGTGAAGAGCTTATTAAAGTTTATGACATGATACGCTCCTGGAGAAAGATTGAATATCTCGGACTTGAACGGGGAGATGACGCCCTGGTAAAGGATGCGGAAAAAAATATCAGGCAGTTAAAAAATCTCCGGAATAAATGTCGTGAGGTATTATATGAAATAGGGGCTGTTGCACGGGATGATGTTGAGGTTGAAGGGCTGGCCCTGCAGCGATATATTGCCCTGGTACGTAAAGAAGTCTCTGAGCTTCGGGATACCGTAAAAGTGGTATCGGAAGAACTGGAGGAGTTGAAAGAGATTGCCGCCGTGGAAGCGGAGATGGAAAAGGATACGACTGCATCGAAAGATTCGTTGATGCGCAAGGAGAAGGAGACGACCGAACAATGGCTTGACAGTGTAAAACTTGTGCTTGCTGATAAAGACCGAGAATATCAGGAACTTAAAGCGCTTTATCTGGAGTCGGGCAGTGAAGCTGCACGTTACGGCAGAGCCATGGAGGCCAGGTATGTGGACTGGGCCTTTATGCGGTACCTCGAAAGAAAAGAGGAGCTTGCGAAGCTCCGGCGGGAAATGACGGAACGATCTAAAGAGAAGCAGGAGACTACCGCAGGGGATTCGACACAGCAGGATACCGGTATTGTACAGGCGGTGCCGGATACTCCCGTTGAAACGGTGAAAACGGAAGATGAGGCAGGGACAGTTGCTGATACGATACAGAGTGACTATGTAGGTCTTTTTACCACTATTGATATAGACCGGCTGGTAAAGACGATTCGTGATGAGCGCATCAGGCTGATTGACCATATCGAGATGTTGCTTGATGCAAGTCCCGGTGCGGGGTATAATCCGCAGGTTCTGTTTCGCCTCGCTGAGCTCTTTTATGACGAGGCAAGCGAGGATTTTGATAAGCGACTGCAGGAGTATGAGAGACGTATGGCGGAAGGAGCGGATACTGCGGGGATTGCGTTTCCCGAATATGATCTTACCAAAACGATAGAAATTTATGATAGAATCATCACACAGTATCCAAAGGATTGGCTGGCGGACGACGCCCTGTTTTATAAGGCCCTTGCACTGAAGAAACTGGGGAGGGAGGATGACGCTGCCGATGAATTCCTGCGGCTTATTAACACCTATCCGGAGAGTGAATTTTATGTTGAGGCCAATATGAATCTCGGCGGCTATTACTTTGCCAATCCCAAGATACAGGGGGGAACAGGCTACAAGCTGGCTGAAGAGGCATATCGGCGAGTGCTCTATTACCGCGATCATCCCCAGTTTGTTCATGCAATCTATCAACTCGGCTGGTGTTATTACATGCAGGATATGTATGACGACGCCATAGCCGTTTTCAAGTACCTGGTTGAAGAAGTGGATCTTGATTTCGATATCGCTCAGATTGAAGACAAGCAGATGTTGAATCCGCTGATGCGCGAGGAGGCTATTGACTATATTGCTATCAGCTTTGATGAGCAGGATGATATGAACGGTGCAATAAAATTTCTTACTATGGTCGGCAATATTGACTATGCGGCAAAGGTGTTCAAACGAATCGGTGAGCTGCGCGAGGAAGATCTCGATTATGGCGCCGCGATGAAAGTGTACCGACGGCTTATCGATGAGTATGCCCTCAGCAGTGTCGCGCCCGATGCCTCAATCAACCTTATTAGAATTCTGGAAAGCAATAATAACCATACGCAGGCCATGATCGAGCGGGAAGAGTTTTTCAAGCGGTATGCCCGGGGGACGGCCTGGCATGCCGAAATGGTTAAGATTAATCCCGAACGGGTCGCTGAGGTTGATTCAATAACCATATCCATCGGATTGTATGTCGCTGATGCACTCTACCGGGAGGCTGAGAAGGAGGGAAACAGTGAGTATTACCAGCGGGCGGTTGACAATTACAGGCGTCTTATTGATGCCTATCCCGATAATCCTAAAGCATCGGAAGCGTTGTGGAATCTGGCGGTAATTCTTGATACAAAACTGAATCGGAAAAAGAAGGCTTATAAAGCATACCTGCAGTTCAGTCAAATTGAGAAGGCTGATGCTGAGCGACGCGAACAGGGGGCATTGAATGCTGTCGCTATTGCCCAGGCGCTCCTCCCGTCCGATTCGGGAGCGGTATCGGGAAAAATGGAAGCTGCTGCGGTAAAGGTAATTGAGGCGGCGAAAAATTATCTGACGTTGTTTCCCGAGGGTAGGTCTCTTTCCGATGTGGTCATGAGCATGGGATCCGTCTATTTCAACCGTAAGATGTTCACCAATGCAATAGAAACCTACAAGATTGTTACCAGGAAAGGAAAAGATACACCCAGATTCTATGACGCGGGATTTCTCATATCGAAATGCTACTTCGGTGAGGAGAACTGGACGAAAGCTGCCGGCGGGTTTGAACGGGTGTGGCGGGAATCGCCCGATGAACTGCAGCGGGAAGAGGCGAAAAAGATGCTCCTCCAGTCAAAATTCCTCTATGCAAAGCAGCTTTTTGACGCAGGGGCCTTTGATAAAGCGGCTGCCGAGTATGCCGGGATTGATCGCGACTACCCCGACAGTGATTATGGCGATGTGGTATTGTTCAACTCAGCAGAAGCCTATGAGAAGAAGGAAGAATGGTTGAAATCGTGTCAGATGTATTATGAGTTGTATAAGAATTACCCGGGCTCGAAACTTGCGCCGGATGCCCTCTTCAATGCTGCGGGGAATTATGAAAAAATTGAAAATTTTCAGGGTGCCGCCGATATGTATGAGCTGATAGTCAGCGATTATCCCACCTCGCCAAAAGCCAAGGATGCTCTTTTCAATGTCGGTTTCTGTTATGAAAAACTGGGGAAACTGGATAAAATGGCAGAAGCAAATGAACGGTATTCACAGATGTTTCCCGGTGAAAAGGATGTGGAGCTTATGATGATACGCTCTGCCGACTTTTATTACAAATCGGAGAAATATAAAAAAGCACGTATCGTATATAAAAATTTTATCTCGCGGTACCCGAAACGACCGAAATCGGTTGAATCGTACTATATGATGGGAAAATGCTATTTAGAGGACGGCGATCGGGCCAATGCGGTTATGGCATTTAATCAGGCCGAAGCACATAACAGGAGACTCATTGAAACGAACAGAAAAAGCAATAATTATTTTGCCGCGGAAGCTGCATTTTCACTGGCACAATTGAAACATGAAGAATTTTCGCAGATTACCTTTGACGTCTCTGCAGATGATATACCGGCACGACAAAAAAAGAAGACGGAAAAATTGACAGAGGCAATTAAAGCCTATCAACGTGTTATAAAATATAGAAGTAAACGGATGTTTGAAGCGGCATTTCGTATCGGTGAAATGTATGAAGAGTATGGCCGTTCATGGGGAGATCAGAAACTGGGAAGATTGGATCCCATCAAACTGGCGGTAGCAAAAAAAGATATTTATCTCGCCTCTGCAAAATTGTTGAAGCGATCCTTTGAACCCTATATAAAAGTAATTGAGTTGGTGAAAGGACTTGATTCGCTTGATAATGAACAGCGAGCGTGGGTCGATTCAGCCAGAGCACGGCTCATTGAAAATTACAGTCAGACAGGACAGTATATGGTGGATGCCGTGGCCGCGATGTCTCAGGCCCCCATCCCTGATGAGATAAAAAAGCAACCTCTCTATCTTTATCAGTATAAAAAACAGCTGCTGGAAACGCTCGAACCTTTGAAAATTGCGGTTCGCGACTACTATCTGGAGGCATGTAAAGAAATAAAAGAGCATGCTATTTCGGAGAAGGCCAGAAGTGAATGTGAAAATAAATTCGGTCAGATAGCTTTTCTTATTCCAAACGGGTATGATAAACTGGCTGAAGAAATACTGAGCGGTATCGATGATCTGCCCAGAAATCTGGACGCGGATGAGCGTGAAGAACTGGTGTTTCAGTTTGAGGATTTGGTCTTTGAGTTGCAGGATAAATCGCTGTTTGCCTATGAAGATGCACTTGAACTGTTGAAAAATGAAAACCTGTCCAATACCAGATGGGGTATGAAAATACTCGAAAGGCTCGCACGACTCAGCCCGGAAACCTATGGGAAAAGTTTTTATCTGACAAAACGGTACCAGACCGATGCCGAATGGATTTTCCATACAGACAGTGTCCGGTACTGGAATGCGGCCGACCCCCATGGCGAAGGGTGGCAACAGGTGACATTTGTTTCACCGGAAAAAGAACCGGTTTTTTCAACCGGTAACCCAAAGGTGGTCTGGGGCGATGACTATAGCCGCCGGATATTTCTGTGGCGCAATGCCTTTTTTAACGGTATCCCCCGCGAAGGGAAGATCTACTTTGCGTGCAGTGGCAAATTCCGCTTATATCTGAATGAAAAATTACTGGTCAGCGATACTTCGACGGCCAGGCCCATTACCAGGGTGGACAGTATCAGCGATATTACAGCTATGCTTAAAGGCGGAGATAACATCATTGCCATGGAGGTCATTGACGATGATACGGTTAGCCATGGCGCCGCCATTGTCCTCTCGGCATTGCTGGACACATCCCAGCGCTTTACATCGAAAGCAATTGAACCGCGTGTCAGGAAAATTATTCAGACCGCAGAGAAAATGCAAAACGACTCTGCAGCAAGTGCAACACCGGATACTACCGCAGGAACAGTAGATACGGTAAGAGCAGCTACTTCATACGCTCAACAGTTTAAAAATAAGGGCGAGCTGATGAGGGCTATCGAGGATTACCGGAATCGTGAAAGAGCAACGAATATTAAAATGCGGAAAGAGCGACTGGAGGTACAGAAACTGAATATGCAGGTTGACGCGATGAATGCAAAGATACGTAAAGTGAAAGAAGAGATAGCACAGCTTCGGAAGATGAAGAGTACTATGACGCGGGAAAAATAAATACAATAATAATGAGAGTGGTGAGTAAACGGAGTCGGTTATTGTTTACTCAGAGGGATTGCTTCTATATCTATTTAATGCAACCTTATTATAATGAATAGAATTCAAAAAAACTAACCTTTTATATCCTTCCTGTTTTATTTTAAATATCCTAATGGTTAAACCATTCTAAAAGAGGCGGAATGTTCAGACAGGTAAAGCAGAATCGTGTATTCCAGGATGTGATAGAGCAGATACAGGAAGCTATACTGAACGGAAAATTGAGTGTCGGAGACAAGCTGCCTGCGGAACGTAAATTAAAGGAAACGTTTCAAACCAGTCGGGGAACTTTACGCGAGGCGTTACGGGTACTGGAGCAGAAAGGACTTATAGAGATAAGAACCGGAGTCAATGGCGGCGCATATGTAAAAAGCATCACGACACACCAGGTTAGTGAAAGTCTTGACTTGCTTATCAAGTCGCAAAAGGTGTCTCTGCGCGAGCTGGCAGAGTTCCGTGAAGGAGTGGAGGGTATTGTTACAAGTCTCGCAGCCGGATGCGCTAAAAGGAAAGACATTGCTCTTCTGAAAGATCTTTTAAAGGAAGCCGGGGTGTATGTGGCTGAAGGAGTGGCGCGGTGGGATGACTTTATCGACAACGATAACGAGTTTCATCTGACGCTCGCGGAAATTGCGGGAAATCAGGTATATAAATCTGTCCTGCAGACGGTACACCACAACATCAATAAGTATTACAATCAGTTCCTGGCAAAAGAGAAACGGATTATGAAGGAGAATTATGCGGATTTGTGTGAGATTGCAGACGCGGTATCACTCGGTGATTCGGATACTGCTGCTGAACTTGCGAGAAAGCATGTCAGAAGGTTCAATACATTTATGGAAAATACGAGAAATCGTAAAAAGAAACGGGAAAAAAGCATATAACCTGTCAATGAATAAAAAATTTTCAAAGGAGGAGTTATTATGTCGAACGCTCTTTATACTATCAATCTTCCTTCGAATGAGCCGGTAAAAAGCTACGCGCCAGGTTCTTCAGAAAGGGAAGAATTACAGGCCAGATTAAAGGAATTGCAGAATCGGCAGATTGAAATCCCGCTTGTTATCGGTGGACAAGAGGTAAAAACCGGCGAGACGGGTCAGTGTATTCTGCCTCACGATCACAAGACCGTTATTGCAACCTATCATAAGGCCGGGAAGAAGGAAGTACGGATGGCGGTGGAAGCAGCGCTGGAAGCTTGTAAAGTGTGGGCCGCAATGGATTGGGCCGATCGGCTTTCCGTGTTCTTAAAGGCTGGAGATCTTCTTGCCGGGCCGTGGCGTCAGCTCCTTAACGCTTCATGTATGCTCTGTCAGAGTAAAAATCCTTTTCAGGCTGAAATAGATTCCGCGTGTGAGCTCATAGATTTTTTCCGTTTCAATGCATACTATGCAACCCAGATCTATGCGCATCAGCCGCCGCACAGTCCCTTCGGCATGTGGAACAGGGTGCAGTACCGGCCGCTTGAAGGTTTTGTGTTTGCAGTTACCCCTTTTAACTTTGTGTCAATCGCGGGCAACCTTCCGTCCGCGCCGGCAATGATGGGAAATGTTGTACTCTGGAAACCGGCGTCCAATGCTGTCTATTCGGCATACTATATTATGAAACTATTCGAGGAAGCCGGTTTGCCTGCGGGAGTTATCAATTTTATTCCCGGACCTGGAGGCAGCGTGGGACCGGTTGTTATGAATTCACCGCATCTGGCGGGTATTCATTTTACCGGCAGCACCGATACATTCCAGACCATGTGGCGCACGGTGGGAGAGAATATCAAAATCTATAAGAGCTATCCCCGTATCGTTGGAGAAACCGGCGGAAAGGATTTTATATTCGCCCATCGGAGCGCTGATGTGGATGAGTTGTCCACGGCGCTGCTGCGCGGTGCGTTCGAATATCAGGGGCAGAAATGCTCCGCTGTTTCGCGCGCCTATATTCCTGAAAGCCTCTGGGAGGCGGTGAAGAATAAGCTTGGGACGGAGCTGAAGACAATTAAAATGGGTGATGTGGCCGATTTTAGCAATTTTGTAAATGCGGTAATTGATAAAAACGCGTTTGATACCATTACCGCATATATCAACTATGTTAAGGAAAGCGATGAGGCTGAAATAGTATTTGGCGGAAGCTATGATGACAGTAAAGGTTATTTTATCGAACCTACAGTCGTGGTAACTGACAATCCGCATTTCCGCACCATGGAAGAGGAAATCTTCGGCCCGTTACTTACGGTATATTTATATGATGACGGCAAATATGAAGAGACACTCAGGCTTTGCGATGAAACATCGCCGTACGGGTTGACCGGCGCTATCTTTGCAAAAGATAAAGTCGCCGTAGCCAAGGCGGAAAAAGCGCTCGTCAATGCAGCGGGGAATTTCTATATCAATGATAAACCGACTGGAGCGGTAGTGGGTCAGCAGCCCTTCGGCGGTAGCAGGGCAAGCGGTACAAACGACAAGGCCGGCAGTTATCTGAATATGATTCGCTGGGTAAGTCCGCGGACCATAAAAGAGAATTTTGTGCCGCCCAAAAACTATCGCTATCCCTTTTTAGGATAGGGTAAGATACGCTGGTTATCAGTAAGCACACTTTGTCAAAACAATAATGAATAACGAGAACCTGTTTAAAAGAAATGTGCCTGGTACCCTTCCGATTCTGCAAAGATCGACCGTCGGTATTGCCGGATGCGGCGGGGTCGGATCCAATGCTGCTGTTGCATTGGTGCGCGCCGGAATTGGACGCCTGATTATTGCAGATAATGATGTCGTGGAAGAGTCGAATCTCAACAGGCAGTACTATTTCCAGTCTGATATTGGAAAAGCAAAGGTTGAGGCTCTTAATCAACATGTAGGAAATATAAACCCGCGGATAATCTGTGATACAGTTTCAAAACGCCTGGAGCCAGATGATATCTCGAAACTATTTGCCGATGCAGAAATTATGATAGAAGCATTTGACCGGGCGGAGTCAAAAGCATGGTTGATTGAAGCATGGTGCATGGCGTTCCCCGAACGTCCCATTATCTGTGCCAGCGGGCTTTCCGGTATCGGCAATACTGAAGGTTTAACCGTGAAACAAACCGGAAATATCTATATGGTGGGTGACGGTGAGACGGATATGAGTATGGGATTATGCTCCGCCCGGGTCGCCATAGTTGCGAATATGCAGGCCAATATCGCGCTGGAGTTGCTTGTAAAAAAAAAGATAGTCGTGTACTCCCGATAAAATCTGTATAACTACATAAAATTAACAGAGACACCAATGAACGGTACTGTTCATTACGTGCTGAATGTTAGGGGCCATGACTTGATCGTAGCGGTAAATGAAGAACTTGATGCGCATGAGGGCCTTGACACCTGTAAAGTCCTGGATGAGGATAACGGTGCTTCATCTGGCACACGGGAGGCAAAACGGGAGGTAAACGAAAAGTAATACAAATGGTTGAAGTGGAATATATTTATATTCCACATTCAATCCTTTTGAATTAGAAAGACAACGACAGGGCTTCTTTATATGTCATCTATTGAAAAAAAAGAAATTGACACCATTTTTCAGCAATATCCTGAAAATCAGTCTAGTCTTATTATGGTGCTCCAGGATGTTCAGGCAAGGTACAACTATCTGCCGCAGGAGGCAATACAGATAGTATCAGAGCATTTTGGAGTACCGCGAAGTCAGATTTATTCAATTGTCTCTTTTTACAAATGCTTTTCTCTGGAACCTCGGGGAATCCATAAGGTGGATGTCTGTACCGGAACAGCCTGTCATGTGAGAGGGGCAGATAAACTGATCAGGCAATTGTCCGATGAACTGGGGATTAACCCGGGACAGACCACGGCAGATAAAAGCATCACCCTTAATACGGTGCATTGTGTCGGCGCCTGTTCCATGGGGCCGGTAGTAGCGGTTGATGGTGAATATTATGGAGAGATGACCCCCGTAAAATTGTCCGCCACAATAAAAAAGTGCTGCTCCGGCAAAGATGAATGCGTCTGTGATACTTCTACTGAAGCAGCAGTGGTACAACAAGATCAGAAGCCGGGTAAAGTGGAAAAACTGGAGTCATTCAGCGCTCTTGAGAAATTGCGGCGGGAGATTGTTCAGGAATCACCTTTGGATACCGAATGCATACTGGTGTGTGCGGGTACCGGATGTGTTGCCAATGGCAGTCTGAAAGTTGCAGAGGCGCTAAAAGAGGAACTGGCTGCCAGAAGTGCATCCGTCAATGTTACGCTGGGTATAAAGAAAACCGGCTGCCATGGACTGTGTGAAAAGGGACCCCTCGTTGTCTTCCATCCGCAGGGAACGTTTTATACCAGGGTGAAGCCTGAGGACGTCAAAGAGATTGTTGAAAAAACAATCCTCGATAATAAGCTGGTAGATCGGTTATTGTACCATGAAACTGACAAAAAGGAAACCATTGAAGATTATACATCCATCCCGTTTTATGCACTGCAGCAGCGTAATGTGTTGCGTAATGTCGGAAAGATCGATCCGCAGGATATACGTGACTATATAGCACATGGCGGATATGCATCGCTGGCCGCAGTACTCTCCGATAATGAACCGGAAAGGGTCATTAACGAAGTAGAACGTTCCGGTTTACGCGGCCGGGGAGGAGGAGGATTTCTCACCGGGCGGAAATGGCGCGCCTGTATTAATGCGCCGGGCGATGTCCGATATATAATCTGCAACGGTGACGAGGGTGATCCCGGCGCCTTTATGGATTGCTCCATCATGGAGGGCGATCCTCATGCCGTTATTGAGGGCATGTGTATAGCCGCCTACGCTATTCAAAGCACACAGGGTTTTATTTATGTTCGTGAAGAATACCCGCGGGCACTTGAACGTCTCCGGCATGCTATGGATGAGGCACGGCTCTATGGTTTACTCGGTGAGAATATTCTGGGAACCGGTTTTTCCTTTGATATACAAATTAACCGCGGCGCCGGCGCTTTTGTCTGCGGCGAGTCAACCGCGCTCATGCAGTCAATCGAAGGGAAAGTGGGTGAGCCGCGGGCCAAATATATTCGCTCGGTAGTGCGGGGATTGTATGATAAACCAACGGCGCTTAATAATGTTGAGACCTTTGCAACTATTCCGCTTATTATTGAAAAAGGTGCGGACTGGTTTTCTGCAATCGGTACTGCAAAGAGCAAAGGTACCAAGGCGTTTTCCGTTGTAGGAAAGGTCAGAAACACCGGGTTGGTTGAAGTGCCGATGGGGACATCCCTGCGATCTATTATTTATGATATCTGCGGCGGGATACTCAATGACCGTCCCTTCAAGGCCGTACAAACCGGCGGCCCGTCCGGCGGCTGCCTTCCTGAAAGTAAACTTGACCTTCCCGTTGATTTCGATACGCTTACCGCAGAAGGCTCCATGATGGGCTCCGGAGGCATGATCGTCATGGATGATACCACCTGTATGGTGGATGTGGCCCGTTACTTCACTGAATTTTTAACCGAAGAATCGTGCGGTAAATGCGCCGCCTGCCGTCTGGGCCTTGAAAGTATGAAAGACATACTTGAAAGAATCTGCGCCGGGGAGGGTTCCATGGATGATATTCCTGCCATGGAGAAGCTGTTTACGATCCTTGATGAGGGTTCCCTGTGCGGACTGGGGAAATCCGCTGCTAATCCGGTGCGCAGTACGCTGGTTCATTTCAGAGATGAGTATGAGGCACATATTCAACAGAAAAAATGTCCGGCCGGTGTGTGCAGGGCATTGATTACCTATGAGATTAGTGATACCTGTACCGGATGTCAGGCCTGTGCAAAGGCCTGTCCCCGAAGTGCCATTACCGGAGAAAAGAAGAAAATACATAGTATAGATACCGCCAGGTGTGACCGCTGCGGTATTTGCGTTGCAACCTGTAAATTTGATTCGATTATTGTGCACTAACAGGAAAGATGAGAATGGGAATGAGCCGGAAGATAACCATGACCGTTGATGGCCGAAGTGTAACAGTTGAGGCGGGGACCATGCTTCTCACTATACTTCAGGAAATGGGAATACCGATACCGACACTCTGTCACCATCCTTCCCTGACACCTAATGGTGCATGCCGTTTATGTCTTGTTGAGATTGCCCGCCCTGAATGGCAGGGGTGGTCCCGGCTTGTAACATCATGCCTATATCCGGCGGAGGAGGGGTTACAGGTGTTGACTCGCTCCGAGCGGGTTCGTGAAGCAAGACGGACCCAGCTTGAGCTTTATCTGGCACACAATCCGGATTCAGAGGAGATCAGAGAACTGGCAGCTTCTGAGGGTGTTGATACCACACCGTTCCGGAAAAAGTCGGGAGGAGATAACTGTGTTCTGTGCGGGCTCTGCACCAGGGTCTGCCAGGAGTTGGGGCCGTCTGCTATCGCTTCACTGGGACGGGGTATAGAAAAAATTGTCGGCCCGGGGCCTGACCTTGTCGGCGAAGACTGTACCGGCTGTGGCGCCTGTGCCTACGTCTGT
>CAZIYW010000087.1:0-21590 GCA_964543525.1 uncultured Fibrobacterota bacterium | reverse complement strand
TATACAGTTTTCAAATAAGTGATTAAAAATATAAAAAAAGAAAAGAAATTCGAAAATGATATGTAGTAATTGCTTCATCAATGCACATTGGCCTGAAAACCTTGCAGGGCCTCTCTTCCATTTTATATTGTGCGGAGTCAGGGTCAACTATATTTTAATTTTAATCATTTTGTCACACTTTCTGAAATGGTATGAAAAGTATTTATTATAAAACCTATAAAACTGGTAAAACCTATAAAACTGGTACTGATGTCGCCGGAGTTAAAAAGAGGTGCGGGAAGTTATGAAGAAATATGACAAACGCGGGCAACTCAGTCTTTTATTTATTAACCCGCCTCGTTCACCTTATAACGGGATTTTACAGTTCGCGCCGGATGACGCTAAGCGTTTTATTCATAAGAAGCTTATTGGTCCCCCTCTTGGTTTACTGACTGTTGCAACAGCGGTCAGGGATCATGCTGTTTCCTTTCTTGATATGAAAGGTGAATATGATCTCCATCCTGATGCACCTGATATTGAACAGCTTACCTGGTCCTGGCTTGAGGATTCAAATCCGCATCTGGTGGGCGTCACCTTTATTGCCTCTGAATTTAATGATGGTATGCGTATCTTTAAAACAGTTAAAAAATTTAATCCCGATATCGTTACAGTTGCCGGCGGTCTGCATACCACTCTCTGTCCGGAGCACTTTTTCGACGATACTGTAGATGTTGTCATTCCCGGTATGGCCACACAAATATTTAGGGAAGTTGTTGATGCTGTTTCACGGCGGAGGGATCTCAGAAGTGTTGCCGGTATTCTGGTTCGTGGCGCAGCGGGACTTGAAGCCGCCGCCGTTAGAAACGAAATGCCGGATCCTGCAAGGGAAGGTTTTATTGCACCGGACCGCTCCCTGGTGAAACCCTGGATAGACACCTATATTGTCGGCAATAATACTGTGCCGGTTACTTATCTATACACCTCCCTTGGCTGTCCTTACCGGTGTACATTCTGCTCCATCTGGCCGCAATGTAACGGTCGTTTTTATCAGCGGGATATCGAGAGTATCATTGAAGAATTAAAAGGACTTGATGGGTATCCCATTGTACGGTTCGCCGACGCCAACACGGTCGTTAATGCTTCTTTTATACATAGGCTGTTCGATCGGATCCTTGAGGAGCAGATACGGAAAGAGTATGTAATGGATATCAGGTTTGATACTGTCGTACAATACCCGGAGCTTATTGAAAAAATGGCCGGCGCCGGTTTGAAAGTCGTTATCTGCGGGTTTGAGTCTTTCCGGCAGCATGAGTTGGAGCGCTACGGGAAAAAGGCATCGGCCCGGCAGATATCTGAGGCCATCCGGATATTTGATATGAACGGCATACAGGTTCGCGGCAATTATGTTGTTCCTCCCGATTATGGGGACGATGATTTTAAAGCTCTTGAGGAGTATGCAGCGTCCCATAAAGTCGTTTATGCCGGGTATACCATTCTGACTCCCATGCCGGGAACGCAGCTTTATAAACAGAATCTGCATGATATCATCGATTATAATCTTGCCAGATACAATTTTTTTAATTGCGTTATGAGAACGACGCTGCCGCTGGAGGAGTTCTACCATCGTGTCGGCAGGTTATGGGTGATAAAAAAAGGAACAGATGTGATTTAGTTGAATGCTGTGCTGTCCATTTCTTAGTAGATATACGCTCTACAATATATTAGATTGTTTTAAACAATATTTTACGAGAAATTTCAGATCCATTACCTGCAATGCCGTTGAAAACAATAGAAGACACCATACAGGCCTTTATAGATTATCTACGCAAGCAGCGCGGTTACTCTGAACACACTGTTGCTGCCTATCGGCGTGATCTTGCCCAGTTTGTTGACTTTGTGTCGACTGAAACCGGTAAAACGGCTCTGAAAGAGGTGTTGACAAAGGCCATGCTTCGCGCATTTATTTATTCCTTTCGTGAGCATGGGTTCAAAGCACGTACCGTTGCCCGAAAAGTGGCAACAATGAAATCATTTTCCCGCTATTGTGTTAAAAACGGAATTTTAAAGGTAAATCCGGCGAAAGCGTTATCTACGCCGAGACTGGATAAACCGCTGCCGTCATTCATTACACGGAAACAGGCGGATCTGATCGCTGAAGGCACACCTTCCGGTGAGACGGCCCTGAGAAATCGGGCTGTTGTGGAGCTGCTTTACGGTTCGGGCATACGGCTGGCCGAGATATATGCACTTAACATAGAGACAATCGATCGGAAAAACAGGACGGTCAGGGTCGTTGGTAAGGGGCGGAAAGAGCGGGTGGTGCCGGTGACGCCGGATGCCATTTCCCTCATTGACCGGTATATACGGTGTCGCAGCAGTGCGAGGGAGATTGGTTCGCCGCTTTTTGTCAACAAGGATGGCCGCCGGTTGTCACGGCGCCAGATCGAGAGGATTGTCGGCAGGGAACTTGCAGCAGTGAGTCAGCTCAAGCAAAAGAGCCCCCATGTACTGCGCCATTCCTTCGCAACCCATCTTCTCGATGCAGGGGCTGATATCCGGGCGGTCAAGGAGCTGCTCGGTCACTCATCTTTGTCAACAACGCAGGTGTATACCCATGTGTCAAAGGAGCATCTGCGTGAAGTATATAACCAGGCTCATCCGCGCGCAGGGCAGTAGCGGATATGGTGGTAACTTCGACGTGGGAGTGAAAAAGCTTGAATAAAAAAACAGTGACAACAAATATTCTTATACTCCTGGCAATCACCTTTTTTGCCTCCCTGTGGTATGGCTATATATTCGATAAGAAACTTTCATTGAACGGCGATAACCTAACCTATTACCTCCTTGGACAGTCATTAGCCACAGGAAAGGGGTATACAGAAATCTGGACAGCAGAGCACAAGGCCCACACTCAGTATCCTCCGGGATATCCCCTGCTAATCGCCGCAGTTCTGCGAATCATGCCCTACGGCGATCTCACACCGGTTCCACTTGTGAAAATTCTGAACGGCCTGTTTTTTATCGGTACTGTCATTTTCCTTTTCTTCCTGTTTGGGGCACTTGGTGTTGAGAGAAGATTTTTTCCGATACTTTTGTTACCGTTGGTGACGAACGCACATATACTTGGCTTTGCCCATATAATGATGAGTGAAATGCCTTTCCTTTTTATTACTATTGCAACGTTATACGGCGTCACCCGCATTGATTTTTCAGCACCGTTTTATAAATCACGCATGCTGTATGCTGTTATTGCCGGACTCGTACTGGCAATGTATTTCCGCACCCAGGGAATCGCCCTCGTTGCCGCTTTCTTAATGTATCTGCTTATACAGAGGAAATTCAATCATGCGCTCTGGGTGGGGCTGCTGTGTGGCGTGTTGATACTGCCCTGGACACTATGGGTGCAGAGTCACGGCGGCAGTTCCTATATCCAGCAGCTCTTTATGGTGAATCCATACAATCAGGATGAAGGTACCGTTGGGTTTGCTCAGCTTTTCGGACGGGTATTTGTTAATGCCAGTCGCTATGTGGCGTCAGAAATTCCGTCTGCCTGTTTTCCATCCCTCACGCAGTTTTTCATGGATCATCGCGAATTCGGCCGGCCTGTAGGTATTCTAATTATTCTTCTTTCCGTTTTTGGCCTAAGAAAAATTCCCTCGCATCGTTCGTTACTTGTCTTGTATCTTGCTGCAACCTTTGCAATGCTTCTGTTGTGGCCGAGTGTATGGTTCGGGGTACGGTTTATTATCGGCATCATTCCCTTTATCTGGTTGTTGTTTATCATTGGAATATGCAATCCGATGTTTGCCTTGCTGGAGAGAGAGGACCTTTACCATAGGGCCGTTCCTTTTGTATTGTCTCTGCTGTTTGCAGTACATATTCCAGCGTTATACCGGATGCACCGTGATGCAAAGGCGCCCTATCCGCCGTCATGGCAGAACTACTTTCGTATTGCCCGGTGGATACGGGAAAATACCCCCGAAGAGACGGTGACAAGCTGCCGGAAATCGGGATTCTTCTATCTTTTTTCCCGTCGTCCGACCTGTGTGTATCTCTTTTCCGAAGATAATGCGAAACTTATCGTTGATATGGTGAACAAAGGTGTTGATTACATTGTTGTTGATCAGCTGGGGTATGCCACAACACCTAAATACCTGATTCCTGCTATTTTTCAGAATCCTGAATTTTTTGAGAGTGTACTGCGGCTCCGTAAACCAGATACGTTTTTATTCAGGATTAATTCGGAATATGATCCGGATAATAAGAAAGATGTTGCCGGCGCTGTTTTACTGGTTATGGCATTGCGCCGATATAAAATGAATCATTTTACAGAAGCTGAAAAATTGATCAAAAAAGCATTACATGTTACCAGAGAGTCAGTAGGTACGAAAAGTAAAGTATATGCAAATGCCCTGAATAATCTGGGCATTATCGAAGTCGCAAGAAAGGATTATATCGCTGCGCGATCGCTTTTTGAGCAGTCAGTCGCTATCGAGCAGGAATTGATGGGGGAAAATCATCCCGAAATTGCCCGTTCCCTGATTAATATCGCTGAGATGTATAAAGGTGAAAAGAAGTTTGAAAAGGCGGATTCTTTGTTTAAGAGAGCTATTAGTATACAGGAACGTGTTTACGGGCCAGGCAGCATGGATCTGGTACAGTCGCTCTATATTTACCTGAAATTTTTTATTACCTGGGGAAAGCAGGAGAAAGCCGATTCCCTCTTTGTCAAATTAATCAGCATTGTCGATAATCTGGAAAAGAAAATACAAAAGGAGGTGGTGCCCTTTCTTGATAAGTTACGCGTTATGTATGAAGAACAGGGAAGAGAGGAAAAAAGCGAAAAACTGGCACAGGTGATTGCCGGCATTAAGGACGAATCATAATAGATTCGCGGACAGTGTTCTTTACAATACAAAATAGAAAGGAGCGCCGTTGCTATCCGGCGCTCCTTTCTGAAAGATCACATTAACACCCTGCTATTTCATACCCTTTTTGCGGAGGGGAGGATTTTTATCCGGAGACCCCATATGTTGCCCCTCCCGAAAAAAATCCTTCCTGAGCATTTTCTCAAATTGCTCTGCGGTAAGAATTTTTTTCACTTTCAGCAGATGGGTAACCATTTCATCAGACATTAAACGGTGTTGCTCGGCGATTTCCTGGGAATATTTTTTCAGTACCGCTTTATCCGGCTTATCCTTCAACAGTTCTTCTTTTGATTTTTGCTTAATCAATTTCATGGTCTCCTTTATTTTCACTATGGCCGGTTTGTGTTCCACCCGAAGCTCCTGGATTTTCAATTTCTGCTCCTCCGTCAGATTAAGCTCCTGCATCATATCGTGTCGCCACTTATGGCGGTACGCGCATTCACCTCCTCCTTTCGGTGGCTGTGTATAACCGGTAATGGTGAACAGTGCAATAACCAGGGAACTGAGGAGAAATGGTTTGAAAGAGATTTTTAAGAAATGCATAAATACCTCCTGAGAATATTATTTAGAAATAGTTTGCATTAACAAGTGTATACATCTCCATTTCATCATCAAGGGAATTACCGTTAACAAATTCATTAAGGGTCTGCAGCTCATCAATGATTTCTTCCGATGACACCCGGGATGAGGAACTTATCTGTTCATTAGTCTGATAGATGGTATAACTGGTAATACCGACGGTGATAATCAGGCTGGCTGCAAGCGCCAGCATAAGACTTGTTACCGTACGATTCCGCCTGATTTTTTTCTCGATCCGTGAATAGAGCGAATCGGGAACCGGCGGTACGTCAGACAGCCTGTGATAAAACTCTTCCCGTTTCATAATCAAATCCTTTACGAATAGATTCTTTTATTCTATGGAGCATAGTCCGCAATGCCCCCGATGATTTACCGGTGATATCTGCAAGATCCTCGAAGGGAATATTGTTGACTTCACGTGCAATGAGCAGAAAGCGATCCGCCGCTGATAACGTATGTAATATTGCTGAAACCATCTCTTTATTTTCCAACGGATCGTTTTCTCTGCTTTTGTTTATTGTTTCAACAAAAGGGCACTCCTTTTTCTGTCGACGCCTCAGTTTTTTAAGATAAGCCATTGTCTCATTGTAGGTGATTCGATACAACCATGTTGAGAATGAGGAGTGGAATTTAAATGATTTCAGGTCGTTATAGACTTTTATGAACACATTTTGCATTATCAATTGCGCAGAATCTTCGTCACCGTTTACCGTGCGATACACAACTTTCCATACAAAGTTACTGTAATGGTCATACACTTTCCTGAATGCCTGTAATTTGCCCTTTGCGGCAAGTTTTATGGTAATCTCATCGAGTTCTTTCATAATTCACCACATTAGATAGGTTCAATGGGATATTTGTTACATACTTTTTTGTCCGGCTCGATTTACATCATCTGTTTTATGCTTGTCTTGATACGGTTTAGAAACAACTGCTGGAGAACTGAATATAGATAAGTTAGCTATGGGATAATGATATAATAATGCAGCTATTATAACAAATCAATTTCTGCAGAATGCAGATCATGATATAAGTAAACAGTTATCGATCCCATTAGTTATTTTACGATTCCGATATCAATATTATTTCTAAAAAGGAGCTGTTTAGTGGCAGATTCAGAAAGAATTATCATTGGCAGTGATCATGGTGGATACGAATTAAAGGAATTTATCAAATCGGAGTTGGATAAGAGAGGCATTCCCTGGGAGGATATCGGTACAAACAGCACGGATTCGGTCGATTATCCCCATTACGGCGTCAGGGTTGCTATGGCGGTGGCAAGCGGTGAATATACCCGGGGAATTCTTATCTGCGGTACCGGTATCGGTATCTCCATCACAGCAAACCGCTTTAAAGGCGTACGCGCAGCGCTCTGCTGCAGCGTGGAGATGGCACGACTTTCCCGCGAGCATAACAACGCAAATATCCTGGCCCTTGGAGGGAGGCTTACCAGCCCGGAAGACGCCGCCGCTATCCTTGATACGTGGCTTACCACTACCTTTGAGGGAGGAAGACATGAGAGACGGGTCAGGCTTATGGATGATCTGATCTGCTAAAAAAACTACTAATCAATCATATGTTTTCATGAGATAATTTTATTGCGGGGCTTCTTTCATATTATTTCAATAATGTTATTAAATGTTACGTATGACATTTATGACATTAGAGAATGACGATATTATAAATTAAGCGTGGATTTATTTACTCACTCATACTTCTGCACTTCATGATATTTATATTCCAGTTCTATACCCGCCTCATCGAACATGGTTTCCGATTCGGAACCGGCATGGTATTTCCGCTCGCATACTACCCGTTTAATGCCGCAGTTAATTATAAGCATGGCGCACACACGACAGGGAGTCATGCGGCAGTAGAGCGTTGACCCTTCAAGGGGAATACCGAATTTCGCCGCCTGGCAGATGGCATTCTGTTCGGCATGCACTGTTCTGACACAGTGCTCCGTAACCGTGCCGTCTTCGTGCAGCACCTTTTTCATCTGGTGACCAACATCGTCGCAGTGAGGGAGTCCGGTGGGAGAGCCTACGTATCCTGATACAAGAATATGCTTATTCTTCGCAATAACACAGCCGCTTCTTCCTCTGTTGCAGGTGGCTCGTTTTGAAATACTGTTCGCCACTTCCATGAAATAGTCATCCCATGACGGTCTCGTATCGGCCATGTCGCTCCTCCTTTTTTAGTGCCTATTCATACGGTTAGGTAAAAATAGTACTTTATCGCGAAGAGCTGCAACGAGAAGGAAATAATAATGGGGCTGAAAATCATTGTTTGTAGGGAAAACGCTCCCACGCCATATCAACGAAATCCTTGTACTCCTGTTCGAAGCGTGAGCGCGGAAACCGCTCGGCATTTTTACGAATTACCTGGGGATCAAAGGTGTGCTCTTTGGCAAGAAAATCTTTTATCGTCTCAATGATCCGGTTAACATCCTGCTTGTAGAAGAACAGGCCGGTCTCGTTTTCAATAACCGTCTCGAGCGCTCCGCCCCTGCCGTAAGCAATAACCGGGATACCGGAAGCCTGGGCCTCGACATTGACAATACCGAAATCCTCTTCAGCGGAAAATACAAAGGCACGGGCTTTGTTTAAATACTCATTCATCTTCTCCAGTGATTGATACCCCAGAAACTCGATATTTTTCTTTGCTATCTTTTTCAGCCCCTTTTTTGCGGGCCCCTCACCGATAATAAGCAGTCTGAGACCCAACTCATTGAAAGCCTGAACGACCAGATCTACACGTTTGTAGGGAACAAGTCTGGATACCACTATGAAATAATCATCCTTTTTATTGCACAGGGTAAATTTATCCACATCAACAGGCGGATAGATAACTGTGGCTGTTCGATTATAACATTTGTGTATTCGCTGGGCAATATACCGGGAGTTCGCAATAAAGTAGTTCACCCGCTTTGACGACATGGCATCCCACATACGGATATAGTGAAAAATTGCCCGTACAAGGAAGCTTTTAAGTCCGCGTTTAAGATTGCTGGTTTCAAGGTACTGGAACTGCAGATCCCAGACATAGCGCATGGGGGTGTGGCAGTAACAGATATGAAGCTGGTCTGATGAGTTCAGTACCCCTTTGGCAACTGCATATGAGGAGGATAGAATAAGGTTGTAGTCCCTGAGATCAAACTGCTCTATTGCCATGGGAAACAGAGGGAGATATGCCCGGTATTTCTTCCGGCCGAAGGGCAGTCGCTGCAACATGGACGTCGTTACCTCGACATGCTCCCATTGTGTATTTTTAAGACCGTCCGGATCGTGAAACAGCGTATGAATGGTACCGGGATAGAGTTTGTAAATAGACTCGAGCACGCTTTCAGCGCCTGCCTGCGTAACGAGCCATTCGTGAATTATTGCAGTATTCATTTCTACAAAATTATAGCATGATGGATGGTTGGATGTACAATAAAAAAATGGTGGTTTTCACATTCAGCCTTTCCGTTTATTGCCGACATAATCCTTTGCATTAGAACTGCGATCGCCTTATTTTACACTATTGTATTTAATTGTATTTACTGGCAACTATTAATTAACGTGGAAGGTATCAGTTATGGCAAAGAGAGAAATTGTTCCGGGGTATACGGTTGAGATCCCCGCACCTGTTTATTTCATTCCGCTTTCTGAAAAAGAATCCGATGAAGAGTGCGCGCGTAAAACAGCGCAGCTTCTCGGATCGTCTGATTTCAATAGTATTATCGAAGAGGACACCCTGGTCGCAGTAAAGCAGCATTTTGGCGAATCGGGTAATAATAATTATATATCTCCTGCAAATACAAAAGTTATAGTTGACTGGGTTAAATCATATAAGGGGCTACCGCTTCTGGTTGAGACAAACACGCTGTATAAAGGACAGAGATCCGATTCATACCACCATCTCGAGCAGGCGTATAAGCATGGATTTACATATAGCAATGTTGGCGCGCCGATTCACATTCTTGACGGCGTGCATGGCCAGAATCAACACCCGGTGGCCATCCCCGGAAAACATTTCAGCAAAGTCTATATGGTGCCGGATATTCCCTTTTTTACCAGTATCGTTGTTGTTTCTCATGTCAAGGGACACCTGCTGTCAGGGATGGGAGGCGCGCTAAAGAACCTTGGTATGGGATTTTCAAGCCGTGCCGGTAAACTCGCACAGCATGACGACTTTTCACCGGTGTTTGACAGAGACAAGTGCGCCCGTTGCGGTCTGTGCACAACCTTCTGCCCGGAAAATGCGCTTACGCTCAGTAATGATGGCGTACAACTGGATACCGAGAAGTGTATCGGCTGTGGTGAATGTTATACCGCCTGCCGGTATGATGCTGTTGGTTTCCACTGGGCAGAAAAGGGCGCTGTCTTTCAGGAAAAAATGGTGGAGCATGCGCTGGGAGCCGTAATAAAGCACTGCGGAAAGGTTTTATACATCAATTTTGTCAATAAATTATCCAGGCATTGTGATTGCTGGGGTGAAGAAAATCCGGTGATCTATCCCGATGTGGGAATTCTTGCATCGTATGATCCGGTCGCCATTGATCAGGCATCCTGTGATATCGCCGGGAAAGTACTCGGCAAAGATATTTTCAAGGAACTCTGGCCGGCAATTGATGCATCGGTGCAGATGAAATACGGTGAAGAAATTGGTCTGGGTACCCGTACGTATGAAATAATTGAAGTCACTGATAAGGAGTGAATGAAATACATTTATCCGATAAAACACCAAATATTCTGTGGTAATAATTAATGACACTCAAATAAACACACAGAAGAACTTTCTGAAAAACAAATATTTTTTTTAATGTAGTGTAACCGGAGAAAAATGACTGTTTTATTAAAGTATTAAAAAGTGCACAGTTTCTGTGCAATAATTAAAAAGCTCCCGCGAATATTCAATTATCTTCAGAAAAAAAACGCTTTTTTTGGTATATTGTGTATATACCATATATACTTCATATACTTCTCTTTCCACGTGAATAAGGCTTTGAAAATAATTTAAAAATTAAACATTGTAAGCGGGTGGGGGTACCATGTTTAAAAAATGTATATGTTTATTGTGGTTCTTTTCCCTTTTCAATTTTGTGTATGCAGAAGTGGTTTATCGGAGTGGTACTTCGGCAGATATTGTTGCTGTCTCAGAATCGGATCGCAGTGGTGTTACCGTTGAATTTACTCTTTCCGAGGTGCGAGTCGCAGAGGCGGCTGTTCGTGACTTCGGTGCAGGAGTCAGATTTGTTATTGATAATAAGTTGTCTGTTCCCGCTCCGATAGGAGCACCGGATGTACAGCGGGTGCGGACCCGTGTACATATCCCCGATAAGGGAGCGGTATCCCTTGAGATACTTGAAGCGCAGACTGAAGAGCTCGGCGCATATACAGTAGCACCGTATCAACGACCACCAAAAATTTCAGGTGAATCGTTTCCCTATGCAATAAATGAGGATATTTATTCGACTGATGCACTGTATCCGAATGCCTGTGCGCAGATTATCACCTGTGAAATTATCGGTGATATCAGAGTGGCACATCTGATTATCAATCCTGTTATGGTTAATCCGGTGACCAATGAGGTTACCATTGTGACAAACGCATTGGTAAAGATACACTATACTACTACACGAGGGGAAAATGAGCTGAATAGTATCGATAAGGTGCCGAGCAGGAGTTTTGTACCTATTTATAAGAATATGCTGAATGTGGCTCCGGAGTATCTCCATGCACTGGATCGTCAGGATAATGTGCCCCGGTATGTATTTCTGGGGAATGACCAGACCCTGGCGGCCGTGCAGGATTTTATCAACTGGAAAATCAGGAAAGGTCTTGATGTTCATGTTGCCAACGTTGATACTGTCGGTTCGAATTCCTCCACCATTGACAGCTGGATAGAGAGTATTTACAACAGTTGGAGTCCGAAGCCCGAGTTTATCTTCTTTATCGGTGATGAGAATGTTATTCCACCGGCATCTTTAAATAACTATGAATGTGACAATAAATTCGGTGTTATCGGCAGCGGCGATATTCCGTCAATACATTTTGGCAGAATCACTCCGAAAAATAATGATAATTCGAATTTGACCTACCAGACCTGGCGCATTCAAAAGTACGAGACGGAACCGCCTGATGGGACATGGCTGAGCAGAGCAGACGCATTTGGATGTCGTGACAACACCGGACCACAGGCTGCCGCCAAAATGGTAGCAACCTTTGAGAGCGCAGGGCTTACTGCAAAAAGCTATGTTGAGGGAACCAGTTCACTGATTACCGGGCAGGCACTGTTGGATGTCTTTAATGAAGGATTGGCCCTGTTCAGTATGACCGGTCACGGCAGCCAGACCCGGTGGGTTACCGCGAATATCAGAACAACGGATATACAGTCAATGACTAACGGCATGAAGCTGCCGTTTATTACCAATGTTGCCTGCCTGAATTCCAATTTTTCAAACCGGTACTGTTTTGCCGAATCGTGGATGTGTGAGGGTAGTGAGTCCGACCCCAAAGGGTGTGTTGCCATGGTGTCCTCTGCACCTTCGGCGACTACCGGCGCACTGCCGATGCTCCAGGGGATTATGGACGGTCTCTGCAAGGAGGGCATACGGCATGCCGGGGCAGCGTTGACTTATGGAAAGACTCTGTGCAGCAGTTCGTTTAATATTAACGGGTTTATATTCTGGGGCGATCCGGAATTTGACGTCACCTTCAGCCCCGACGGCTTATCGGAGTTGACCGCCCGGCACCAGCCGCCCCGTCCGGGAAACTGGTCGATTACCGTTGAAGTTGACGGCAGTCCGGTGCAGGGAGCCCTGGTTGGCGTGGTAACCGGCAAATATGAATCGCTGGGAAGCGGGTACACTGATGCGTCGGGAGAGTTGACACTCAATCTGCCCCAGTTCCGTGACTCGTCATTTGTTACTGTCACGTATCATAACTGCCCGGCCTATATGAAGACCTGCCCGCCTGCAGGAGCATTTCTTTTCGAGAAACCGGCACCCAACGCACTCTTCGATGTCGGTGAGACAATCGAGCTGGTCTGGAAAACC
This sequence comes from uncultured Fibrobacterota bacterium, assembly GCA_964543525.1. Lineage (GTDB taxonomy): Bacteria > Fibrobacterota > Chitinivibrionia > Chitinivibrionales > JANQEN01 > CBDVBE01. The sequence continues at coordinate 9,062 of CAZIYW010000087.1, read as the reverse complement.
GACGGTGATCCTGTTGATAAAGTGAAAATTGAATATACCAGAGACAACGGCCAGACCTACGAAACAATTGAAGCCTCCGTAGACAACAGCGGCTCCTATGAATGGACTGCACCGAAAATCGGGTCCGATGAATGCTTCTTCAGAATGACCGACGTATCCGATCCGACCCGGTACAGTACCAGTAACGGATTCAGGGTATGGGACGTTTCCGGTGTATCGGGTGAAGTAACCGGCGCTTCAAATCTTGAAGTACACTTTGTCGGCACCTCAGTCGGCTCTCTTGCACTCGCTTCACCCGGTAAATATACCCTTGAAAAGCTGTACCCCGGTGATTATAAAATCTTCGCACTTGCGGATATTTACAGCTCGGATACGGTCGAACTGACGCTGCCGCCCGATACCACCGGTATCGATCTGGAAATTCTGTCACCGTCAATCGCGGTTGATCCGGCAGTGTTATCCGTTAAGGTATCCCCGGAAAGCAGCAAAGACTTTCAGTTGACAGTTGAGAATACCGGCAAGCTTTTAATGGAACTTACGGCGAAGAGTAATAATGCCGCACGCGGCGTGGTGATTAATGAAATATTCTCTCCCAAGAGCGCTTTTATAGACGGTATCGAGCTCTGGAACCGGGGCCCCGATATCGATCTGACCGGGTGGAAAGTGGTCTGGAAAGACAACAATGAAACCTCCGGTGAGTATGCGTTCCAGTCGGGTTTTACCGTTACATCCGGCGGGACTGTTGTTGTCATGGATGACGAAAACAGTGTAAACAGCAACACGTTTTATATGGGAGTCAATGCAGGATGGTCATGTGAAGACGGTACCGAGCTTTCCGTCGCCCTGCTCAATGACCAGGGTAAGGGGGTCGACTTTGTCCGGACAGAGGGCAACACCGACCAGCCGCCGGCAGGCACTGCGTGGGATGGCAACGGCGTCCCGCTGAAGAATGATCGCATATATCGTAACAGTAATGCGGACAATGACGGTGCTGCCGATTGGACCGGTGCTGACGGTGAGCAGAGTATCAATACCATTAATCCCGGCCAGACCAACGGTCAGATGCAGCCCCTCTGGATGATGATTACCCCGGAGCAGGAAAATATCGATCCGTTGACAAAAAAGATACTTACCCTGACAGTGGATACTAAAGGACTTACCGAGGGAAACAAGTATTACGATACCCTGGTTGTTTATCATAACGCGGCGAACAAACCCTCACCTCTTGAAATCGCCTGTGAACTGGAGGTTAAGAAAGTTGTCTATCCCGTGGCTGTTGACAAAACAGGTGAAACCGATCAGGAAACAGCAGTCACCGTTACCCTGGAAGGAACGGACAGTGACGGCAGTATTATCGGCTTCAGAGTTGCCGATGAACCAAGCCACGGAACGGTTGAGCTTAATGCGGAGAAAGCAACATACACCCCCGAGAAGGGATTTCACGGGATCGATACTTTACGCTATGTCGCCGTTGATAATGATGATCTTGAATCGGAAAAAGCACAGGTAGTGATTACCGTTAAGAAAATTACGGAAATTATTCCGGTCGATCCGGTGGAGGAAGAACCGGACCTCGAATTCAGTGTATCGCCGAATCCGGCGAATACTAATCGTGACGGTACCGTATATTTTGTCGTTAATGCAAAGGATATAGCATTTGCAGAGATAACTATCTGTGATCACCAGGGGAATATAATTGACGAATTCGAGGCATATACCCCAACCAACCGGTTCTGCTGGGATTTGCGGAATAAGCAGGGAAAGCTCGTTACGAACGGTATGTATCTTGCGGTTTTGCGTATAACCAACCGTGAAGGTACCGTGAAGGTTTACAGAATAAAAGTTGGTGTTCAGGAGTAAGTATACATCCCCAACAGGGAGAGGGATGTATTATTTTTGAACTCCTCCTGATATTTTCAGGAGGAGTTCTTATTTTTCATCAATCACATCAGTGTATTACCAATGGCTGCAGTGAATAGCAACAAAGATACCGCAATTCTTTTCGGTCTTTTTAATAACCTTGTCAGTATCCGGCATATAAAGGCTCCGGGTAAACACACCTGTGATATATTCGGAATACCGGAGAAAGTCTGGACCGATGCGGTATTTTATAAGTCGGAGGATCGATTGCGCGGCCATATCACTCAGCCGGAACTCATAATAAAAAGTATTACCGATCAGATAAATCCTGCAATTGAGGATGAAAAAAAACCGTGAAGCTGCCGCATCACGATACAAACGGTTTGCATATGTCCTTACTCATATCCTCCCTGAAACCCTTAATTCCATTAGGAAAATAAAAGAAACAGTCCTGAAAATCGGACTGGTGAGCAATGGCTGACTGCCTTGAGTGAAAGGGATGGGAGCAGTCGGTGCTGGCCCCGTTATTTGATACTGCGATTTTCTCCTGTGTTGTTGGCCTGGTTTAGCCCGAAAAAGAGATTTTCCTGACCTGTATGAATAAATTGGGAGTTATGCCTGAGCAGTGCCTTTTTGCCGGTGATGGGAGCTGTGATGAGTTGCGCGGGGCAAAGGAAGTCACTGTGTTTACTTCAGAATTTTATAATGTGCTAACAACGGTGCGAAATTGTAGTAAATCCACCGGTTTGAAAGTAAAGAGACCCGTTTTCAAAACGGTGGCTCTACACTACTTTCAAAATGGTGATGACATAAAATCCCAAAAAGCGGGAGGGAATGATATTTCTGTAGAGACAGAAATTGAAAACAAAGGTTTTTTTTAACCGGTTAAATCAAAATTATTGAAAATATAAATGAACTCATGTATTCCGGTAAACGACTATTAATCGTAGTAATGACGAAACCGCATTTGTGTGGTATAATATAGTATGCCAGTAAAGGGGAGGGCTGGAAAGAGTTAGACACTCGTTTTCAGGGTTATATAACTTGCGACACAACACTGATTCCCTTCCATCATAGACTTTTAACACTGACTTGCAACTGAAAAAATGAATTTTTAGCCTGAAAATCAATAAGTTTTTATTTCTTTATGCGGATTAGCTTATATTATTTAATAGAAATTGGGTCTGATATTAGTTAATGCCTGTCTAAAAATTACATTTGTAACATCATTTCGTTCCGTCCTCCCGTTCTGCAATGCGTGAGGAGTGGATTAGATGACAATTCTACAAAATTTTTAGGACAGACACTAGTGAGAGAGGGGATTTATGCGCAGGATTAATACTGGAATCAGTATTGTATTTCTTTTTAGTATGGTTCTTTTTGGTGATGTACGGGTAGAGTTTCCGGGGACTTTTATTGGGCCTGGAAATATTACCGGTCCTGAGCCGTACATGTACAACACCACCACTCTGAAAATAGATCTGGCGGGATGGCGGTTTAGTACCCCCAATTACCGCTGGACCAGACTGGAAGGTGATCCAGGCGCCACGGTCACCAACCTTGCCAACGGCGAGATTGAGACTCGCCTGGTGAGCCAGTCCGCGCGAACGCTGCCCTACACCGGTAATACACCGCTTACCCTTGCACAGCACGGACTGCGGTATGCAGCAGCCACCCTGGGTGATACTGATGACGGCACACCCTACGGCACCTATATTCTCTGGAAAACCGGATCGGGCGGCATACCTGTTGATCCGGTCGACGAGGACCCTATCACTTTAGATCAGATAGACAGTTTATTATTGCTGCCGGATTTTTACAATCCGGATTACCGCTACCTTGATAAAATCGGTACCAACGGCGGCACCTTTTCCGGCGGTCTGCTTGATACCTATTACGGCCAGACACAGATAATGCTGCCGATACCCGCCGAAACTTTTTCAGTAAACCAGACCAGTATAAATCTTGCACCTGATGAGACGGGCGGGCCGTTGTACTGGATGGCGCTCGCCATGGGACAGGAATATTTCAGTATCGATATGCAATTACTTATAGCGACTGGATTTAAGGAGAGCGGTATTGCGGCAGACGGACTGCCGTACGCCAATTCTACAGGCGTGTATGGTCCTTTTCATGTTGAGAACTGGACATGCCTGGCACGGGCAATTGCCTGGCCGCATTTCTATGTCGATTATGCTGTGGAGCTGGGCGCCAGTGCTAATGCCACTGTATTTGCCACAACAGTTATGCCGGTCAATCAATTCTGTGGTGAGTATATGGGGGAGCCGACACCGGAGAATTCCGCACGCTGCTGCAATGCAGTGGTTGTGGCCGGATTGAATTACTGGTACCTGTACTACCTGCTGGGGTATTCGGAAGATCTCTGCTGGAAAAGCGTTCTTGAAGGCTGCCCTGATCCCTATATCGGTGTTGCTGCACTCTCGGTTCTTTATAACCGGGGAATGAACAGCGGTGAGGAGGCGCCGTTACATGTGAATGTATACCAGAATCTGATTGGCAATCCGAACGGCAGTGACCTGTTCGGAACCGGAAACTCAAACTACAGGATCGATATAGTAACCGCGATAAAGGCTCTTGAAAATGCATCAGAGCAGTCCATGACTGATCCGAATATCCAATTATGGGATTCGTTTATCACTCTTGATGATATTAAGCACTTTTTCTTTGGTGACGGCGGCTCTGTTTCTTCACAGGGTAAAGGAGGCTTGTTAAAGCATTTCGAGATTGATCGCCAGAAGCTCTGGGATGATGTGCAGGCGGCATTTACCAAATTATCGGCATACTGGGGCCAGACTCCACCGGTTATCAGTTATCGTTATGATTTTCTTACCCTGCTGCGGGTGGTAAAGGGTATGTTTAAAATTGAGCGGCCCAAGCCTGCGGATTATGAATCCACATCCTGGATAGAACAACATTCAAAAATAGGCGGTTGCGGTGTACCCAAGGATGATACCTTTCCCTTTATGACCTTTACGTCCACCGATTTTACCAACGGTACCTTTACCCTTGAGCTGAATGCCACGGATAATCTGAATGTGGGCGATGTGCGGTGGACTACCGATTATGACTGGAAATGGTGGAATCCCGGCACTTATATCTCCGGCAGTGCAACCGATCAGGATTACAAGATTGTAGTTGATACGGCAACGGCAGGTGATCCGGTCTGGATCAGTGTCACGGACAGCTCCGGCAATACCATTGTCAAAAAGACCTCGGTAACCGGCCCCAGGGAGCCGATTCTCGACTCCACCATTATCGAAGACGCGTTCGGCAATGACGGTGTCGGTGACCGGATAACCATTTTTATCCGCAAGGCAAACGGCGACAGTGCGGACGAACTTTCCGAGTATGAAAACCTTGAGTATTCCTGGCCGACCCAGACCAATATGATCACCGCGGATCCGTCCGATGTCACGGTAAACACGGCAAGCCTGCAGATTGATGACAATTCCCTTCAGGGAGGAGCAGGCCTCGGTAAGGTAACCTTCGATTATCCTTCAAAGAAAGGGTACAGCGATAACGTACTTGACAGAGTGGGTCCGGCACTGTACAAAGGGGTCGCGGTGTTGAAAGCAAAAATCAATACCACCGACCTTGACACCCTGGTAGTCAATTTCACCGAGCCCATTAAAGAGAACCTGCAGAATAATGAAATCTACCTCAATTTCGATCCTGACGGCCAGAAACAGTCTATTACCGCAATAAAGGAGAGTGACACCCAGTGGCGGTTTCTTTTTGCCACCGGTGCGGTTGAAGGGAACGACTCGGTCAATATTGTCTACACCAGTGGTATTGCCGACACCGTGGGCAATATCCCGCTTGAAAAGAATCAGATGATACCCATTGTCGAGCAGCAGGGCTTGTATGAGATTACCGGCGGGAAATATCTCGACGGCAACGCCGACGGTACCATGGACAGTATTGTCGCCACGTTCGACCGGAATATCGAGCAGTCTGACCTTGACAAGATGACCTTTACCTTTGTATGGCCCGACAACAGCGGTACCAATGTTACCCTGTCGGTCAAAGGGACGGATTTTACCATATTCAGCGGGGTGAATGTGGGCTGGAAAGTCTCCGGCTACACTCTGCAGGCATACACCACCTCAGTCGGGTCTTCCTGGGGCAAGGCCACTCTGACACAGGCCAATCCCGGCGGTACCGGGACCACAACCTCGAATATAACCATAAGCGACGGTATGGCACCGGTTATCACCAGGGCCGATTATTACCGCTACAATTCCTCATCGGTCAAAGATACCCTGCTGGTTACCTTCTCCGAAGGGGTGGGTGTTTTTTCCGATAACAAGCCGTTCAAATATCTCGAGATGCCCGGCAGTGCCCAGTACATGATCGAGCTTAATGAGGTGAATATCGCGGGTGCGGTTATCACACTGTCCGTGGACAGATTTACCGACGGCATTGTTCCCGAAACCGGTGACTCGATCTGGATAAACGCAGGCCATGGGGTAAAAGACAATATGGGCATTGAACAGAAAAATGAGGCCAACCGGAAACAGCCAATTAAAGTATACAGTGCATTTGGTATTCAGTCAGTCGCCTATTTCGATACCGATACAAGGCCTGACGGTTATATAGATAAAGTTCGGGTAATCCTTACCGCAGTACCCGACACCTTTGACTTCTCCGATCTCGCTTCAGCCCTGACTCTGCCCGTATCAAGGAATTTTGGTGCATTGACAAGCAGCAGTTTCAGAGGCACAGCAGCGGGATTTGATATCAGAGTAACCCAGAATATCAGCTACGATCAGGTGAAAACCGATGTTGACGGCACTACCGATAAACTGGTTATCACCGAAAAAACCAAGATAAGTGCTGACGGGGTTCTGCTCCCGGCATCGGTTGCCGTAGCGGACAGCCTCAGACCCGTTATTGCCAAAGCAATCTTCGGCCCCGCTATTAAAACCGAAAGTACGGCCGATAAAAATATTCCCGATACCCTGGCAGTGACTTTCTCAGAAAAAATAGAGGCCGTGTCAACAACCTCATCTGTCTGGCCGAAACCGTTCGGGTACAACCATGCCGGCGGCAGCACCTATTCCATGGATTTGAGTACCACGAGCAACCAGTCCGCCACTACCGTGACATTCCTTGTTGACTATGCAAGCAAGACCAGTGATCCGATTGAAGGCAAATCCGACTCAATATGGATTGAAAAGGGTGCACTCATTGAGGACCTGTTGAGTCAGATTCAGGAGAAACAGACAAAACCAGTGCCGCTGATTGTGAAAGAATATAAATATTTCTTTGCCCTGCTGGCTTATCCCAATGAATTCGGTGAAGGCGAGTATGCAAGCGAGAAAAAAGAGGTATGGGAGGCATACAATATCGGTGTCACTGATGAGTCGGCTGACGATCATGAACTGGTATTTCTGCTCAAACCATATGGCATTGTCGGCAACCCCGAAAAGGTAACCGCGGAGCTCATGGTCTTTGACGCACTGGGCAATACGGTCTGCGAAAAGGAGGCCATGGTATACAACAAAAAAGCGGACAAATATCAGGCCTGGGTCGTGGTATGGGACACGCAGAACGCAAACAGCAGGAATGTCGGACAGGGAACCTATGTCGGTATTGCCGAGGTAACAATGGGGAGTGACTCGAAGAGTGATCGGTATAAGGTTGTGGTAGGAGTTAAAAAATAGAGGTTATTTGGAGTGGCTTGAGTTTGAAAGTGAGCTCGAGTGCGCTAAAGGTTATAAGTTTAAGAAGATAGTTTAAAGTTTACAGTTTACGGTTAGAAAGTTCAAGGTGCAAGGTTAAACGGGGTAACTACAACCTTTCATTTCATTCTGTATTTTCTCAGAACTTCTTCAACTGAAATCGTTTCCATTTTTCCTGTTTTATAGGCCGCTATACGATCCTCAATCTCATTTTTCCAGATTGTGTCAATCATTTTATCCGGTGTATCTAAACTGGATATAAGACTATTTACAAGCGACGCTCTTTCCGAGGAAGAGAGTTCTAATGCCTCTTTCAGAATATGTTCAGCCTTCTGAGTCATAGACTATCTCCAAACTTACAAATTGTTGTTACAATTACGGTTTTTAAAGTTGTTTCTCTTATATGATTTTATAAATATATTACATTTTAATTCAAAATACTTCCATTTTATAAACTTTTCACCTTACACTTTAAACCCACCAATTTGCAATTTGCATTTTGATATATTCAATTTGCACTATTATTTCCTCTTTCCTTTGCGTACTTTGCGAAAAAATCATCTCCATGAAAAGACGAATTGGGAGGTGCGGGAGCACCTGTTCTTTTCCCGGGATTTCAGGATATCCTATTAAAAGAGAGTCTTACCGATAAACTTCACTGCGGTGACGAATACGGTAAACCGTGATAATTTTTTTGCGGTCGTTAATGGTATAGAGGATTCGGTAATCGCCGACTCGGACACGATATCCGTCTTTTGTTCCAGAGAGCTTCTTTACACCATGCGGTCTCGCATTTTTCTCAAGCGCGTTGATACTTTTCTTTACCGAATTATCGTGCGGTGGAGAGAGCTTGAGAAACTCTTTCTGTGCCTTGTTTTCGATTATAACAGTGTAGACCACGCTCAGGCTTTCTTTGCTTCGACTTCTTTGAGGAAATCCTTCCACTTTTTAAAGCCGGTAGCGTCTTTGCGTGCTTTTTCCAGTTCCAGAGCGTCCTCAAGGTCTTCAATCTCTTCCTGGATGCGCTCAAAATCGGTCACCCTGAGTACCACGTTTTTTTTACGTCCTTTTTTATCGGTTATAAAATCGATATTTTTTAATGCAATCATTTCAAATCCTTTTTAAATAACTGTCTGTTTTAAATATACACTAGTTTACGGAATCATGCCAGCCGATATACCTTTAAATGAGGCTTTGACTGGAGCGTTTAAAAACGATAGTGGATGTTGGATAATGGATATTGGCAAGAGATAAGAAAGAGCGATACCAGCAAAAGAAAAGCGATGTTTGATGTCTGGTATTTATCCACCATCCAATTTCTACAATAACCATAGTCAATAATACTATTCATTAACTCTAAAGGACGAGGTAGCTTATGAGAACACTTTTTTGTATTACAATTATATTGTGTCTTTTTACAGGCAATGTATTTGCCGACAACACCTGGGAATACAATCCCCGGAACACAACCGCACACCTCGAAACAACTCATATCCG